>DASQHA010000057.1:0-2244 GCA_035632335.1 Terriglobales bacterium
GAATCGTCCATGGCCAAGCTCTACGCTAGCGAGGTGGCGGTCCGCTGCGCCAACGAAGGGGTGCAGATCCACGGCGGGTACGGCTTCATCAAAGACTACCCGGCGGAAAAGTTCTATCGCGATGTGAAGCTGTGCACCATCGGCGAGGGCACCAGCGAAATCCAGCGGCTGGTGATTGCGCGGCAGTTGCTGAAGGATTAGCCAAAAAGAGGATTCACGGTCGAACCCATTCATCCCGCAGTCACCGGGCCAAACCAGGATGAGCGCACGATCGCGCTCCTGGCCCACATGTTGCAGATCATGCTGTGGTGGATCGCTCCTCTGGCGATCTTCCTGATTAAGAGAGATTCGAAGTTTGTTTCTTTTCACGCATTGCAGGCGCTTCTGCTGCAAGCCGTCTACGTGCTCACCATAATCGCCTGCCTGGTTTTGGCCTTCGGTGTTTTCGTGCTGGCCGCTGTGTTCTCTCCGGAAAGAAGCAACGCGCTCCCGCCTGAATTCTATCTCTTGATGCCCGTCCTCTGGCTCTCGTGGATGGGAATGGGCGTGGTCGTGCTCCTGGCGGGAATCGTCTACGGCGTCAAAGCAGGCCGCGGCGAGTGGGCAGAGTATCCGTTTCTCGGACAACTCGCCCGTAAAATTCTGAAGCTCGGCCCGGATGGCGTACCGCTATAGCCGTACCTCCTACCGCTCCCAACCCTCATAGTTCCCGGCATAATTCCTCTGTTATTGTTTCTACAAGTCTGCTTTAGACTGATGGGCTTGAATACTCTCTATTCTGTGATCGAGCAGTTGCGTGCCGGCGACGCGCGTGTGCTCTCGCGCGCCATCAGCATGGTCGAAAACCGTACACCCGGCTGGTCTGAACTTCTCAAGGCGTTGTTTCCTCACAGCGGACATGCGCGAATTCTTGGACTGACCGGCCCGCCGGGCGCGGGCAAGAGCACGCTGGTGGACCAGCTTGCCCGCCACTACCGCAAGGAAGATCAGACGGTAGGCATCATCGCGGTCGATCCCACCAGTCCCTACAGCGGCGGCGCGATTCTGGGCGACCGCATTCGCATGCAGGACCATTTTTCCGATCCTGGAATTTACATTCGCAGCATGGCGACGCGCGGTTCGCTGGGCGGCCTGGCACGCACTACGGCGGATGTGGCCACCGTGCTCGACGCCTCGGGACGCGACCTGGTTATGATCGAAACCGTCGGCGTCGGCCAGGATGAAGTGGACATCGTGCGCCTGGCTGATATCACAATTGTCATTCTGGTCCCGGGCATGGGCGACGATGTGCAGACGATCAAGGCCGGCATCATGGAGATCGCCGACATTTTCGTCATCAACAAGAGCGACTATGAAGGCGCGGAACGCGTGGAACGCGAAATCCGCGCTCTGCAGTCTCTGGATGTCCGCAGCGACAGCTGGACTCCGCCGATCGTGAAAACCGTGGCCAGCGAAGGCGCCGGCGTTGCCGAACTGGCCGCGGCCATTCGCGACTATGAGGCGTACCTGCAGAAGGAGAATCTGGTCCTGCGGCACCAGGTGGAAAACTGGCAGAATCGCCTGATCGAGATGCTGCGCGACGCTTTGCTGGATCGAGCGCGCCAGCAATTGGGGAATGGCGCCGTGGCTCGCTACGCCGCTGAAGTGGCCGAGCACAAACGCGATCCGTATTCTCTGGTGGAGGAGATTGTGAACACGGTGGGGAAGAAGTAAATGGAGGACGGGCGTCCCGCCCGTCTGCACGAGCGGGACGCTCGCGCCCACATTGACACGGAGATTCGTTGATGTTCACCATTGATCACCTGGGCGTGGCAGTAAAGTCGCTGGCCGCCGCCAAGAGCATCTACGAGAAGCTCGGGCTGAGCGTTTCTCCGGAAGAAGTGGTCGAAGCCGAACAGGTGCGGGTGGTGATGGTGCCGCTCGGAGAAAGCCGGATTGAGCTGCTGGAGCCCACCTCGGAGGATTCCGTCATCGCGAAATTTATCGCCAGGCGGGGCGAGGGCCTGCACCACGTCTCGCTGCGTGTGCCCGACCTGGAGGCCGCCGTGGCGCGGCTGAAGAAGGAGGGTGTGCGGCTGGTTTCAGACGGAATCAGGACCGGGGCGGGCGGGCATCGCTACGTATTTGTGCATCCTTCGAGCGCGGGGGGAGTGCTGTTGGAGCTGGTCGAAGCCAACCGCTGACTTCGAATGTGTGGCGCGGGCGCCCTCGCCCGCGTGTGCGGCAGCAGGTCAAAATCCGCGG
>DASQHA010000058.1:0-7677 GCA_035632335.1 Terriglobales bacterium
ACAAAGCCGGTCGTGGCCTTGCCCCAGAGATTGGCGTTCTTCTCGATGGTGGTGTCGAGTTCCTGGTGCTCGATGTGGATGACGCCATTTTTCTGTGAGCCAGTGGCGACTCCGTTGGTGTACTCGCTGGAGTAATGAAACGATGCCCACACCCCAATCCGGTTTTCGTCGTAGGTGATCAGTTCCACCTCTTCCGGAGCCACCGGCATGATCAGCGGCGGCGCGCCATGCGGGTCGCTGGCGAAAATTTCCTTGTCGTTGTACTTTTTGCCGTGGATGAAGGCCACAAACAAGCCGCCTGGCTCCGGGCTCATCACATCCTGGAGAATGCGCGCGTCGAGGTTGTACTTGAGCATGCGGTCGTGGCGCAGGGCGTTCTGCGTGTCCCGCAGCGGTCCCGCATCGCAGCCTTCCGAGGCCGCAGCCCCAGCCCGTTTGATCTCTTCATAGCTGCCGTCAGTGAAACGCAGCACGAGCTTGTTGAAATGCTCCGCGAATTCATCCTCCCGCGTCAGCAGTTTCAGGCTCGAACGCTCGACCGCCAGCGGGGGATTGAGAACCATGTTGCCTTCCCCGATGAAAACCGCTCCCGTAACCTTTCCTTGTACCGGCGCGACGAAACACATGGTGCCGGAATGCAGGTGAAAGTTGGCGGCATCCCGTTTGAGCGTCAGATCAGTGACCGCTACGGCTTCGCCGCTCAAGGTGATGTTGCGAAGCTGCTGGTATACGGGGTCTGAGTTCGGAGCGCCGGCGCCACCGGATGCAAATGCACACAGGGAGATGGCGAACGAGCACACCAGGGCCACGACCTTCATGGCTTTCAGAAAGATCCGCATGGAAGCTCCCTCGGGGGAAGGAGAACCCGGTCATTATGAAGGGAGCGAGGACAAGTACAAGGATTTAGATCTTCCGGGAATCCTAAGAGTTATCCCGCGACCAATTTGGGCGCAGCAGAAAGGGGAGCGCACCTTTACGCTCCCTCCTGACGACTAACGACCGCTTTTCAGTACTTGGGCATCTTGGGATCGACCCGGTCGGCCCAGGCCAGGATTCCGCCGGCCAGGTTGTGCACTTTCTTGAATCCGGCCTGGCGGAGAAAATCGACCGCCTTGGCGCTGCGCACACCCGAACGGCAGTGGGCCACGATCTCCTGGCTGGAATCCAGTTCGTTCACGCGTTTCGGCAAGTCGCCCAGGGGAATCAGATGGCCGCCGATGTTGCAGATCTGGTATTCGTGGGGCTCGCGCACGTCGAGCACGAAGAGGTTTTCGCCGGCGTCCAGCCGTTTCTTGAGTTCTTCGACCTGAATGTCGGCGGTTGAGACCTCGATGGGCTTCTCCTCGCCGCGAATTCCGCAGAACTCGTTGTAGTCGATCAAACGGGTGATCGTGGGATGAGTTCCGCAGGCCGGGCAATCGGGATTCTTGCGCAGCTTGAGCTCGCGGAATTTCATGTCCAGCGCATCGATCAACAGCAGGCGTCCAATCAGGGATTCGCCTTTACCCAGAATCAGCTTGATGACTTCCGTCGCCTGCATGACGCCGACGAGGCCGGGCAGGATTCCAAGCACTCCGCCCTCGGCGCAGGAAGGCACCAGTCCGGGCGGCGGCGGTTCGGGGTAGAGGCAGCGGTAGCACGGGCCTTCCTTGGTCGCGAAAACGCTGGCTTGGCCTTCGAAGCGGAAAATCGAACCGTAGACGTTAGGCTTGCCGGTAAGCACGCAGGCGTCATTCACCAGATAGCGGGTGGGAAAGTTGTCGGTGCCGTCGGCGATGATGTCGAACTCACGAAACAGTTCCAGCGCATTCTCGCTGGAGAGCCGGGTGTCGAACTTCCGGATATTCAGGAACGGGTTGATGGCTTTGAGCTTTTCGGCCGCCGAATCCAGCTTCTTGCGTCCCACGTCGGAGGTGGAGTGGATGATCTGGCGCTGCAGGTTGGTGTAGTCCACAACATCGAAGTCCACGATGCCGAGGGTGCCAACACCGGCTGCGCCCAGGTACAAAGCCAGCGGCGACCCCAGGCCGCCCGCGCCGATACACAGCACTCGCGCCGCCTTCAGCTTGAGCTGCCCTGCCATGCCGACCTCGGGCATGATCAGGTGCCGCGAGTAACGCAGGATCTCGTCGTTGCTGAGGGTGGCTGCTTCGGGTTTGACTTCAAGTGTGGTGGCCATGAAAACCTCAATTCAAGATTTCAGATTTCTGATTGATCGAAACAGACTACAGACAGGAAGGGCGACAACAACCTGGACACTGCGAATTGGGGCTGTTTTCCATTCAACAATCAAAAATCAGCAAGCTGCAATCTCATCTGCCTCCGGCGATGGAAGGCACAATGGAAATACTATCACCGTCCTTGACCGCCGTGGCTTCCTTCTGCAGATAGCGAACATCCTCGTCGTTAAGGTACACATTCACAAAGGCACGCAGCTTCCCTTCGTCGGTATAGAGATGGCGGCGCAGGTCGGGATGCTGACCCACGAGATCGGAAAGCGCGGCGCCGATGGTACCGGCCTTGACCTCAACCGCAGGCTGCTTGCCGGCATACTGCCGCAGGGGAGTGGGGATGTGGATCTTGGGCATAGGCTATACATGATGCCACAGGCACGCCATGAGATTCAGGGTGTGTGTTTGGGGTGTGTGGGGCGGGCGCCCTCGCCCGCCTTTGATTTGGATTTTCTGTTCGGAAAGCGATTGGATTCCCAATGACTAGCCAGTAAGCGGCTTAGATTCTGCCCCCTGGAGATCAGAGTCAAAAGCGGCGGGCGAGTGCGCCCGCCCCACACAAAACAAATCCGCTCAACTTACTTCGATCTTTTCACGGACCAGTTTCTTGTCGTCCTCGTCGCTGCCGGTCAGTTCGAATGAGTTGGTCAGCGCCGACCTTCCCTTCTCCACGCTGGTGATGACGTAGGAGCAGCCAAACCAGTGGGCCTCGGCCAGATCGGTCGGCGACCACTGCGCGGGATGGTCCGGGTGGGAATGATAGAAACCGATGATGTCTTCACCGCGGTCGCGTCCCTCGCGCTGGATGCGGATCAGGTCCCTGGGGTCGATGTTGTAGCGGTTGTGGGCGGAATCGGTGCGGGTATTGCCAGCGCGGGCAACTGACGTCACGGTACGCGCGCCGTTCTCATTCACCTGGCCGAGCAGCACGCCGCAGCACTCATGGGGATACGTTTCCTCGCCATGCTGCCTGAGAGCTTCGTATTCTTTGCGACGGATATTCAGCATCAAGAACTCAATACTGCGGAGACATGAAGGCTTGGATAAAACCCAGGATTTTTTAGCTCGAGCCGCTCTTGATAAATAAAAACCAGTTCCCGGTTGTCAGTTTGAAGTTCTCAGTCAACTTTCAGCCTTCTTCCCAGAAGCGCTCGCTCAGATATTTGTCGCCGGAATCGCACAAGATCGTCACGAACACTGCGGGCTCGCTTTTGCCCAGCTGGCGCGCCACTTGCAGGCAGCCGACCACTGCGGCGGCCGCGGAAATTCCCACCAGCAATCCTTCTTCGCGGGCCAGCCGCTTGGCCATGCTGTAGGCTTCTTCGGTTGAGATTTCGATGTCCTCATCTGCCAGCGCGGCGTCGTAAATTTTGGGGACGATGGCGCTGGCCATGTGCTTGGCGCCTTCGATGCCGTGGAATGGGGAGTCGGGCTGCAGCGAGATGCAGCGAATCGCCGGATTCAGTTCTTTCAGCCGTCGGGTGGTGCCGACGAAGGTGCCGCTGGTTCCCATCATGGAAACGAAATGGGTGACGCGGCCTTCCGTCTGTTGCCAGATTTCGTTGGCTGTGCCATGGTAGTGGGCCTGCCAGTTGGCGTCGTTGGAATACTGGTCGGCATAAAAATATTTGCCGGGCTCCTGGGCGAAGAGTTCACGGGCGGCGCGGATCGCGCCGTCGGATCCGTCCGCCGGGTCGGTGTAAATAATGTTGGCGCCGTAGGCATGCAGGATGCGCTTGCGCTCCAGGGAAACATTTTCCGGCATGCACAGCGTAACCGGGAAGCCCTGGGCGGCGGCGATCATGGCGTAGGCGATGCCGGTGTTTCCGCTGGTGGAATCGAGCAGGGTCTTGCCCGGCCCGAATTTTCCGCTGGCCCGGCCCTGGGCGACGATGTTCGAGGCGGCGCGATCTTTTACCGATCCGCCGGGGTTGTACCACTCGGCTTTGCCCAGCAAATCGATTCCGGGCAAGTCGCGCGTGATGCGCTCCAGGCGCAGCAGCGGAGTGTTGCCGATGAGTTCGAGGCTGCGCCTGCCCAGCGGCTTCCCCGCGGATTCTGCAGGCGCAGGAGCCGGCGAATCAGGCACTTCCGTCCGTTTCGTTGAGAGTGGCTGCATAATCCGGGTCAAGGGCGTGACTATCGTAACGTACCGCGAACTGGAATTAACGGTCTCGTAACGGTTGATTGGATTATAAAAGAGGCTGCTTTGATGCAACCAGGGTGCGGAAATGAACTCTTTTCCGCAAATTGGCATCTGATGGCATAGAGCGAACTGAAGGAAAGAGATTTTAAGGGACTGGAAACCAAATCGAATGTCCACCAAGGTAGAGCAGCGAAGTTACGAGGAAGCCCTGAGTTGGCTGCGCGAGCACGGCTTCGACCTGATCGAGGCGCCGGGCATGCAGGGGCGTGTGTTCCTCAGAAAATACAACGTGTCTGCCGCCATTCAGAAGGACGGCGAGGACGGCGTGAAAATCTTTGCTTTCCCGGGATACCTGATCGGCAGCGAGATTTCCAAGCTAGTGAATCACGGCTACCAGCAGTTTCTGAAGACCGCCAAGACGGAAGTTCCGGCGACCGCAGATCACCTGAAAGCGCTGCAGCAATTTACTGAAGAATTAAAGGAAGGCCTGGGATTGCCCGTGCTGTACAACGAATCGCTGGGCACGGTGAGCGAGTCGTATCACTACGACCGCATCAAGGACCGAGACAAGCCCGCGGCCGAGCGTCCAAAGCGTCCTTGGGAAAAAGCGGGAGCGGCGGCCGCCGCCAAAAAAGGCCGCGCCTAGTACCCACTTTTTCCACCTTCGCGGCCTAACTACAGTCTATTTTTTTATCCTCACCTGTACTCGTGTTCCCTCGGGCAGGCGGCCGTTCAGCTTGATGATTCCGTCTTGCACGATGCCTTCATACTCTTGTGGTTCGGGTTTGGTGGGCGCGGGCGGGTCGACCGCGACCCCGCCAGTTGTGGCCCGGGTTCGGCCGGTGCCCTTGTCCATGGCCTGGTTCGCCAGGTCGTCGGCTTCGCGGTTGTGCTCGCGCAGGGCGTGATCGATGGAGAACCAGTCCAACTGCGCAATCAATTCCCGGGCGCGGCCGTGAAGTTCCTGCAGGGTCGCGTTCTTCACTTTATAGACGCCCTTGATTTGCCGTACCAGGAGTTCGGAATCGCTGATCAGCCTGAGCGCTTTCGGTCCGTGCTCGATGGCGTACTCCAGGGCCGCAATCAAGCCCTGATATTCCGCAAAGTTGTTGGTCTGATGGCCCAGGTACTGGCTGAGCGCGGCAACTTTTCGTCCGGCCTGGTCCTGAATCACAACGCCGTAGCCCGCCGGACCGGGATTGCCGCGAGCGCCGCCGTCACTGTGAGCAACCAGATAGTGTTCGGGAGCCTTGGCGTGCTGCGAGGAAAACAGGCTGCGCGATGGATATGAAGGCATGGCGAAAGTTTACATCTGCAAGCGGGTGTGGGGCGGACACTCTTGTCCGCCGCTTTTGATCTTGTCTTTGACTCGGCCTCGATCTGATCTTTGAAGTTGAGCCAGGTCGACTTTATTCCTATGGCCCACCGGGGCTTCCCGGCAGTTCCCGGCGGGGAAAATCAACGTCAAAGGCGGCGGACAGGAGTGTCCGCCCCAAACTACTGGTTATCTTCCGGCGGCCAGGCGGGTGGCCAGTCGTTGGGGCAGGTTGGCGGCCATGATGCGGTCTTGCGCCTGCTTCAGGTTGTAAGGGACGCGGCAGAAAGTCACGATGCGGGCGTCGGAATCGAACA
Source organism: Terriglobales bacterium (assembly GCA_035632335.1). Taxonomy (GTDB): domain Bacteria; phylum Acidobacteriota; class Terriglobia; order Terriglobales; family Acidobacteriaceae; genus JAIQFF01. Next base: position 6,010 of record DASQHA010000058.1, read on the forward strand.
CGGCGAAGGCGGCCCGCCAGTCTCCGTCGCGGGGTTGTCCGACCGAACCGGGATTGACCATGTACTTCATGTTCTCTTTGAGAGGAAACTCCGTCGTCTCGCTCTGTCCCACGGTGTTGTATTGCGGACGATAGTAGTCGCTGGCCACGGTGTTGGTACAGAAGCTTCCCTGCAGGTGGGTATGCCCGAAAAATGTCAGCGGCGTGGACGAAGTGAGCAGAGGCTCAATGGCGTCGCGCAAGGTCACGACATACTCGTCTTCATCCACCGGAGAACCGTGGACAAACTGGATGGCGGGCAGCTCTCCGGTCTGGATCGGGCCGTGGGGCAACCCCTGCAGCCATTTCAGGTTTTGGGGAGTGAGTTGATCGCGGGTCCAAAGCGCGGCCAGGCCGGCGATGGGATTGAAGTCCCTGAGGTCCATCGCGCCGCTGGCCGCCTTGTCATGGTTGCCACGCACGAAGATGTGACCCAGGCCGCGCGAGCGCTCGATCACTTCGTTCGGGCTGGCGCCGTAGCCGACCACGTCCCCGAGGTTGACGACCATGTCGTATGCGGGGGCGGCGGCCAGACACGCTTCCAGGGCCTCCAGGTTGCTATGGATGTCGCTTATAAGAAGAATGCGCACAGATCACCGGACAAACTGGGGATTATAGACCTGTAGGTCAAGGCTGTGTGCTGAAAACCGTCCGTGTGGGGCGGACACTCTTGTCCGCCGCCTTTGATCTTGACCCGGTTCGGAGACTAGCTGCAACGAAGACACCGTGATGGCCTCAAAGTCAAAAGCGGCGGGCGAGGGCGCCCGCCCCACACGTGCTTACACATTTACTACGGGACATCTGGCCCAATGACCGGCAGAGACTTCCACCAGGTCGGGCAAGCTGCGGGCGCATTCTTCGATCCGGAACTCGCAGCGCGGCTCAAACGGGCATCCGGGAGGAACGGAATGCAGTGGGGGCACGGTGCCTTCGATGGTTTCGAGGGGCTGGTTGCGGTCCGTCTTCAATGTGGGCACGGCCTTGAGCAAGCCGCGAGTGTAGGGATGCGCCGGGGCCTCAAAGATATCGCGCTTCGACCCTAACTCCACCAGGTTGCCGGCATACATTACGGCGACCCGGCCGGCAACCTGCGAAACTACAGCCAGATCGTGTGATATGAACAGCATGGTCAGGCCAAACTTCGACCGTAGCTCGGCCAGCAGTTCAAGAATCTGCGCCTGGATGGTGACATCGAGCGCAGTGGTGGGCTCGTCGGCGATCAGCATCCGGGGACGGTTGACGATGGCCATGGCGATCATCACGCGCTGCCGCATCCCACCTGAAAGCTGGTGCGGATAATCGCGCGCGCGACGCTCGGAATCGGCGATGCCAACCTCGTTCATGGCAACCACCGCCCGCTTCCAGGCTTCGTTTTTCCCAACTGGATGGTGGGCCAGGACGGCCTCGGCAATCTGATCGCCCACTCGCATCACCGGGTTCAGGGCGGTCATGGGTTCCTGAAAAATCATGGCGATTTGAGAACCACGCAAGGGACGCATGGCCACATCAGGCAGCTGCAGCAGGTCGCGCACCTCGCTGCCATCGGAAAATTGAATCTCGCCACGGGTGCGCGCGTGCGGAGGAAGCAAGCGCATCAGAGCCAGGGAGGTAACCGATTTTCCGGACCCCG
>DASQHA010000059.1:0-7651 GCA_035632335.1 Terriglobales bacterium
AAGGCGTCAAGCGCATGCCGCAGGACGGCATCCACAGCGTGACGGTGCCTGGCGCGGTCCAAGGTTGGTACCAGATCCACGAACGTTTCGGCAAGCTGCCGTGGAAGGATCTGTTCCAGTCCGCAATCGCGTTTGCCGAGCAAGGCTACCCGGTCCACGAGGGCATCGCGGAAGTTTGGAACAGTCCAGGCGTCATCCGCGGCCTCAAGGGCAACGACGAATCGGCGCGCGTTTTCCTGCCCGGCGGGAAGCCGCCCAAAACCGGCCAAATCTTCCGCGACCCGGACGTCGGCCACGCCTTGCGCCTCATCGCCGACGAAGGGCCGGAAGCGTTTTACAAGGGCGACATCGCAAAAGCCATTCTCAAGACCTCCCAGCATCTGGGCGGCACGATGACGGCCGAGGACCTGGCGTCCTTTCAGCCGGAATGGGTTCAGCCGCTCTCCATCGACTATCGCGGCTGGCGCGTCTATGAGCTTCCGCCCAACGGCCAGGGCATGGCCGCGCTCGAAATGCTCAACATCATGGAGACCAAGCCGCCCAGCGCGCTGGGGCCGTTCAGTCCGGTCGAAATTCACAAACGCATCGAAGCGATGAAGCTGGCCTATTCCGACATCCATCGCTACGACGCCGACCCTCGCACCTACGACGTGCCCACCGCGCAGCTTCTTTCGAAGGAGTACGCGCGCAAGCGGGCCGCGCTGATTGATCCGAACCGCGCCAACTGCAAAGTGGAAAATGGCGACCCGATCGGGAGCAACACCACCTACCTCACGGTAGTGGATCGCGAGGGCAACATCGCGAGCTGGATTCAAAGCATCTATAGTTCGTTCGGCTCCAAGGTCACGGTGGAGGGCATGGGCTTCGAATTACAGAATCGCGGGGGAGGATTTACGCTCGAGCCGCATCATCCCAACGTGCTGGCCGGTGGGAAGCGGCCGTTCCACACCATCATTCCCGCCTTCATGGAAAAAGGCGATCAGCATGTCGGCTTCGGCATCATGGGCGGCGCGGTGCAGCCGCTGGCGCACGCGCAGTTTGTCTCCAATTTCGTCGACTACGGCATGAATTTACAGGCGGCGCTGGAAGCGCCTCGTTTCGCCAAGGGCAATGCCTTTGGCTGCGAGGTTGCGATTGAATCGCGCGTGCCGGCGCAGACCTTGCAGCAGCTCTCCGAGCGCGGCCACATCATTCAAATCCGGCGGGAATACGTCGAGCCGATGGGCCGCGGCCAGGCCATCCTGCACGACTCGAAAACCGGGACCAATTTCGCGGCGTCCGATCCGAGAGCGGACGGCGCGGCGGTGCCGGAACCGGTGCGGCCGTAAAGGCCGCCGCTAGGCTACTTCGATTCCTTTTCGCTGCACACGGGCCCCAGCCACTTCGAGCTGAAGGTATTGCTGATGTTCATGGTGCGCCCGCCGCTGGTCATGGTCATCTGCACGGCGCCCTTGACGCTCTCTGAGCCGCTCGCTTCAATGCGAATGGTCCCGCTCTGTTTGCCGCCGCCACGGTTGCACTCGATGTGAACTTCCTGTTTGCTCGCGGTCGAGGTGACGATGGTCCGGGTGCACTCTTTGTCGTCCGCGCCGAACGTCATGGCCTTATCCAGATCTTCCTTTTTCAGGCAGGACTTTGTAACGGTGGTTCGCGGGGTCCCGGTTCCCTTCATGCGCTGCTCCATGATCGCGCGCTGTTCCGGCGTCATTTTGTCCAAGACTTCCTGCGGAATCGGCGGCATGCCCGTAGTCGCCATAGTCATGGAAGTCTCCCATTGCCCGAGCCTGACGTTGAGCGGCTCAACCGCCCACAGGATGCAGCCAGCCATAGCAAAAAAACTGATTGAAGCAGCGAGTTTCAAAGGACCTCCCCAAAGTATCCGGTAATGAGACCGCACCTACAGCATATCGGAGTTTTCCGCGGGAACGTTAGCGCTACGGATTGATTTTCTCGAGCCGCGTCCACGACCCGTTCGAAGCCGAATTGGGATCGTAGTTCACGCTGCCGGTCACCAGGTACTCGCCGCTCTGGTTTCGCCAAGCCGAGTTGTAGCCGGACGGCAACTCGACATTGTCGCCCGTGCCGGCATTGCGGTAGACCTCGACGCCGCGGATGGTCCGATCCCAGCGCGCATTGACGCGATCCATGGTGGCCTGGCGGTTCTGATAGCCCTTCATGATCGAGTCGCTGATCTGACCGTTGTTCTTGGCGATGTGCTGGCTGAGCTCGAGGGTGCGGTCGGCCGCGGCCATCTGCCGCTGCATCGCTTGCGAGACGGCGGCATTGCTGGCTTGCATCTGCAGGCGCGCCAATTCCTGGGACACCTGCTGCAGGGCGGCCCACCACTTCAGATTGGGGCGCAGCGAGAACAGGGCCGTCTGGAACAGCGGAACCTGGGCGTCCAGCATGCCTTTGGGCGCTTTCGAATAGCGGATCTCATCCGGCGCCCACATGGTCGAGACCGTCGGGCCGACCGGGAACTGCACCGCCGCGGTGAGCACGTACACATCTTCTTCCATCTCGACGCCGTTTTCGAGATATTCGAAACGCATCTTGCCGGCCTGAAAGACCGCGTTGCGATACTCCGGCTGCGGATACTTCTCGCGGCCGGCCGCCGCCAGTTCGGGCAGCGGTTCCTGCCTGACGACGTTGGCGCTGAGCAGATTGCGGCGGTAGCGCGGGATGATGATGGTCTTGATGCATTGCACCGGATCGAGCAGCGGGGGCTGCACTTCGGTGCCAGAGTAAAACGAGCCCGGCCGGAAAAACTGCCCGAACATGCGCGGATTCCAGATAAACGCGATGGGCGGCAGCACTCCGATCTCCTGCTTGGCCGGGCCCATCAGCTTTACCCACGGGGCGGCGGGATCAGACGCGGCGTTTTTCCAGGTGATGCCTCCCTCCACGCGCCAGTCAGCCGGTGCGAGGATACGATACGCCTCTCCGCCGATGTGCCGAGGGTCGTCCATGATGCTGACGGTGCGGAAGCGGTAGACGCCGGCGGAGGGCGCGGGAGATGAGGCGGTCTGTCGGGCGGGCGCGTCTGGATTTTGCGCGAGAGCTAGGGCTGAGCAGCAGAGGCCGGCGATGATTGCGGTGCGGGTGCAGGAGGTCCGGAAGTGCACGCTTTTGGGATTGGGTTCGTTTTGTAATTTTACATTTTCTCGGCGGCGGCCGATGCGGCGGAAGGAAGAACGGATGCTGGGAAGCTGGGGTTCGTTGGCATGCGCTGCTGGCATAGTTGCACCGCTTTTTTCCATTCTAGCTCGGCGATGCAGGGGCGATGGCGGATTTGGGAGCCAAGTGGTTGATTTGGCTGCGCAGATTCCGTGTGAGTAGATGTGATGGTCGGCCGAAGAGCGCCGCGCCGATTCGGGCGGTGCCGAACGCTAGTCCGAAGAACAGCCCCGAGACCATGCGATCTTGCCGTTGACCTGCTCCCAAAAACTCTACCAGCGATAATTCGGGAAGCTCGCCGCGGGATGTAACTCGTGGAGCTTCTGTTATCATGATCGCCATGATTTCGCGGATTATTGGTCCATTGCGCCGATGGGCGTTTAGGGCCATGATCGCGAATCTACCGATCGCTCCGTTGCTTGGCGCACCGTCTTGTAGTTTCGCACTCACGCCTCTTCCGCAGCCAGTTTGGTGGTTAAATGACTACTTCACCGCGACTGGAATTAATAATGCCGGGCAGGTTGTGGGCAGTTGCAACAACATAGCATGCGTCCTGAGTGGCGGCGAGATTACCAGATTCGCGGCCCCCGGGGCATCTTCAACCTCGTTCGCCGGAATCAATAACTTGGGAGATACCGTCGGAACCTTTTCGGATGCCAAGGGCACCCACGGCTTCTTATGGAGTGCCGGAAAGATCACAGTCATTGATTATCCTGGAGCTGCCAAGACGTACTTAACAGGCATAAACGACGGAGGAGTCTTAGTTGGCTACTACAGCGACACCTCGACCCACGCCTTCGAGTATCAGGCTACTAAATTCACGACGCTCTTCCCGGCCACTTGTTCCGACTCCTATACGTGTTTTGTTAACCAGGCCGTAGGAATCAATAATAAGGGTCAAATCCTGGCCATGTATGGATATGACATTGTGGTCGTGCAGCCTGATGGCAAAATTACGACGGTAATGAGGGGAGCCTCATACCCGAACGACCTCCGGGCTACAGGCATCAATGATGCTGGTGACATCGTGGGCTGGATGGATACGGGAAACTATCCGAACAGTACAGGGCTCTTATTTTCCAGTGGCCAAATGATTACCATCCCGGCTGCCGGCTATACAGGCGTGAATCCATACGGCATAAATTCACGAGGGCAGATCGTGGGAGTCGCAGCGTCGACCCGCGAAGTTCTTGAGTTCGTCACGTCCTGTGAACCAATCTCACCGCAAAGTCTGAGGATTGCTGCAGGTGACGGGCAAAGCGGAGCCATTCAGGCCCAACTCGCCAAGCCGCTCGTCGTGAAGGTGACCGCCGCGGACGGGTTGGGTGTTCAGGGCGCGACCGTTAACTTCTCGATCACTTCAGGCACCGGCACTCTCATTGACCCTACCGCGCTCTCCGGGCCAGACGGCGCGGCACAGACCAAGTTGATATTAGGTAACACACTCGGGCCGGTGACGGTGACCGCCAAAGTTACGGGATTGCCTGCCGCTCAGTTTGGAGCGACAGCGCTGGCTCCCCTGCCTCCGGTGCCGGGCGCGATCGCGCTCAACACACCGCAACCTAGTGTTCAATTGGGAACTTGTGTGTCAGGGCCTTACGGGCTAGGACCCCGCGTCTTCGATTGGAATGGCGATGGCATTCCGGACATCGTGAGCCTGGGTCAGTCTTGCTTGTCGGTCTCACTCGGCAAGGGGGATGGGACCTTCCGCACCCCGGTGAGCACGCCTCTGTCTGGCATAGCAGATCAACCTTGTGATTTCGCCATTGGCGATTTGAATCGCGACGGTCGTCCCGACCTCATCGTTTCCGTCTGCGCGTCAGCCCCGCAAGGCACGAAGGTTGATTTTCCTTACGTCCTCCTTGGGCAAGCCGATGGCAGCTTCCGCCCCCCCATCTCGCTCGGAATCAACGGCGCTCGAACACTTTTGCTGGCGGACTTTAACGCCGACGGCGTTCTCGACTTGCTCGTCACTACTCTCACCTTTTCTGGAACCGGAGAAATCTCGATTCTTCTCGGCAAAGGGGACGCAAGTTTTTATCAGAGCGCGATGATACCGTTTCCGAATCTTGGCGATATCCAAGCGGTCGATATCAACGGTGATGGCAAGCTTGACCTGGTTATGCAGGATGAACTTACGGGGGCTTTGTCGGTGGTGCTAGGCAAGGGCGATGGAACCTTTCAAGCGCCTATCACCTACAATGTTGGCCGCCCGTGGTGGACCGGAGGAATCGTGATCGCCGACTTCGATGGAGACGGGAAATTGGATGTGGCTTCAATCCAGCAGGCCACGGTCGTTGGATGCCCAGCTTCTGCTAACGGCAACTCTCTAACGGGCGGCGACATCATTGCGTGGAAGGGAAATGGGGATGGCACGTTCCGGCCTTGGGCCAGTTCCAACGTCTCATCGCGAGGCGGCCCCGTGTGCCCACAACCGCTGGCCCTTTTTGCCGGCGATTTCGACGGTGATGGGAAGCTGGATCTGGCCACGATCATACGCGCTGACCCCCATGCACCCGATGTTCCGCCCGTGTTAGCAGTTCTGCCTGGAAGAGGCGACGGCACTTTTGGCACTCCGCAAGTATTTCCGTTACCAGACGCACTCAGTTCCATCGTGGCTTGCGTCGACCTCAATGGAGACGGAAAGTTGGACTTTGTTCTGACCACGTATTCCAGCGCAAGAATACCAGTGGGTGTGTGGGTCATTCTAAACAACACCACGCCGTCTCTTCCAGTGAACAGCTTGATCACAGTGGAGTCCGGGGACGGCCAGTCCGCCACGGTCGGTAAGCCGCTACCTAAGCCGCTTACCGTGAGAGTGACAGCGCCCGGCGGCGCAGCTTTGTCCGGCGTCCCCATTACGTTTGCCGTGACCTCCGGCACCGGAACTGTCAACCCTGGCGTCGTTCAAACTGGAGCGGACGGCATGGCCTCCTCCACCTTGACGCTGGGCACTACGCTCGGCAGCGTCGTCGTGACTGCATCATTCCCCGGCCTCCGCCCCGCGCAATTCACTGCGACGGCATTTGACATCCCATCTCAGGTGAAAATCGTAGGTGGCAACAATCAGAGCGGAATTGTCGGGGCGAGTCTTTCGAATCCGCTGGTCGTGCAAGTAGTGGGCCAGACCGTGGCCCTTGCGGCCGGTGTTCCCGTCACGTTCGCGGTCCTTTCGGGCGCCGCCGCGCTGAGTTCCACCAACGTTCAGACGGCGGCTGACGGGACCGCCAGAACGATCGTGACGCTCGGTCCATCTGCCGGTCCGGTGGTGATTTCAGCCACTGCTGTAGGCAGCCTAGTCGCGACCTTCAATCTGACTGGGCTCGCCGATCCCGGCGGCTTTTTCGCCACAGCCTCTTACACGATCGATACTCTTGCGGGATCTTATCCACTCGGTGACGGTGGCGCCGCCTCCGATGCGCTGCTGCTTTCTCCGGGCAAGATGGTCTTCGATTCGCAAGGCAATCTGTATATCGCGGATGGCGGGAACTATCGCGTTCGCAAAGTGACTGCCGATGGCATCATCAGCACGGTGGCAGGCACAGGGGTTCGAGGCTTTTCAGGCGACGGCGGCGACGCAACAGCGGCCCAGTTGGCAAACCCTGTGGGCCTTGCTCTTAGCGCGGAAGGAGAACTCCTGATCGGCGATGGCATTCATGTTCGCGCGGTAGGCGTCAATGGCAAGATCCGCACCATTGCAGGCACGGCGGCGAGCGGCTACGCCGGCGATGGAGGGATGGCAACGGCGGCACTCCTAACGCAGATCACCGCCTTGGCCGTGGACACGGCTGGCAACCTCTACCTTGCCGACTGGAACAACAACCGCGTTCGGATGGTAAATACCTCTGGCATAATCACGACATTGGCCGGCACGGGCGAGGCCGGATACAGCGGCGATGGAGGGCCAGCCACGCTGGCGCAAATCAGTTCCCCTCTGGGATTGGCGTTTGACAACAGTGGTGATTTGCTCATAGCCGAGGGCAGCCGGCTTCGAATGGTCAGCCCGGATGGCACGATCAGTACCATCGCCGGCGGTGCCGTGGCCGGCTTCGGCGGTGATGGCGGCGCAGCTATGTCAGCGCGACTATCGCAGCCAGCCGACATCGCCGTCGATGCGGCGGGAAATATCTTCATTGCGGATTCTGCTGGTCAACGCGTACGCGCCATTTCTCCTTCCGGCCAGATCAGTACGATGGTGGGCACTGGCCAATTGGGTGTGGCTGGCGACGGTGGTCCGGCCGTGTCTGCGCAGCTGAGCCGGCCTTTTGGGCTTGCCCTGGACCCAGGCGGGGACCTTTATATCAGTGAGGAGAACCATGTTCGCCTGGTGGCACCCGACGGCACGATCAGCACGGCGGTTGGCCGAAGCCACTTCGGCGGAGATGGTGGCCCGGCGACGGCTGCCCTGATGCTTTATCCCCAGGGCGTCGCGGTGGATGGCGGTGGGAACGTCTATATCGCCGATGTGGGTAAC
>DASQHA010000060.1:0-14783 GCA_035632335.1 Terriglobales bacterium
GATCTCGCAGGAAAAGTGGGACGAAGCCATTACGTGGTTCGAGAAAGCCATCGTGGCCAAACGCTATGAGGCCCGCTGCTATCCCCATTTCAACCTGGGCCGGGTATACGAACACAAACACGAATGGCGGAAGGCAAAAGAATGCTACGCGGCAGCCTATGCAATGGATAAACGATACCTGGCGGCGCTCGCGGGGCTGCGCAGGCTGAACGCGGCCTGGAACTGAGGTCGCCCGGATCTCACGTTTGAGGGTACGGGCCTTTCAGAAGCGACCATTTCGGGAATCCCTCGCTCCTGCGTGACTTACATCACATCCTTTAATGTTCGGTCGCGCCGAGAATCGACATTTGAGCCGGGAATCGACGATTGAAGCGCCGTGGAAGCGCACGGCTTCCAGCCGTGCGAGAAGCGTCGCAAGAGGAGGCGCCTTCAGCCGCTGTATCTCGCGTCAGTTTGCCACTCTCTGCGCCACCCATTCTCCTGCTTCCCGCGTGCCCAGGCCGCCGCCGATATCCTGCGTCGTTTTCTTTTCCCTTACCGCTGCGAGCACGGCGGCTTCGATCTTCTCTGCTTCCGGCGTCAGGCCGAGGTGGGCGAGCATCATCGCTGCGGTCAGAATCGCGCCCAGCGGATTAGCGATATTTTTCCCCGCGATGGGCGGCGCGGAGCCGTGCACCGGCTCGAACATCGAAGTTTTCCCCGGGTTGATATTTCCGCTGGCCGCCATGCCGAGTCCGCCCTGCAGACCGGCGGCCAGGTCGGTGATGATGTCGCCAAACATGTTATTGGTTACGATTACTTCGAACTGCCTGGGATCGCGGACCATCTGGGTGCAGAGCGCGTCCACGTACATATGCTGCGGAGTGATCTGGGGATACTCTCGGCTCACCTCTTTAAACACGCGCTGCCACAAGCCTCCCGCATAGGTCATGGCGTTCGACTTGTCGCACATGAGGATGCTCTTGCGCGTCGAACCATCCTGCTTCTTGTGGCGTTCGCAATATTCAAAGGCATAACGTATGACGCGCTCCACGCCTTTGCGGGTGTTGATGTCTTCCTGCACCGCGACCTCATCCGGCGTGCCCGGCTTGAAGACGCCGCCTGCATCCACGTAAACGCCCTCAGTGTTCTCGCGCACCACCACAAAATCGATATCGTGGGGCTCGACTCCTTTCAGAGGGCACAACGACGCATCCAGCAGGCGCACCGGGCGAACGTTGGCGTACAAGTCCATTTTGAAGCGCATGCCCAGCAGGATCTCCCGGGCATGAATGTTCGAGGCCACGCGCGGGTCGCCGAATGCGCCCAGCAGGATGGCGTCGAAATCGCGTTCCAGCATGGCAAAGCCGTCGGGCGGGACGGTGACGCCGTCGGCCAGGTAACGATTGGCGCTCCAGTCAAAATGGGTCAACTCGACACCGGCTCGGGAGGCCTGGATGACGTTCACGGCCTGGGCGATGACCTCGGGGCCAATGCCGTCCCCGGGAATAACGGCGATACGCTTTTTTGGGCTCACGGGTAGGAAGACTATCAACTCAGTCGAGAGTTGTCATTCCACTCTTGCGCTGCTAAGAACGCACAATGGAGGACGGGCACCCCGCCCGTCTGGCGGCAAAAACGGGCGAGAACGTTCGTGCTCCATCGGGCCAGGCGGGAGCGGTTACTCAATCACTCCGCTATAATCAAAATAAGAGAATATGAGCGTGATGGCACAGAAAAATAGCGCCGAGGCATCGGTGGCGCAGCCTGCCACGGGCGGCCCGAAGACTGACGATGGCGACGTGCGCTCCGAATTCCAGGCCCTCATCTCTGCCTCTGGCGTCTACGATCTCGGTTCACGCGCCAGGATTTCGCTTACCGGCAGCGACCGGGTGCGCTGGCTGAACGGCATGGTCACCAACAATATCCGCGATCTCGAGCCTGGGCGCGGCGTGTACGCTTTTTTGCTCAACCCGCAGGGACATATTCTGGGAGATTTGTACGCTTACAACCGGGGAGAATCTTTACTCGTCGATACCGAACAGGCGCAGGTGGAAAAAATTATCGCCGTCTTCGACAAGTACATCATCATGGATGACGTGGAAGTAGCGAACATCAGCGAACAGACAACCACAATTGGAATCGCCGGGCCGAAGTCCCGGCAAGTTATGCTGGCGGCGGGTTTGGAAATTCCCGAACTCGCGCCCTTGCAGTTTGCCGAGATCTCGTGGCAGCAGGCCCGCGTGACCCTGGTTCGGGGCGACAACCCCAGCGTTGAATCTTCTGAGTTGTGGGTGGCGCCCGGCGAAAACGAAAGAGTTCATGAAGCGCTGGTGAAGGCGGGGGCAGAGCCTGTGGGGACAACCGCCCTCGAGCAGTTGCGCATCGCGGCCGGGATTCCCCGCTACGGAGTCGACATCCGCGAACGCGATTTGCCCCAGGAGACCGAGCAGGACCGAGCGCTGAATTTTTCCAAAGGCTGTTACGTTGGCCAGGAGATTGTGGAGCGCATCCGGTCGCGCGGCCAGGTTCGGCGCAAATTCACCGGCTTCGAGATCGACGGCCCGCTACCGGCCGCCGGCACCAAGGTTCAGGTGGATGGCAAAGACGCCGGCGAAATCACCAGCGCCGCTTCCCTGCCCGTGGCAGGGGGCAACCGCCCGGTGGCGCTGGGATACATCCGTCGCGAATTCGCCGCGCCCGGCAAGCCGGTAGATGCGGGCGGCAGCGCGGCTGCCGTGGCCAAGCTGCCGTTCGCGGAAATCTTTAAGTAGTCGAAGGAAAAAGAATTATGTCTGAGAAAAAACAGGAAAGCTTTACCGTAACCGACCGGCGGCTGTTCACCTCCGAAGGGGAGTTGCGCCGGGAAGTCAGCGAAGAAGAAGTCTCGACGTCAAAACCGGCGGCAGAGGCCAAAGTCGCGCCCATCGCACCCCCGCCCTCGGCCCCGGATCAAGCGGCGCCCCTTGCGCCTGGGCTCGATCCTTCGGTGCCGCCGCCCCCAACCGCCGCTGAGCAAAAGGAACAGGCGGATGCCTACCACAAGTCGGCCAAGGAACTCGACGCCCGGGTCGAACTCAGCGGCCACTCCGCGAAAGAAATGGAGATGACCTTCGAGCGCTTCATGGCCTCGCTCTACATGACCGCCATGCTGCAACTGGGGTTAATGCAGGAAGAAAGAGGACAACCGCGGATTGACCTTCTGGGCGCCCGCCAGACCGTGGACACGCTCGGCCTGCTGGCGGAAAAGACCAAGGGCAACCTCACGCCCGCGGAAGAAAACTTCCTGCAGAATTGTCTCTACGAGCTGCGCATGGCCTACGTGGAAGTCACCAATGCCCTGGCCCGGCCGCCGCTGGCGACCGGAACCAATCCCGCGAAACGATGAAAGCCACGCTGACGGTGCTGGGCAGCGGAACGTCCATGGGCGTCCCCACCATTGGCTGTGATTGCGCCGTCTGCTGCTCCTCCGACCCGCGCGACCGGCGCACCCGGCCTTCGGTGTGGATCGAGTATGGCGGAAAAAGCGTGCTCATCGACACCACACCGGATTTCCGGGAACAGGCGATCCGCGAAAATATACGCAGCCTGGACGCGGTGCTCTACACCCACGCCCACGCCGACCATATTCTCGGTATTGACGATCTGCGACCCTTGAGTTTCCGCCACAGGCCCGGGCGGCTGCCGCTCTACGCCCGTCCCGAAGTGGCCGCGTTTATCCGCAACATGTTCCGCTACATTTTCGATGCGGAGTACAAATTTGGCGGGCTGCCGCAGGTGGAACTCAAGCCGCTGGACGGGCCCCTGGCGCTGTTCGGCGCGCGCTTCGAGCCCGTGACCGTGATCCATGGCGAGACCGAGATCTGTGGCTATCGCTTCGGGTCGGCGGCTTACCTGACCGATCACAGCCTGGTTCCGGAAGCGTCGTTCGATCAGCTGCATGATCTCGACATCCTGTTTCTGGACGCCCTGCGGCACAAGCCGCATCCCACCCATTCGACGGTGGAGAATTCGCTGCGCATCGTGGAACGGGTCAAGCCCAGGCGAGCGTTCTTTACTCACATCTGTCATGATTTGCCGCATGAAGAAACCAACGCGTCCCTGCCGGAGAATGTGCGGCTCTCGTATGACGGGATGAAGCTGGAATTTGAGATTTAGCGGGAGGAGAGCCTTTAACCGCAAAGCGTCGCAAGGAGATTCGGGATGGTTCGCGGTTTCAGGATTTTGGATTCAGCTACGAGCTAGAAGCCAGGAGCTAGAAGCTGCACCTGATGCAAATCTTCCACAAACTCGAAGAAGTCCCGTCCGGCTTCGGCCCGACGCTGGTGAGCATCGGGAACTTTGATGGCGTCCATCGCGCCCATAGTCATGTGCTCAAAGAGATCGTGGAGCGGGCGCGGCAGCAGGGCGCCAAAGCGATGGCAGTGACCTTCGAGCCCCATCCGGTGCGTATTCTGCGGCCTGACTCCGGACTGAAGCTGATCACGCCCACGCCGGAAAAGCTGCGCCTGCTTGAAGCCAGCGGACTGGACGCGGTCCTGCTCCTGCCTTTCGGGCGCGATCTCTCCCTGATGACGCCGCGGCAGTTTGCCGAAAAGATCCTCAAAAAACAGCTGCACGCCCGCGAAGTGCATGAAGGCTACAACTTTCATTTTGGCCACAAGGCTGCGGGCAATGTGGAAATGCTCGCCGAGTTCGGACGCGAAATGGGCTTCGAGGTCAAAGTTTATCCGGAGATGAAATTGCGCGGTGAGCCGGTCTCCAGCAGCCATGTCCGCAAACTTCTGGGCCAGGGCGGCGTCAGCCGCGCCCGGCATCTGCTGGGACACCCGTTCAGCATGCTCTCAACTCCGGGCCGAGGACGAGGATACGGCTCGAAATACACGGTTCCCACCATCAACCTGAGCCGCTATGAAGAATTCGTGCCCCGGGACGGCGTCTACATCACGCGTACCCGCGTAGGCGACGAATGCTTTGACTCGGTCACCAACGTGGGTGGCCGTCCCACGTTCGGGGCGGAGTCGTTCGCGGTCGAAAGCCACCTGTTGAACTTCCATCCCATCGAACTGGCGCCTGATACCGAGGTGGAGTTCTATTTCCTGCAACGATTGCGCGACGAGATCAAGTTTCCCTCGGTGGAAGCCCTGCGCGAACAGATTGCGCGCGATGTGCACAAGGCGCGGAGATACTTCCATCTTTTGAAGGCTGCGTAAGCGGGTCTGGTCATCCCGAGCGGAGGGTTGGCTTCGCTTCGCGAAGGCAAGGCGCAGTCGAAGGACCCCTACCGCAAAATCGTACTTCGACCTTCGTGGGAATTTCCTGCGCCTGCTGATGGGAACCCGGCACTTGTGGCGCCTATAGGGGTCCTTCGACTCCGTTGGCCGATTGGCCAGCGAATCGGCCAACTGCGCTCAGGATGACAGTATTGAGGATGACAATGCGATCAGACTAGTCTTCACCCGCGGCGGTGCCTAGGACGCGAAGCTTGGCATCTCTGCCCATGGCGTAGCGCGAACGGTTGCGAGGCGAGAGAGAGGTGGCGACGAGGGCTACGCCCGGCATCTTTTGATCCAGGCGTACTGGTAATCCGATTTGTGGTCCGGCTTGCGACCCGGCCGGCTGCGACCACGAATCGCCGCCCCCTCCGCCTTTCGCGTGGTCCAGCGAGGGTATGGCCTGCAGAAACGAACGGATCCAGCGGTGCACGTTGTGATCTTTCACGATCTGGCGCAAGAGGCGCATGCGGCTGCGCTTTTCTTCCACGCTCATGTGGGCCGCGTCGTACAAGGCCTGCGCAACTTCGGCGAAATCGTTGGGATTGACGATCAGGGCGGCGCTGCGCAACTCCGGACCTGCGCCGGCGAATTCGCTGACAATCAGAACCCCGCGCTCGTCGATCTGGGCGGCGCAAAATTCCTTGGCGACCAGATTCATGCCGTCCTTGAGCGGAGTCACCAGGCCGATGTCGGCGGCGCGGTAGTACGCCAGAAGCTCATCCCGTCCCAGGTTGCGATGGATGTAATGCACCGGAACCCATCCCGGTTCGGTAAACTCGCCGTTGATCTGGCTGACCAGCAGTTCCACCTCGCGGCGCAGATGCTTGTAATTGGGAATTTCCTCGCGGCTGGGGACGACCACCTGGACCA
Source organism: Terriglobales bacterium (assembly GCA_035632335.1). Lineage (GTDB taxonomy): Bacteria > Acidobacteriota > Terriglobia > Terriglobales > Acidobacteriaceae > JAIQFF01. The sequence continues at coordinate 6,126 of DASQHA010000060.1, forward strand.
GCGTGATGTGACCGCGCATCTCGGGAAAGCGCCGCAGCAGCAGGCGGAATGATTTGAGCCGTTCCGGAATCCCCTTGGTGTAGTCCAGCCGGTCCACGCCCAGTACGAGAACTTCATCGGAAACGCGCTTTCTCAACTCGGCGGCGTGGGCCGCAGTCTCGGGACGCTGCGCGTCGCGCTCAAACGCTTCAAAATCGATGCCGATCGGGAACGTGCCCACCACCGAGTGCCGACCTTCCAGGCCGACCCGTAGATGCAGGCTGCCCCGCTCAACTGTCGCCTCGGGAAGCAGGCGTTCGAGACAGCTCACGAAATTTGAGCGGTCACGATCGCCCTGGAATCCGATCACGTCGAACTCCAGCAACGCCCGCAGAATGGGCTGTTTCCACGGAAGCTTTTCAAAAACGTCGGGCGAGGGAAACGGGATATGCAGAAAAAATCCCATGCGGGCGCGCACTCCCTTTTGCCGAAGCGCCGCCGCCGTGAGCATGAGATGGTAGTCGTGGATCCAGATAAAGTCGTCGTCCTGTGCGGTTTCCGCGACCACCCTGGCGAATTTGCGATTCACCTGCTCGTAGGTCGCCCAGTACTCGGGATCGAAATTGCAGCGCGAAGGCATGTCGTGGAACAGAGGCCAGATGATTTCGTTGGCGAAGCCGGAATAGAACTTTGCGATATCTTCTTCCGTGAGCGCAACGGATCGCAGGGTGTAAGAACGGTGATGCGCGGCGCGGACCAGCATCGGTTCAATGGACTCCTCGGGGCCGGTGCCGGCCCAACCGATCCAGACTCCGGGTTGGTCGCGCCAACCGGCTTCGAGAGCCGTTGCCAGTCCTCCGGAGCTCCGTTCCAAGCGGGCGCCGCCCGCGTATTTCTTGATCAGGATCGGCAGCCGGTTTGAAACATTGATCACGCGTCCCTTGATTTCATTCATCCTTAGCCTCCTGATGCGCGCAGCCACTCCTGCAGAAACTGGAGCAACTCGTGAGGTGGTTGCAGCCAGATGTCGGCTGCGGTTGGCCGTGACTGAGGACGAACTAGAGCCGTCAGCCCGTTGCCCTTAAGCGCGTGAAATGCGTCTTCATCGGTCTGGTCGTCGCCCAGATATGCGACTGCTGCGCCGGGAATACATTCCCTTAAGATGGCGCGGACCGCGTCGCCTTTGCCTGGACCGGCCACCCGAATTTCCAGGCCGCCGTCGAATTCGAGCACCCGCAAGGGCGCCCGTTCGAGCAGGGGCTTCCACAGGCTCCGAACTTCGCGGGCGATTTTTTCCGCTTTGGCCGCATCCAGGCCTCGCCAGTGCACCGCGACTCCGCCCGGCTTGGTTTCGATCTGGTTTTCGAACCCGGCATCGCGCAGCATGGCTTCGGCCGCCAAGAGATAGTCCTTGTGGGCCGGCACCGAGCTGACTTCATAATGGCCGTCCGCCGTCAGCCGCTCCAGGCCGTGGCTGCCCCATACCTCGGGCTGCGGACGTATCCCGCTGAGCTGAAGGATCTCCTGCACCGGACGCCCGCTGATCAGCACCACGCGCGTACCGCCCCGCATGATGCGCAGGATTAACGGCGGGACCTCGGGATATGGAAAGGCCCGGGAGCGATCGGCGCAAAACGGGGCCAGCGTCCCGTCGTAGTCCAGCAAGAGGACGCGAGCCGGGGCAGTACGCAGTTGTTCCAGAAAAGGACCGTATGTGATCTGCCGCTCGAGTACGTTCATGCCAGCTCCTGACTTCAGCAAGCGACGACGAAAAAGCTATACCCGACGCGAAGTGGCGATGAGAAGTGCCAGCCAGACGGGACAGAGTCGCGAAACCCGTGATTGAGGGTTGGCGAGCCCGCGAGTCGTGCGACACCGGCGCTTATGCCCGTTGACTATTTCCCACGGAACCTGACACGGCGACGCGGTATCTGGAGCGGCCGCCAGCTGTGGTTGAAGACTGAAACTATTTTAACACGGAGAGTACCCTGTGCGGCGCGGAAATAGATGAAAATGCAAGCGTTTACACGAATAATCCGGCCCGGCAGTGCGGCCTTAGGTCCAGCGAAACCAGCGCAGCGCCAGGGCAAACGAGATCCCGCCCCAGAGCAGCAGCACCAGGATGCGTCCCGACTGCGCGGCCAGCGATGCGCCCTGCAGAATGGTGGCGCGCAAAGCATCATTCAGCGCGGTCAGCGGCAGCAACTTGATAGCGGGCTGCAGAATGGCGGGAAAACGTTCGGAAGAGAAAAAAACGCCGGAGAAGATCCACATCGGCATCATCACCAGGTTCATCAGCCCGCTGACGCTTTCAATCTTTTGAGCGCGGCTGGCGGTCAGCAGGCCCAGACCTCCGAAGGATATTGCGCCAATTGTATTGAGCAGCAGAATCGTGCCCCACGAACCTAGCACCCGCATGTGGAACGCCAGCACTCCAAAGCCCAGCAGCAGGACGATTTCAATGAGCATCAGAACCAGCCGGCTGCTGGTCAGGGCCAGCAGGAAATCGCTGCGTCGCATGGGCGTTCCCACAAAGCGCTTCAGCAGTTTGCGCTGCCGCATGTCCACCAGGGCAAACCCAATGCCCCACATGCCGGAGTTCATCAGGTTCATGCCCAGCAGGCCGGGAATCAGGAAGTCGATGTAGCGCGATCCGGGCTCGCTCGAGATCACCGCCGAAGTCGGCAACGGATTCTTGCGTCCGGCTGCAGTTTGCAGGGCATCGTCTACTTGGGCCCGGGACAGCACACTTTCCGGGCGTGCCGGGTCATAGCGATACTGAAAGGCGTCCTTGCCGTCCGCAGTAATCACCAGGTCGTACTTGCCCAGGCGGAATCCCTGCAGCGCGTCGGACTCGGGCACTACCGTCGCGCGAATCGAGGCGTTGCGCGGCGAGCTCTGCAGCAAGCTCAGGGCCTGGTCAGCGCCGGGACCGGCCACAATCGCGACCGGCGTGACGTCAGCCGGCTTGTTGCGGAAGGCAATGCCCAGCCCGAGGGCGAGGAGCACGGGAAATCCGAAGACCCAAAAGATGACTTCAGGTTCGCGCTTGAGTTCCAGCAGCCGCGCCGTCAACAGATGACTGAAGCCCGACCAGCGACCGTTGCGAGGGGGCAGGCCCGACCGAGCCTCGGGGACATCGGTGGTCGGAGTTTGTTGTGCGACAGTCATCATTCTGGCTCCCGGGTGATCGCAGAATTGTCGAGCGGCGCTCGACCACGGCGCGTAAGGACATCCGCCCCTTGGGTGCTGGCGGTCTTCACTCTTCCCTCAAATGCCGGCCGGTGAGGCGAACAAAGACATCTTCCAGGCTGGCCTGGCGGGTGGTCAGGTGCAACAAGTGCTCGCCTTGTTTCTCGACCGCATCGAGCAGCGCCGGAATGGTCAGGTGCGGCTCATGCACATTCAGACAGACGAATCCGTTGTCCTGCCGGACCGACTCGACTCCCGGAAGCGCCCGCCAGACGTCACCCGAATTGCCGTTGGAGTTGCCGCTGACCTGAAATTCGACCATATGATGCCCGCCCAGGCGCTCAATCAAGTCGGCGGGCGTGCCTTCAGCAATTACTTGTCCGTGATCCACGATGGCCAGCCGGTCGCACAGGCGCTCGGCTTCGTCCATGTAGTGGGTCGTGAGCAGCACCGTGCCTCCGGCCTGCTGGAAGCCGCGAATGGTATCCCAGAGCTGGCGGCGGCTTTGGGGATCGAGCCCGGTGGTGGGCTCGTCCAGAAAGAGAATTTTGGGATTGCCGACCAGCGCGGTCGCCACCGCCAGCCGCTGACGTTGGCCGCCCGAAAGCTTTCCGACCCAGGCATCGGCTTTCTCCGTGAGCTGCATTTGCTCGAGCACCTCGAGGGGCGCCCTTGGCTGGCGATAAAAACCGGAAAATAGTTTGATGGTCTCGAGGACCGTCAGCTTCTCCGACAGCCGGGTCTCCTGCAGCGAGATGCCCATTACTTCCCGCAACTCGCGCGCGTTTTCCTTCCAGGTTTTGCCCAGAATCGTGACCTGTCCGGAGGTCGGCGTCAGCAACCCTTCCAGGATCTCAATGGTGGTGGTTTTCCCCGCCCCGTTGGGGCCGAGAAGTCCGAAACACTCGCCGGTTTCGATTTCCAGATTCAGCCCGCGGACGGCTTCAACCTTGCCATCATAGGTCTTGCGCAGGTCGCGGCATTGAATGGCGGGAGCCATCCCGAGATTCTAACTGATGCGGATGTGGGCGCGAGCGGCCGCGCTCGTGCGGCAGCGCCTGAGACGCCGGACGCCAAAGAGTCCCGATCTCCACAGGCCGTCTTCGATTAACATAAAGCTCTGCCCATGCGATCCCGACGGCGCGGCTTTACCTGACGGCTCTTCTCCTAAAACGCCCGTGTGTCGTTTCCCCATTATCTTTTTGTAACCCGGTAGCGCCGGGCCTTCGGCCGGCCCGATGGGTGGGCGGGACGCCCACCCAGACAGCCGGTGGGACGCCGGCGCTAAAAAGTCGAAAGGATTTCCCCATGCTGCGAAAGCTATGCCTGTCGCTATTGCTGACCACGGTGTCGCTGGCTTCGGCGCAGACCACTCGTCATTTCACATTCCACTACGGGTTTACGGTCAAAGACGTGCCCGGAGGGGAAAAGGTGCGGGTCTGGTTTCCGGCGGCGCATTCGGATGAGTTTCAGGAAGTCAAAGTGCTTTCAGAAAACGGCGACCTGAAGCTCAAGAAAACCCATGAATCAAGATTCGGCAACGAGATGTATTACGCCGAAAGCTCGAAAGCGCAAGCCTCCGACCTGCACTTCGAAGTTGTGTATGACGTGGTGCGCCACGAACGCCTGACCCTGGGGATCGCCCGGCCACATCTGGCCGAGGTCGAACTCAAGGAGCGCGATCGCAAAGAATACCTGCAGCCGGACAAACTGGTTCCCATCACCGGACTGCCCGCCGAGCTCGCGGCCAAGGTCACCGAGGGCGAAACCACGCCGCTCGATAAGGCGCGCTCTATCTACGATTACGTTTTCACCACCATGCGTTACGACAAGACGGGCACGGGTTGGGGACATGGCGACGTCCTTTATGCCTGCGACGCCAAGAAGGGCAACTGCACTGATTTTCATTCGCTGTTCATCGCCATGGCACGCTCCCAGGGGATTCCAGCGCGCTTTGAAATCGGGTTCCCCCTGCCCGCCGACAAACACTCCGGGGAGATCGCCGGCTATCACTGCTGGTCCGATTTCTTCGAACCGCAGCATGGCTGGGTGCCGGTAGACATTTCGGAGGCGTGGAAGCACCAGGAAAAGCGCGACTATTTCTTCGGCGCGCACGACGCCAACCGGGTCCAGTTCAGCATGGGCCGCGACCTGCGCCTGAGCCCGGGCCAAGACGGTCCGCCGCTCAACTATTTCGTCTATCCCTACGTGGAGGTTGAGGGCAAAGAGCATCCCAACGTGTCGCTGGCCTTCTCCTTCGCCGATGTGGATGCGGGAAAGGCGGCGGCCAGTAGCACTGCACACGTAGGGGCGGGTGTCCTCACCCGCCCGGACGAGCGCAGTTCGTCTTTTCCCGCCACCCGGCAACGGCCACGTGGAGACAGCCGCCCTCGGCTGTCCGGGCCGAGTGTGAGTTCAAAACAAAACACTGCCGAGCTGTGCTCGGCCGGACGGGTCCCTTCGGCCTCGCTCAGGGCAGGCTCCGACCCGTCCCCACACGGTCATCTCAGTCTTTGTCTGGGAAACGCTTCTGCGGGAACACGGTGTGCTTCGGCGCCGGCATGGGCGTATTGCCCTTCCGGTCGCGCCACAGGATCAGGTTGAGGACGGCAGTGTTGACCGCGTCCGGCCTGGTGAAGTCCATCTTGGCCGACTCTGCCGCGCCCTGACCCTTGGCTGGGTTGGTCTGGTAAATCAGCCCATTGTCGCGATTGCTCCAGTCCGCGGTAAACGCCGGCTGATTGCCAGGGCCGGCAAAGAGCGGAGCCATCACCGGCGCGTAAGCATCATTCTGATTCATGGGCGGCAAGCCCAGCAGGCTCTCCATGGTGTGCATCATGTTCACCGTGGTGTAGAAGCGGCTGTCCACGAAAGGCTGTTGCGGCGAGCCCGGCGAATATTTGCTGATCTCGAGCGCGGTCGAGCGGTGCGCGTCGACGTGGTCGGCGCCGTCCTGGGCATCATCCTCGATCACGAAGATCGCCGTGTCGTCCCAGTAAGGACTGTGCGAAACCGCTTCGACCACGCGGCCCACTGCCAGATCATTGTCCGCGACCGAGGCTGCGGGACGCGGCTTGCCGGGCGTGGTGCCGTGGGTGTGGTCGTCCGGCAAATATAACAGGACAAATGCGGGCAGCTGGGTGCCTTTGCCGTCTTTGCGGGCCTGCACGAATTCACCGAACTCGTTGAGGAAAAGGTCGGCGCGCAGCTGGTCGGGATATTCGGTGTTGAAGTCAGGAAAGAGCGGACTGAAGTGGTCGCGCAAAGCCGCTTTCGTCGGCTTCATGCGCCGTAATAGCGGAACCGCCCAGGGCCACGGGCTGGCGGAACCGTGGGGCTGACCGACGTTGGGCGGTAGCGGTTCGCCTTTGCGCACCGCGGCGCGGTCACACTCCGTGCTGTAGGGAAAAGGCGTGCCATGCTTCGGTGAAGCCCCGCCTTTCTTGGCCGGCGCGCACCAAACTCCGGCGATGTACTCTCCGTAGTCGCGGTAGGTTACGCCGTGGCTGGCGAGATTGTCCCATAGATAGCCGGTGCCTGGTTCGTCCACGTCGGGTTCGCCCAGCTCCAGGGGAAATTCATCGGCTACCGTGCCCTGGTAGTCGTAAATGTGCTCGTGCCCGCGATAGGTGATCTGCCAGGTCTGTTCGTTGTAATCGCTGGTGATGGCGGCGTTCGACCAGTCGTGGCCGTCGCCCGAGACTTCACCGCTGTCATAAAAGTTGTCCAGCACTCCAAACTGCAGGGCCAGCTTGTGCAGGTTGGGGGTGACGTCTTCACCATATATCGTAAGCGACGGATCGCCGTTGCCTACGCTCCGGCCGCCAACTTTCAGATCGCCGAAAATCTGGTCATAGGTGCGATTCTCTTTCAGGATGTAGATCACATGATGAATCGGGTTGGCGCCCGCCCGAAAGGCGATCTTGCCGGGATCGGAGAGAAAGAGATTGCTCTCCTTGACCCGCTGGGTCAGATCCGGCAAACCTTTCTCCGCGGTGCGAAAGTTCAAGCGCGAGAGCGAGCCGTACATCAACGTCGGGATATAGGGATGCTCGCGGCGCCTGCGTTCGTCCTTGAGCTGGCTGATGCCGCTATTCGGACCGCTGCTCTCTCCCTTGGCGGTGGCGATGAGCAGATCGTCCCCGTGGACGGCCAGGGCGCTGGGATACCAGTCGGTCGGAATGAATCCGAGAGCTTCCTGGGGCAGCGGAAAACTGATTGCCGGCCTGGTCAGGGCCGCCGTGTCAAACACCGCGACCGCATTCAACGAAGCATCCGCCACAAACAGCCTAGTGCCGTCGGCCGATCGCGCCAGGGCGCCGGGATAAGTCCCGGCATGCTCCTGCCCGGGAAGGTTGGTGGAGGCAAGATGGATCACTTCCCCGGATGCCGCGTCGACGGTTGCCACCGCATCGGCGTTCGACAACGCGACATAGAGCCACTTCTCATCAGGGCTGAGCAAGAGGCCGGTGGGGTGAGAACCGGGCGCGATCGGGTCTTTCGGTTCGAGCAGGGGTATCCAGCGGGTGACAGTTCCCTTCTCCAGATCAAGTTCGGCCACGCGAGAGGAATTCCACAGACTGCACCAGGCGCGGCGCCCGTCATGCGTGGCGACCACGGTATAGGGAAATGACGACGGGATCATTTCATGAGTGCTGAGATCGAACTGCTGCAGGACGCGTCCATCGCCGGAATCAACCAGCACGACATTATCCGAAAGATCGTTGGCGACCAGTAATTTGTCGCTGCCCTTATCCGATATCACGGCCAACCCGGCGGGATACGGAATCGCGGTTCCCGCCGCGGTTTTGCGGACCGCAAAGGCGACTTTCCTGCCGGCGGCAATTTTCTGGGGCGCGATTTTCAGAAAACGCTCGGGGGTTACTTTGCCGCCTTCAAATTTATAAACTGCGATGCCATTCCCGGTATTCGCGGGCTTCGCGCCCGTGGGATCGGTGATCGAGGCCATCGACGCGAACAGATGACCGCCATCGGAACTGAAGGCGAGACCGATGAAATAGCTTTGATGGGCGGTGTCCGAGAGGCGGGCGTCGGGAAAATCGCTAAGGCGGTTAGTGGTGAGATCCAGAATGGTGATCGACTGATGGGCCTGGGTCTGCTGCGTGCCGTAGCCATCATTCAGCAGGGCCGCGTAATGGCCGTCCGGGTTGAGCGCGATGGTCGCGGGAAAGCTGTTCACCGTGCCGATGCGGCCGGGCGAAGGCAGGTTCAGCACCTTGCTGGTGGGCAGCGGGATTTGCTTTAGTCGGGCTGAATCCTGAGCGGCAAGCGAAGAAAGAAAAATGGCGGGCAGGCAGATAAGGCCGGGCAGACGCTTCAAGAATCCTCCCTGGAAAGTCTGCAGAACTTGTAGCACCGCCTTGGGCAAAAGAAAAGCCGCTGGCGTCACGTGGGGACAGCCGCCCCCAGCTGTCCGGCGGAGCGGAGCTCCGCTAACCGCTTATCTGGCAGCCAGCAAAAACCGGT
>DASQHA010000061.1:0-9641 GCA_035632335.1 Terriglobales bacterium
GGATCGTAGGTGCGGTAGGAAACCAGGCTGAACAGAACCAGCAGGCCGAACGCCAGGAACACGAATCCCAGCACCTCGTTCAGACGCTTGGATTGGGTCGGCGATAACAGCTTCATCCCGCTGGCGGGCGGACGGAAGCAGCCAGAGCAATCACTATTATGCCAAAAACGATCCGGTAGTAAATGAAGAAGTACAGCGTGTGACGCTGCAAAAATCGCAGGAAAAATGCAATGACAGCCAGGCCCGACAGCCCGCTGACCACGATGCCGAGAGCAAAGGGCGTCCGCATATCGGCCGGGATGCCGCCGTGCTTCATCAGGTCGTAAAAGGCTTTGGCCGCCGCGCCGGCAATCACCGGTGTGGCCAAAAGGAAGGAGAAACGGGCCGAAGTCACGCGATCTAAATTGCGGAACAAGCCGGCGGTGATGGTGACGCCGCTGCGCGAAGTCCCCGGCACCACGGCCAGCGCCTGCGCCGAGCCGATCACCGCGGAATCCGCGAAAGTCACTTTCTGCATGCCCTTGGCGCGCGTGCCGGCGCGCTCGCTGATCCACATCAGCACGCCTACAGCGGCCATCATCGCCCCGATCACAAACGGGCTGCGCCAGTTGGTCTCCGCCTGCTTCTCAAACAGAAGCCCCGCGATGCCCGCCGGGATCGAGCCGATCGCCAGCAGCCACAACAGGCGCGGGTTTTCGCTGAGCGTCGGGTCATTCCCGTACGGGATGCCGAACCCGCGGGCGATGATTTCGAGCCAGTCGCGGAAGAAATACACCACCACCGCCACCAGCGTGCCCAGGTGCAATGCGATATCGAACGTGAGGCCAGGGTCGTGCCAGCCGAGCAGCCATGGGGCCAGCGCGAGGTGCGCCGTGCTGCTGACGGGCAGAAATTCCGTGATCCCTTGAATGATGGCGAGCACGACGACTTGGAAGAGCGGCATGGCGCGGTTAGAACTTCAGCGATTCGACCGTGTGGTAGCTGTAACGCAGGCTTTCGACGGGGTCTTCGGCCACTTCGTCCTGCTCGACGAAGTAATGCTCCACTCCGGCATCGTGCGCAGCCGCCAGCACTTTCTTGTAGTCGATCACGCCCAGTCCGACCTCGCGGAAAGCGTTCGCCGAAAGCTCCTCCGAGTAGTGCGTCTTCAGCCCCGGAGCCTTGTCCTTCAGGTGAATCAAGGCCACGCGCCCTTTCCATTGGCCGAGCAACTCCACAGGATCCTGGCCGGCCACACTCACCCAGAAAGCGTCCATCTCGATCTTCACCAGCTTCGCTTCCAGGCGCTCGAGCAGAACGTCGATGGGCCGCGAGCCTTCCTTGGGTCCGAACTCGAACGCGTGGTGGTGATAACAGAATTGCAGGCCGGCTTTGTGCGCCCGTTCGGCAGCCTGATTGAACTGATCGGCGTAGCGGCGGAAGGTGTCGAGCGAGCCGCGCTCGGCAGGCATGAGATATGCGATCACCACGTAGCGAAAGCCCGCCTGCGCCGCGTCGTCCACGGCCTTTTCCCAGGTCAGCCCTGCCGGCCTGCCATGCGGAAATTCGCTCTTCCAGGCCTCCCAGTTTCCGGTCACGAGCGGCGTGTCCACGTGCACGCTCACTGCCTGGATGCCGAACTCCTTCGCGAGCGGCAGCACCACGGCATTCGATTCGCGCATCGACTCCATCTCGCGATAGCCGATTTGCGCCAGCCGCTCCAGCGCTTCTCGCGCGTGCCCGGGCAGAATCTTGCGAATCGTGTAGAGCTGGAAGCCGAGCGGATGAGAGGTAGCTGCGGACGCAGCGGAGCGAAGAGCGAATCCGGCCACCAGAGATTTCCCCGCGTCACGGCGGGTCAGAGGATTTGACACCAGTAAATTATATAGGCGCCGGCCGCCTGCGGTACACTACCCCAACAGGCTCCGCCGAGCATGTCTCTAGCGCCCTCCACTCGCCTCGGTCCCTACGAGATCCTCTCGGCTCTCGGCGCCGGAGGCATGGGCGAAGTCTACAAAGCCCGCGACACGCGGCTCGACCGCACCGTCGCCATCAAGATTCTCCCCGAGCACATCTCCAGCATGCCCCAGGCACGGGAGCGCTTCGAGCGGGAGGCTCGCGCGGTTTCGAGCCTGAACCATCCGCACATCTGCACACTGCACGACATTGGCCATCAGGATGGCATCGACTACCTGGTCATGGAGTATCTGGAAGGTGAGACGCTGGCACAGCGGCTTAAAAAAGGCGCACTGCCGCTGGATCAGGTTCTGCGTCACGCCATCGAGATCGCCGACGCACTGGACACCGCACACCGCCATAACGTGATCCATCGCGACCTGAAGCCTGGCAACATCATGTTGACCAAATCGGGCGCCAAGCTCCTGGATTTCGGATTGGCCAAGGTGAGGGCCGCCGAAGCCGTAGCTGGTGTGAGCATGTTGGCCACCGAAACAACGCCCTTGACGGGTGCCGGAACTATCCTCGGTACCCTGCAGTATATGGCGCCCGAACAACTGGAAGGCAAGGACGCCGACACGCGCACGGACATCTTTGCGCTGGGCGCGGTGATCTACGAACTGGCAACAGGGCGGAAGGCATTTGAAGGGAGGAGCCAAGCGAGTCTGATCTCAGCAATCATGACTTCGGAGCCGCAACCCATCTCGGCGCTGCAAAACATGGCTCCGCCGGCGCTGGATCATGTGGTGCGAACCTGCATGGCGAAAGATCCCGACGCGCGCTGGCAGACGGCACACGACGTTCTGGTGGAACTGAAATGGATTGGGGAGGCAGGATCGCCGGTAGGAATAGCGGCTTCGGTTGTGACCAAATGGAGCACCCGCGAGCGAATCTCCTGGGGGCTCGTAGCGGGGTTGTCCGTGGCGCTCGCAGCATTCGCCGCCTTTCATTTCAGCCCGCGCTCACCGGAACCGCACACTGTCCGGCTTCAATTTCCGCTGCCAGACAAGGTGAGGATTGATTATCCGGTAATCTCACCGGACGGTCAGCGTGTACTTTTGCCGGGAGTCGGTAGCGACGGCACACGGCACCTCTGGCTTCGCTCTCTGGATTCGCTCACGTATCAAGTGCTGCCGGGAACCGAGGAAGCGTATTTCCCTTTCTGGTCGCCCGATAGCGAGTCGGTCGCGTTCTTTACCAGTACCAAACTCAAGCGGATAAAAGTGGCCGGTGGGCCGGCAGAGACAATCTGCAATGTAGGCTCGGCCAACGTAGGAGGTACGTGGAACCGCGAAGGTGTCATCTTGTTTTCAGATTCCTATGGCCGTGGGATGCGCCGTGTTTCTGCTTCTGGAGGCGAATCAAGGCCGGTGATCGAGTTAAACAAATCGCGGCATGAGACAGCTCAGACCTTTCCGCAGTTCTTACCGGACGGACGGCATTTTCTCTATCTTTCGGAAGAAGGTGCAAACCATGACCTATACGTGGGGTCACTGGACGCCAAAGATGCCCATGTGCTGATTCGCGGCGGGTCGCCAGCAACCTACGTTCCGCCAGGGTTTCTCGTCTACGGAAGCCAAGGACGGCTGTTCACCCGGCGCTTCGATGCCGGAAACCTCCGGCTTACGGGCGACGCCGTTCAGATTGCCGAGAATGTGGCGCGTATGACATCGGTGACGGGATACTTGGCATCCGTTTCCCAAAGCGGGGTCCTGGTCTATAGCCCCGGCGTTGGCCGGATTCAATTGGCTTGGCACAATCGGGATGGTATCCGGCAGGCGGCCCTTGGGGAGCCGGGGCTATATGAGGAGCTTGACCTGTCACCAGATGAAAAAAGACTGGCGGTCATACGCCGCAACCTAGCCGAGGACACGTCCGAGCTGTGGATACTTGAGATTCCGACGGGTGTCTTCTCACGCCTCAGTTCTCGTAATACCACTGAGCCGCATTGGTCTCCAGACAGCCGCGAGCTCGTGTTCAGCGCCCACGAGCAAGGGAAAGCCGATGTATATCGCAGGCTCCAGGTGGAACCGATCAAACATTAGTCTTCCAAGGTGATAGGGACACGTGGGCGGGTCAATGGCTGCCGGATGACACCATTTTGGTTGAGGCGCCTACGCTTTATCGCGTGCCACGTTCAGGCGAGCGAATGCCAATGATCCTGCTAAAGTCGGACGATTATCTTGGCAGTCCTCAGGTGTCTCCGGACGGGCGCTGGGTCGCTTACTATACGTCAAGTTCAGGACAGGAGGAGGTTTACCTTGCTGCTTTCTCGACATTTGGAGAGCAACGCCAGGTATCGAACGGCGGTGGCTGCCAGCCACACTGGCGTAAGGACGGAAAAGAGCTCTTCTACCTGAATCTCGACGGCATGATGATGGCGGTTGAAGTGAAAAGCGGCAGAAGCATCGAGACAAGCGCACCGAAAGCGTTGTTTCGGCTCTCTACGCGGGTGGACACGGACAACTCTCAATATGCCGTGTCGGGGGACGGCAACAGATTCCTCTTTGGAGAACCGACAAATGAAGGAAACGGGTTGATTACGGTCGTCCTCAACTGGCAGGCGGTGTTGAAAAAATGAGCCTGGCACCCGGAGTTCGCCTCGGCCCTCACGAGATCCTCTCGTCCCTCGGCGCTGGCGGCATGGGCGAAGTGTACAAAGCCCGCGACACGCGGCTCGACCGCACCGTAGCCATCAAGATTCTTCCCGAACACCTGTCCAGCAGTCCGCAAATTCGCGAGCGTTTCGAGCGCGAGGCCAAAGCCATTTCGAGCCTGAGCCACCCGCACATCTGCGCCCTCTACGACATCGGCCAGCAGGATGGCGTCGACTACCTCGTGATGGAGTTCCTCGAGGGCGAGACGCTGGCGCACCGCCTTAAGAAAGGGCCGCTGCCGATCGACCAGGTGCTGCGATATTCGATCGAGATGGCCGACGCGCTCGACACCGCGCACCGGCACGGCGTGATCCACCGCGATCTGAAACCCGGCAACGTCATGCTGACAAAATCCGGTGCGAAGCTGCTCGATTTCGGTTTGGCCAAGGTGCGCACTGCCGAAACTGTAGCCAGCGTCACCGTGCTGCCCACCGAAACCACGCCGCTGACCGCCGAAGGAACAATTCTCGGCACCCTCCAATACATGGCGCCGGAGCAGTTGGAAGGCAAGGAGGCTGATGCGCGCACCGACATCTTCGCGCTCGGCGAAATGATCTACGAGATGTCCACGGGGCGGAAAGCCTTCGAGGGCAAGAGCCACGCCGGCCTGATCGCGGCGATTCTCGAGCGAGAGCCGCCGGCCATTTCGACCGCGCAATCCATGTTCCCACCGGCTCTCGATCATGTAGTGCGGACCTCGATGGCCAAGGACCCGGATGCACGGTGGCAAACCGCCCACGATGTTCTGCTCCAGTTGAAATGGCTCGCCGAAGCAGGATCGCAGGCCGGTGTCGCCAAGCCGGCAGCCACACGGCGGAACCGCCGCGAGTTGCCGCTTTTGCTACTCGCCTCTTTACTCGCCATCGCCTTCCTGGCGCTCGCCCTCGTCCATTTTCGCGAGAAGCCCGCGGAAGTGCATACCATCCGGTTCACGGTTCCCTTGCCTGACAAAGTGCTCCTGACATTTGGCGACTACCCGGTGGTTTCGCCAGACGGCCGCCGGATGGTCACCAGTGGCACAGGGCCCGACGGGAAGAGCCTCCTTTGGATCCATTCCCTGGATGCTCTCACCACCGAACCGCTCGCGGGAACCGAAGGCGCCATCGCGCCTTTTTGGTCGCCCGACAGTCGATTTGTAGCCTTTGCTGCCGGCGCGATCGGCGCAAGAACTAGTCTCAAAAAGATTGACATTTCGGGCGGTCCGGCACAAACCATCTGTGACTTGCCCAACATCGTTGTTACGGGCACCTGGAACCAGGACGGGGTCATTCTGTTCGGTAACACCACGGGATCGCTGTTCCGCGTCTCGGCAGACGGTGGCCCGCCCCAACCGGTAACTGAGCTGAACAAGTCTCGTCGCGAAACCGGGCACCTGTGGCCTCAGTTTTTACCCGATGGCCGGCACTTCCTCTACCTGTCGCAGAGCGCGGATGCCCGCGAAAGCGGCAGTTTTTTGGGGTCGCTCGATTCCAGCCAGACGCAGTTGGTCGTCCGTGGCGCATCCAACGTGAGCTACGCTCCGCCCGGATATCTGATCTACTCCAATCAGGGAACCCTACTGGCGCAAAAGTTCGAGGCTAAATCGCTTCGGGTTACCGGGGATCCATTCCCAATCGCCCAACAGGTAGGCACATTTGCGCCGTTCATACCAGGAGCGGAGTTTTCTGTGTCGGCGAACGGTATTCTGGCCTACCGCATTGGGAGTTCCGGAAAAGTGCAGCTTGCCTGGTACGACCGGGACGGAAGACGCTTGGGTTCGATTGGAGAGCCGGGATTCTATCCACAGATTGCTTTGTCGCCGGATGAAAAGCGGCTCGCCGTCCAGCGAATCGAGGCAAGTGAATCGAGCCTTTGGATTCTGGAGCTCGCGAGCGGCATCTTCTCGCGGCTGACCTTCAACCCGGAGGGCGACCTGAATCCGCAGTGGTCGCCGGACAGCCGCGAACTGTTGTTCAGTTCCATCCGCAGCGGCCATCAGGATCTATACCGCAAATCGTTGGGTGGGAGCGAAGAAGAACTGGTCTACCACTCGGAGGAAGACAAGGGTCCGTATCACTGGTCCAAGGACGGATGGATTCTTTTCAATAGTGGAACTGCAAGCGACTTCTATCGACTGCCGCTGGTTGGCGAGCGCAAGGCATCGCTGGCGCTGAAGTCGCCGTTTCCTAAAGATATGGCCGCGGTTTCTCAGGATGGCCGCTGGGTGGCGTGGGAATCCCCCGAATCGGGGCGCTATGAGGTTTATGTAGCAACATACCCCGCGTTTACCGGGAAGCGGCAAGTGTCCATTGCCGGCGGTTGCCAGCCGCTCTGGAGGAGGGACGGTAAGGAACTCTTCTATCTCACGGCCGACGGCACACTGGAGGCGGTCGAGGTGCGTGGAGGATCTGCCCTGGACACCAGCGCGCCGCACATACTGTTTCGAGATCCCTTCATAGTGAATCCGAACCAGGGCGAGTATTGCGTTACCGGCGACGGCAAGAGGTTCATCTTCCGCGAGCCGGTCGGCGAAACCACGACGCCCCTCAACGTGGTGGTCAACTGGGCCGCCGGGCTGAAGCAATAAATCTCCAGTTGCAATTTGGCCCCGGCCGCTCCCTTGTGCTATTCTTTCTGAAGCCCCAAGTAACGCTCAATGGGAGGTTCGCGTCTCTAGGCGGACCGTTCGCACCAATGAGGAAATATGGCCCGTAAACCAGGCAAACAATATCAGGCTGCGGCGAAACAGGTCGAGCCGCGCCCGTACGTTCTCGATCAGGCGGTGCCGCTACTCAAGAAGATCAAGTACGCGAAGTTCGACGAGACGGTCGAGATCCACATGCGGCTGGCCGTCGATCCCAAGCATGCCGACCAGATGGTGCGCGGCACCGTGCTGATGCCCAATGGCCTCGGAAAATCGAAAAAAGTGCTCGTCATTGCCGGCGGCGACAAGCAGAAAGAAGCCGAAGAAGCGGGCGCCGATTTCGTGGGCGGCGAGGATATGGTCGCAAAGATCCAGTCCGAAAACTGGACCGACTTCGATGCGGTGGTCGCCACGCCCGACATGATGCGTTCGGTCGGCAAGCTCGGCAAGATTCTCGGCCCGCGCGGCCTCATGCCCAACCCCAAAACCGGCACCGTCACTATGGAAGTTGCCAAGGCTGTGAAAGAAGTGAAGGCCGGCAAGGTGGAATTCCGCGTCGATAAGACCGGAATCATTCACGCGCCGGTCGGCAAAACCAGCTTTGAAGCCGGCAAGCTCGTGGAAAACGCCGCCAGCCTGATCCAGGCGGTGATCAAGGCCAAGCCGGCCGCGGCCAAAGGCAAGTACGTCAGGAGCACCACGCTGTGCTCCACCATGAGCCCCGGCATTGCGATCGACGTGACCGAGTTCAGCGTGAAGGCGGCAGGATGAAGAAAAAAGAAGACAAGAAGAAGGACGTTGAGGCGCTGCGCAAAGCCATCGAGGCATCGAAGAACATCTTCGTCACCGGCTACGAGAAGCTGCGCGTCGAACAGGATTTCGAGCTGCGCAAAGCGATTCGCGCCTCGGGCGGCAAATACCGGGTCGTGAAAAACAACCTGGCCGCCAAAGCGTCGGAAGGTACACCTGCCGCGGACATCCTGAAAGACCTGAAGGGTATGACGTCGATGGCTTATACCTCAGCCGATCCCGTAGCCCTGGCTAAAGCTCTGACAGCCTACGCCAAGGCCAATCCCTCCTTCACGTTTAAGGCGGGGTTGGTTGAGGGTCGGGTAATCCCGATCAAGGCGATCAACGACCTGGCCTTGATGCCCTCCAAGGAAGAGATTTTCGCCAAGCTGCTGTTTCTGATCAACGCACCGGCGCAGCGGCTGGCAACGGCGGTGAACGCCGTGGGACGGAACCTGGCGGTGGTATTGAACCAGGGCGTCCAAGAGAACAAGTTCAAAGGAGTCTAAATGGCTGATATTAATGTAATTGCAGATCAGATTCAGGGCCTGACCCTGCTCGAAGCCTCCCAGTTGGTCAAGCTGCTGGAAGAAAAGTTAGGGGTTTCGGCGGCGGCCGCAACGGTTGTGGCGGCGGGCGGCGGTGGCGGGGCAGCGGCGGCGGCACCGGCGGCTGAGGAGAAGACCGAGTTTTCCGTCGTCCTCCAGGCGGTTGGAGCCAATAAGATCAATGTAATCAAGGCGGTAAGGGAGGTTACCAGCCTCGGCCTGAAGGAAGCAAAGGACTTAGTCGACGGGGCTCCCAAACCGGTAAAGGAAGGCGTCAGCAAAGACGAAGCCGAAGCCATCCGCAAGAAGTTCACCGATGCCGGCGCAACTGTAGAAATAAAGTAACGCCGGCGGGTTTGACTGAAAGTGCACGGTTCTGATAAACTTTTGCTTTGGGCATAAGTATTTAACCGGATTCAATCCCATTGGTGACCGTGAATCTGGAAGCTTGGCATTTTGATTGCAGTGCGATCGCAACTGCGCAGAGGACACTTCTGTCTCTTTTTCCTTCCGTTCCAAACTCCGGCCGCGGTGATGCCAGTCAGCGCTGTCGAATTTTTTCGGGTACAGTTTCATCCCTTCGCGTGCTTCACGAGATCTGGCAGATGGCGCGAGCGTCGAGCGGCGCGGTCTGCTAGGGGTATTGGATCTTAACTCGAGTGTCGTTGCAGCTCTTTTCGGCCCTCAGGAGCATTGAATGAACAGTCAGCGAAACGGCGCCGCGCCAGCGCGGGTGGATTTTTCCAAGATCAAGACATCGATCCCGATTCCGAACCTGATCGAGGTTCAGAAGCAATCCTACGAGCGGTTTCTGCAAATGGACCTGCTTCCCAACGAGCGGGAAGACACAGGTCTGCAGACGGTATTCAATTCGGTATTTCCGATCTCGGATTTCCGCGGCGTAAGCCAGTTGGAGTTTGTGGATTACTCGATCGGCAACTGGGAGTGCAAGTGCGGCAACCTGAAGGGCCTGCACCATCTGCGCTCCACGTGCCGCAATCCGGCCTGCGGTGCGACCATTCGCACGGACCCGTTCCACGCGGGCGATGTGCTCTGCCACCACTGCGGCACGTTCAATAAGAACGTTGT
>DASQHA010000062.1:0-7879 GCA_035632335.1 Terriglobales bacterium
CCCGCGAATGCCGCAAACCTCCAGGGCCGGTTCAATCAGTCAGGAACACGTGAGAACAGCCGCCCTCGGCTGTCCAGTCGAGCGCAGCTCGACTGATCACGCCACGAAGCCCCGAGTCATCCTGAGCGGAGCAGTTGCTGCGCTCCGCGAAGCAACTCCGAAGTCGAAGGACCCCTATGAGCGGCACAGACGTTGGCCGCACAGAGCGTGACGGCAGACCAACTGAACACAGCCTCTGCCGATCAATTCTACGTCGGCACCAACGCGCGGCTCACCCAATCGGGCCCTACGCGGCCGGCTTGATGTTCTGGTTCACGCAGAAAAAGTTTGTCGGATCATACTTCTTCTTGATGGCCGCCAGGCGTCCGTAGTTATCCCGGAACGACGCCTGAACCCGTTCCTGTCCTTCATCCATCATGAAGTTGAT
The DNA here is from genome assembly GCA_035632335.1 of Terriglobales bacterium. Classification (GTDB taxonomy): domain Bacteria; phylum Acidobacteriota; class Terriglobia; order Terriglobales; family Acidobacteriaceae; genus JAIQFF01. The sequence goes on from DASQHA010000062.1 coordinate 428, forward strand.
GTAGGCGCCTCCGGCTGCGTAGGGATGTAACGCGTCATAATAGTTCTTGCACCATTCTGTAATTTTCCCCGCGTTGGCCGGATCGGGATCCACTCCGACAATGACTTCGGCGAACAGGGCTTCCCGGAAGCTGTAGGCGGTATCGTTCTTGCCTACGCGTTGCGCCGCGCCGTTGACCGGGTACAGGTGCATGGTCGAAAGCATGGTCGGCAGCTTGGAACCATGTTCCACGTGCTTCGCAATGGCCGCATCGCTCAGCCCGGTGAAGTTGTCGGCCCGCCAGTACCACTGCAACCCTGGAACAAACAGACCGTCAAAAATACTCTGCACAACGGGAAATGGCGTGGGGCCAACCGCATCGAGCAAGGGTGTTCCCACGCTGCGCATGCCGCGGGTCGCCTTCTCCATTTCCTCAGCCGTTCCGGTGCCGCACCACACAATGGCACAGACCTTTTTCATATGAAGGTTTTGGGGAAACATGGGCGCGGGAGGCACCACGAGAAAGGCAAAGAATCCATTCACTTCTTCGGGAGCAGTGAGAATGAATTCGCGATAAGCCTTCAGAACGTCCGCTGCCTGCTCCAGGGGCCAGAACGTGGGCCCGAACTGGACCGTGCTCACCGGATGCAGCCGGAACTCGAAGGAAGTCACAACTCCAAAGTTTCCCCCGCCGCCCCGTATGGCCCAAAACAGATCTTCGTTCTCTTTGGCGCTGGCGGTGACGAATCGCCCGTCCGCCAGCACCATGTCGACGGAGAGCAGATTGTCAATGGTCAGACCATAGCGGCGCGTCAGGTAGCCGATGCCTCCTCCCAGCGTGAGTCCGGCAACGCCGGTGGTTGAGATGAAACCGCAAGGCGTCGCCATGCCGAAAGCATGGGTCGCATGGTCCACGTCGCCCCAGACGCATCCTGCCCCGACGCGCACCGTGCGCGCTGCCGGGTCGACCCGGACCCCTTTCATCGCCGAAAGATCGATCACCAGCCCGCCATCGCAAGTTCCGAGACCGGCCCCGTTGTGGCCGCCTCCGCGAATCGCGGTGAGCAATCCGTTCTCCCGTCCATAACGGACGGCAGCCATCACGTCGCCCACATCCACCGCACGCACAATAAGCTTCGGCCGCTTGTCGATCATTCCGTTATAGACCTTGCGGGCTGCATCGTAAGCGGCGTCTTCCGGCTGGATGAGCTGTCCCCGGATGGCTGCCTTCAATTGTTCGATAGACTGTGCCATGGATGGCCTCCTCCTGAAGTCTTCCTTTTATTTTTTGCGAGACGACCCACAGACGCTCAACGAGCGTCGTGCGCATTCAAAGTGGCCGCTCCTTTGGTCTGGGCAGCCATCGGGGCCAAATCTTAGGACTTGTATTCAGGCAAGTCAATCAAGGCAATGAACCTGACGGCTTCTCGGGCCAAGGTTTTTCCAGCGCCCGCAGACAGCGTCACTGCGGGAGGCCCATGCGCTTCAGCAGGCTGACGAAGCGCGGGTCGGAACGTAGCGCATCCAACGGGTGGGCGACCTTGAGATACTGTGAGCTCCCCGCCTTCTCCGCACAGGCCTTCTCCAGCCAGGCGAACGCCTGATCTTTGTCGCCAATCACGGCATAATCGAAGGCAATGTATCCGGGATCCACATAGCGTCGCTTGGCCAACCGCTCTCGCAGTTCAGCATCCTTGAGGTTGGCGGCCCTGAACCCCGACTGTGCATAGACCCTTGCGACTTCGTCATTAATTTCCGTTTCTTCTGGGTCGTCGCTGAGGGCCGCGCCTTTTTTCAGCTCCTCCATCCACAAGTCGTACTTACCCATATCCTGGTACACGAAGGCCAGGTTGAAGTGCTGGGAGACGAAATTGGGGTCCATCTCCATCCCTTTTTTTGCCTGTGCGACGGCCAGGTCGTATTTCCCCATGGCCTGATACTGCTGGGTGAGATTGCTGTTGAACATCAAGTTCAGGGGATCCAGTTCCACCGCGCGCTTGACTTCAACCAGTGCCTCTTCCTGCCGCCCCACGGTAGCGAGGTAAAGGGAGTAGAGCTTATGAGCATTGGCCGCATTCGGATTCAATTCCAGGGCTCGCCTGAATTCCCGCTCCGCGATGCTCCAATCCCACAAACTTTGATGGGCAGAGGCCAGGGTTGCGTGAGCATCCGCCAGCGTATCGTCGATAGCCAGAGCCTTCTCTGCGAAAGAGATGGCCTTGGGCGCTGTATCGCGGACCGATGCCGGGGCGTAGTCGGGCAGAACATTGTAGTAGTCCGCCAGACCTAAGTACGCCAAAGCATAGTTTGGATCTTTTTCGATGGCCTGGTTGAAGTAGTCTCTGGCCTTGTCCAGGGATTCCTGCGTGCGCTTTTCCCAATAAAAGCGCCCCTTAAGGTAGAGCTGATAGGCCTCGGGATCGTTAGTGCCGCCCTTGATCGCCTGCTTATTGGTTTCCCCGGATAAGCGCTCCCGCAGCTTCGATGAGATGGCGCGCGTGATGTCCTCCTGGACCGCCAGAACATCGGAAAGCTTGCGCTCGTACTGGTCGCCCCAAAGATTATGATTGGTGCGCGCGTCGATAAGCTCCGCGCTGATGATGAGTTGGTCTCCACGCTGCACGATGCGGCCCGTGATTACTCCCTCGACTTTCAGCGCGCGGGCGGCCGCCTGCGGGTCAACGTCACCCCCCTTGTAGTGAAAGACGGATGAACGGGACATGACGGCAAGATTCGGAATTTGGGACAGGCTGTTGATCAGGCTTTCGGTGAGTCCATCGCTGAGGTACTCCGTGTTGGGATCGTTGCCGGCGTTAACGAAGGGCAGCACCGCTAAGGAGGAAATTTCTTGCTGGCTGCCTCGGCTGTGGTAGAGAAGAGCAACGGCTCCCACCAAAGCTAGTATCAGCCCTACAGCCAAACCAGCCACCCATGATCGCTTACCAACGGCAGGCAGCGCGCCGGTCCCTGAAGCCCGAATCTGGGAGTCGCTGCCGCGGCTGGTATCGGGAGTTGGTACCGTGCCTGCTGTCGCTATCTGCACCGGGCCCGGCGTAACCGGTTCCATCGTAGTCTTGAGCACGCTCCGGCTGGACTCAGTGTCTCTTTTCAGGCGCTGTAGCTCGGCCCGCATTTCCGATGCGTGCTGATAACGCAGATCTCGGTCTTTCTCCAGCGCCCGGCTGATGATCCGCTCCAATTCGGCTGGCACGTCGGGATTCAGTCGCACCGGAGGAATGGGTGCACGGTTTAGGATGCTCTCGAATATCACTCCCGAGCTCTCCCCACGAAAGGGCAATGTCCCGGTCGCCATCTCATACAAGACCGCTCCGAAGGAAAACAGATCACTCCGCGCATCCAGTTCTTTCGCCCGTATCTGCTCCGGTGACATATAGGCGACGGTGCCGAGGGTGGAACCGGGACTGGTGAGATGCTGTTCGTCAATCGTGCCTGTCACCACGTTCGCCGAAAGGGACCAGTTCGAGGAACTGGCTGTGGGTGCGACCTTTGCCAGCCCAAAATCCAGAACCTTTGCGTGGCCGCGCTTGGTCACAAAGATGTTGGCCGGTTTGATGTCACGGTGAACGATGCCGGCGGCGTGCGCGGCATCGAGCGCGTCGGCAATATCGATGCCGATCGGAAGAAGAAATTCTGTCTCCAGCGGACGTCCCCCAATGCGATGCTTCAGCGTCACGCCATCCAGAAATTCCATGGCGATGAACGCTTCGCCATGCTGGTCGTCAATTTCGTAGATAGTGCAAATGTTGGGATGATTCAGGGCGGACGCGGCCTTGGCCTCGCGCTGAAAACGGCTGAGAGCTTGCGGATCCTTTGCGACTTCGTCCGGCAGAAACTTGAGAGCAACAAACCGGCCGAGCTTTACGTCCTCAGCCTTATAAACCACACCCATCCCACCGCCACCCAGCTTTTCGATAATGCGGTAGTGCGAAATGGTTTGGCCGATCACTGGCGCAGAATGTTACGTCTGTAAAACAGGCAAGTCAATGAACGCCATGGAGTTCGCCACTCTAGGAGGAGTGTTGTCGTAACATCACGATTACTCATTAACCCGCCCTCTATCACTCTGGCCCGCCCACCACATCCGGCGCATCCCCTTTCAGCTCCAGATTGGTTCCAGGTCCACCTTGGCTCCAGATCAAAGCAACACGAGCAGCCGCCACATCAGCTGAAGTGGTACGCCTAAGCCTCGCATACAGCCTTCCCCGTTCCCGCGTTGACTTGGTCTGGTCGTCCGCCTAACATGGGACGCCGGTTTCCTCGTACGTCAGGGAACCGGCTTGAAGACGACCTCCCAATAATGATTGGCCAAACTATCTCGCATTACCGCATCGTCGAGAGACTTGGCGGTGGCGGCATGGGCGTCGTCTATAAGGCCGAAGACACCCGCCTCGACCGCTTCGTTGCCCTGAAATTCCTTCCTGAAGACGTCGCGCAGGATCGCCAGGCGCTGGAGCGGTTCCGCCGTGAGGCCAAGGCAGCTTCCGCCCTGAACCATCCCAACATCTGCACCATTTACGACATCGGCGAGGAAAATGGCCAGGCTTTCATTGCCATGGAGTACCTCGACGGCCTGACCCTCAAGCACCGCATCGCCGGACGCCCGCTCGATATGGACGTGCTGCTCGGCCTGGCCATCGAAATCGCCGACGCGCTCGATGCCGCGCACAGCGAAAACATCGTCCATCGCGACATTAAGCCCGCCAACATTTTCGTCACCAAGCGCGGACACGCCAAAATTCTCGATTTCGGCCTGGCGAAAGTGACCGCAGCCGCGGCCGACGCCGCAGGGCCGGCAAGCTCTCAAACTCAGGCCACGGCCGCGGTCAGCGTCGAATTTCTTACCAGTCCGGGGACCGCCATCGGCACCGTCGCGTATATGTCCCCGGAACAGGCCAAGGGCAAGGAACTCGACGCCCGCAGCGACCTGTTTTCTTTCGGGGCCGTCCTCTACGAGATGGCGACCGGCATTGTCCCCTTCCGTGGCGACACCTCCGCCGTAATTTTTGACGCCATCCTGAACCGCGAGCCCACACCCGCGGTCAGAGTCAATTCCGATCTCCCGCCGAAACTCGAAGAAGTGATCAATAAGGCGCTGGAGAAGGATCGCGACCTGCGCTACCAGAGCGCGGCCGAGATCGGCGCCGACCTCAAGCGCCTCAAACGCGACACCACTTCCGGACGCGCCCACGCCGCCCATGAATCCGCCCCGGTCGCGGTGGTCACGGATGCCGCCAGCGCCTCGTCGAAGTCGGTGCCTCTGCCGGTTCCGGTTGTGTCCGAAAAGAAGGGTCTGCCCAAACTGGCGATCGCCGCCGCCGTCGTGGTGGTGCTGGCGGCCGTCGCATTCGGCGGCTACAAACTGCTGACCCGGCCCCGTGGCTTCAACCTGCAGAACATGCAGATCGCCAAGCTCACCGAGAACGGAAAAGCCAGCGAGGTGGCGATTGCCCCCGACGGGCGCTACATCGTGTACGCCATGCGCGACGCGGAAAAGCAGAGCCTGTGGGTGCGGAACGTGGCCACCAGGAGCGATGTTCAGGTGCTCGCTCCTGACGTCGTGGAGTTCGTGGGCCTGAACTTTTCCCCTGACGGCAACTACATTTATTTCGTGCGTTCGGACAAGACCACGGAAAACTACCGCTACCTCTACCAGATGCCCGTGCTCGGAGGTTCGCCGCGACAGCTGGTCCGCGACATCGACGCGCCCATCGACTTCTCTCCCGACGGCACTCACTTCGTGTTCCAGCGCGGTGTCCCTTCACAAAATGTCATTGAGATCCGGATCGCGCCGGCCGATGGCCCCGGCGAACGCCTGCTGGCTACTCTGCCAGCCAACGCCAACTTTCAGTTCGGACCCACCTGGTCCCCCGATGGCAGCACCATCGCTGTACCCACGCTCGGTGTCGGAAGCCAAAGCAACTGGCAATTGCATCTCATCAACGTCGCGGATGGCCGCGTACGCTCACTCGTTTCCTCGGGCGGGAAACTCGTTGGCCGCGCCGTCTGGATGCCGGACGGCAACTCCCTCATCGCGCCGGTCGGCGAAAGTACGCTGGGCCGCAGCCAGCTGCAAAGCGTCGATTATCCCAGGGGCGAGCTGCATCGCTTTACCAATGATCTTTCCGATTACGACCCCGATCTGGATGCGACCCGCGATGGCAAGACTCTGGCCGCCATTCAACGCACCCGCACCTCGGACATCTGGGCCGCGCCTGCCTCCGATTCGTCGCAGGCCCGCCAGATCTCTTCGGGTGAGCCGGCTTACGATCGCCTGGCAATCGGCCCCTCCGGCAAGTTGCTCGCCGTCAGCCGAAACGGTGATGTGTGGCTGATGAATTCAGATGGCACCGCGCCCGCCGTGTTGGTCCCGCAGGCCACCAACGCGCGCTCTGTTTCGTCCTGTGGCGACCGCTACGTGGTGTACGACTCCTATCGCGATGGCAAGCTCGAACTCTGGCGCGCGGACGCCGATGGTTCCAATGCCCGGAAGCTGGTGGATCAGGCCGGAGATTCCGATTGTTCGCTCGACGGCAAGTGGGTCTTCTACGGAAACGAGGACAAGGTCTATCGCATATCCACCGAAGGCGGCGACCCGGTTGCGCTCGTGACCGTACCGCAAGGCGCTTACGGTCTGCGAGTCTCACCCGACGGCACCCGGGTTGCGTTTGCTTACCAGGAAGGCATCCCCGTCCCAACCCCGAAACTCGGAATGGTTGCGGCCACCGGCGGAGCGCTGCAGTCCGTCGCCCAGGTCCCTCTCGGCTCGCGCGGTCTGGCCTGGTCGCCTTCCGGAAAAGCACTCCAGTACTTGCTGACCCGAAACGGCGCTTCCAATATCTGGGAACAGCCCCTGACCGGCGGACCCGCCCAGCAGCTCACCAAATTCACCTCCGGCCTGATTGCCAACTTCGCCTGGTCACGCGACGGCAAACAATTGCTCCTCACCCGCTTCAACCAGACCAGCGACGTAATCCTGATCAGCAACTTCCGCTAACCAGATCTCTGGCCGCACAGGTAATCGAGCGGCCCATTCAAGCCCGGTGTTGGCTTGAGTGGGGATGTCTCGATCTTCTCAATGCCCCAGCGTGTGTGGTCGCGGGCGACTCGCCCGCGAGCCCTTGAAGTCTCCCGAGACCAAGCCAGACCGCACAACCCAAGTAGGAGGCGGACGCCCCCGTCCGCCCAGCCGGGCAAACCTCGGCGCCCCCGCTACCGGCAGCCGAAATCACCGCGGAAGAGCGGGCCTTCAGGCCCGCGCAGGTGCGCGAAAAGCCCGGATATTCGCTCGCGGCGGAACAATATTTCCCCTTGCTGCCGCGAAGCGGCAAAAGAATACAGCCCACGGCGTAAGCCGTGGGTCCGATTCCGTCCTAACGCCCAAAAAAACGCGGCTTCCAGATCGGAGGACGCCGGGCCAAACCAAAACCGAGTAACTCGTCCTGCGGAGGCACC
>DASQHA010000063.1:0-4399 GCA_035632335.1 Terriglobales bacterium
TGAGCCAGGCGCCTTGTATTTCCAGCCTGGAGCGGTGGAGTGGGCAGGCGGGCTGGACCAGCCGGTCAACAATGTCGCGGCCACCGGATGGTTCGAAAAGCTGGCCTCCGGCGCCACGCCGCGCGGCATCGAGGTGTCTGCCTGGACCGTGTTTTTCCATAACTCGAGCCTGGGCTCGCGCTATCCGGACCTGGTAGTCGAAAACGCTTTCGGCGATAAATATCCCTTCGCCTTATGCCCCAGCCAGGCGAGAGTTCAAGGGCACGCCGTAGCGCTTTGCCGGTCGCTGGCCGCCTTGGGCGTCTTCGCAGGCATTGATCTGGAGACGATCGGTTACCTTGGTTATTCCCACGGCTACCACCACGAGGTCACAGCAGTTCCATTGGGGATTGCGGAGAGATTCCTGCTGTCGCTCTGCTTCTGCCCTGCATGCCGTGCCGCCGGCGAAGGCGCCGGTATCGAGATGCAGACTCTGGCCGGCGAAGTTTGCTGCCTCTTGAGGCACCGCATGCGATTCGACGACGCCGGCATTGGCGCCTCGAACGCCGAGAATCTGACAACGCTGCTCGCGACGCGCCCGGCGCTCGAGCGGCTGGTCCGGCTGCGTATGGACACGGTTACGGCTCTGGTAAATCGCCTGGCGCGCGAACGCGGCACAGCAAAGCTCGCAGTTTTCACTTCGAGCTTCGTCGGCTCACCCTCGAACATCTGGATGGAAGGCGTTTCACCCGCGGATCTGCAACCTATGGTGGAATGTTTTCACCTGCTGGCCTACGGTGCTGAGGCTTCGGACGCCAACTCCGACCTGGCGTTCTTCCTGTCGATGGTCGAAGATCCGGGTCTTCTCAACCTGACGCTCAATCTGGGGCTGCCCGTGACGACCACTTTGGATCAGGCCGCGGCCAAGGTAGAGTATGCGCGCCGCAAAGGCATCCGGCGATTCTCGTTTTTCAATTACGGCCTGCTGGGCGAGAGCCGGCTCCAGTGGATCCAGGAGCTGGCCTGCCTGGCGCGGAAGGCGAGCGCGTGACTCCGCTGCGAGTGGGGATCGCTGGTTATGGCTACACGGGCCAGATTCACGCCCGGGCTTGCCTGGCACAGGCAGGCGCGCGGTTGACCGCCATCGCGGATTCGAACCCCGAGCGGCTGAAGGATCTGCCGGCCGGCGTTCGAGCTTGCCGAAGTTACCAGGAGCTGCTCGGAAGCGGCGTAGACGCAGTCAACATTTGCCTGCCGACGCATCTGCATTGCCGGGCGGCGCTCGATGCGCTGGCGAGCGGCAAGCATGTGCTGGTGGAGAAGCCCATCGCGGTCAATCTCGAGGAGGCGCAGTCCATGCTGCGTGCCGCCAAAGCCGCCGGGCGCGCGCTCTACGTGGGGATGACACACCGGTTCTACCCCGAGCTTCAGGAAGCCAAGAAGCTGGTGGACGGCGGCGCCATTGGGAGTATTGTGGCGTGTCATGACTGCGCGCTGGAGCATTTCGGATTTTTGGACACGCCCGCGTGGTACCTGGAAAAAAAGTTCGCCGGCGGCGGCCCCGCGCTGACCTCTGGCATTCATCTCGTCGACCGGCTGCGCTGGTTCACAGGAGATGAGGTGAAGGTGGTGAGCGGATCTGCCGCGAATCCGTACTTCGGCGCCGATGTCGAAGACGTGGGACAGATGTTCCTGCGCTTTCGGAGCGGAATTTCCGCACAGGTCACTGTGGCCTTTATGCGCGAACCTCATCCCCTCGTCTGCGATCTTCAGGTGATCGGCACTCGCGGAAGCCTGATCGTCCACACCTGGCGTGGGTACGAAATGTGGAACTCCTCCGGTCATCAGGAAAAGGTCTTCTATACCGATCAGCCGCACCGTGCCAAGGTTCAAGTCGGCATTGAAGGGGAAATCAGCGAGTTCTGTTCCAGCATCGCTGAAGGCCGCGATCCATGGCCCTCGCCGGAAGATAACGTACGTTGCCTGCGAGTCCTGTTGGCCTACTACGAGTCTGCTCGCACCGGCCGCTCTATCGAACTGGGAGACGCCGATGCCGTTTGACCTGCTGCTGACCGGCGGCCGGGTTATCGATCCGTCTCAATCGCTCGATGCGGTGGCAGACGTTGGTATCCGGGATGGCCGTATTGCAGAGGTGGCGCCCCACCTCGATGGGACCTACTGCCGGGACCTTCGCGACGTCTCCAGCAAGTACCTATGCCCTGGGCTTATCGATCTCCACGGGCACTGGTATGAAGGGAATCTCTATGGCATAGATCCGGTGATCTGTCTCAACCACGGCGTTACGACGGCCGTGGATGCGGGCAGCACCGGGTACGCTAATTTTCCCGAATTCCGCCGAACCGTCATCGACCAGTGCCCTACGGACATCCTGGCCTTCATCCACATTTCTTTTATGGGACTTCACGCGCCATTCGCCGAAGAGCTCATGGATCTGCGGTACGCGCGGCCGCGAGAAACCGCCGCCGTGATCGGGAAGCATCAGGATCGCGCCGTGGGTGTGAAATTGCGTGTGGGAGCCATGACGGCAAATCATGGACTCGAAGCCTTGGGTCGGGCTCTGGAGGCTGCAAGCGAAGCTGGAGTGCCGCTGATGGTGCATGTCAGCCGGGGCGCCGAGGAGCGGGAAATTCTCCGCCGGCTCCGCCCCGGCGACATTCTCACCCACTGTTTCCACGGAAGAGGCAATGGGATGATCGCCGAGACCATCGTTCCGCAGGCCCATGAAGCTCGAGAGCGCGGGGTCTTCTTCGACGTGGGCCATGGCTGCGGCAGTTTCTCGTGGGACACGGCCCGCCGCGCATTCGAACAGCACTTCTATCCCGATACGCTCAGCACCGACCTGCATAGATACAGCGTGTCTGAGCCGCTCTCCGTCACGCTGCCCCAGGTTATGTCGAAGATGCTGTGCCTTGGGATGAGTGTGGAGGATGTTGTCCTGAAGACCACCGCCGCCCCTGCGCGAGCGTTGGGGAGGCAGCGCGAGATTGGGACCCTGCGGCCCGGAGCACAAGCGGATGTGCTGGTTTTTGACATGGAGACGGGCCGGTTTCCATTTACCGACACCCATCTCCAGGTGCGCGACGGTAGTAGAAGAATTGTACCCAGGCTGGTTATTAAGAAAGGACAAGCGCACATTCCGGGCTCGGTAACCATACGCCTTCGCGATCTGTACGAATCCGATATGGAGGTGTTTCGCGCAATAGGTTAACGAAAGAAGGTTTCTTATGAGGCGGAGATGCACTTTGTTGAACTTGCCCGTCGTCTTTGTACTGCTGATCGTAGGACGAGTAACGGTACTGGGTCAAACTCCCACCCTGCTGGTTGATACTTCTCAGTCCCCGGGGCCGATCGATCTCACGCACTACGCGCTGGGCCAAGGCGGGATAAGCGACCAGCCCATGATCAGCGACCACATCGATCAAATCGCCCAGCTTCACCCACAGACCATCCACATATTTCTGCAGGAGTATTTCGATCTTTATCCTGCTCACCATAAGTACCACTGGGAGACGCTTGACAGGACGTTGGAAGCAATCCGCGCCACGGGAGCTGCGCCCGTTGTAAGTGTGTGCATCAAACCGAAGGTGCTGTACCCACAGGTCGATGAGAACATTGTCGCGCCGGCAAGTTACTCCGAGTGGGAAGATTTGATTGATCACCTGGTGAGACATGTCAATCTGGATCGGAAGTTTGGAATTAAATATTGGATCTTGTCAAACGAAGGTGACCTCGGCGAACCTGGTGGGGTTCCTTTCAAGTTTCCATCGACGCAGAGTCTCCTTGAGTATTACCAGCACACGGCTCACGCCATTCACCGCGCCGATCCGAACGCCAAAATAGGCGGACCATCTCCGGCCTTTACAGGCAGTCCTCAGGTGGATGCCTTGATCGATGCCGCCGGGCAAGGCAGAGTACCATTGGATCTCCTTTCCTTCCATGGCTACAGTAATGATCCTGAGGCCTACCGGCACATGGTCGAGTCCATGCGCGCCAAGCTTGCCAAGTATCCATCGTTGAGCCATGTGGAAATGTTTATCGACCAGTGGAACATGGATCTGCGTAACCCCAACCTGGACCCTTATTTCCAGCCCTCCTTCGTTCTAGAAACCACGCGCGTTTTTTACGAAACCGGGGTGAGCGGATCTGCCTTCTTCCACATACGGGACTACTTCGTAGATGAGACGAAGTTTACGCCCTTTCTGTCTGCTGCGGGCGTGGCTAACATGGCACGCTGGTGGAATGACATGCCGCAATACGAAGGCATTTTCGACAATCAGGGCCGCGTGAGACCGGACTACTACGCTTTCAAGTTTCTAAGTCTCATCCGGGGACAAAACTTGCCCGTCACCGGAACAGTGCCTGATATCCATGCGTTTGCAGCGCGCGGCGGGCGATGGGT
>DASQHA010000064.1:0-25490 GCA_035632335.1 Terriglobales bacterium
ATCGATCAGAGCATCGTGCTGGTGAACGGCGTGCGAATCGCCCTGAATCTGCAGCAGGTGGAGTGATTCCAGGTTCGGGAGGCGCGAACGCGCCAAGGCTGTCGCCGGTCATCCCCTGCATGCCGGACCGCCAGTTCGCGCGTTGCATCCGGTGTTCCGGTTTGCCCCCGTTTCTGGCGTACAGCCTGGAAGGTTTGTTGGACCTGGAGCGATTCGAACTCTCGACCTCTTCCATGCCATGGAGGATCACCCCAGCGACTCGCAGGTATTCCCGTTGCAAACAAACAACTTAGACAACGAAGGCTTGCGGAAAATCTGCGGGATTTCGCCCCCGATTTCCCATGCTGCGGGAATTGTGCATCGCTGCCAAGTTGGTGCAGGTGTGGCGAGAGGGAGACAGAAGGCTGCACAGGCCCGGCCACAGGAGCCTCTCGCTGCCTCTCTCCACCGCGATCCGCGACGTGGTGCGGACGTCGGCCGCATGGCTTTACAGCAAAGAAGGAAATCCGGATAATTAGCTCCGGTGATCCCTTATGCGCCACACGATTCTGTTTCTTGTCCTTAGCGTCACGGCCTTCGCCCTGGCGCGCCCGGGCGTGGAGTACAAGATCTTCCAATTTCCCGCGGACAGGATTCCGCGCATTGATGGCAATGCGGACGATTGGGCCATGGTGCCCGAGTCCTACTCCATCGGCATGGACCAACTGAAAGAGACGGTGAAGGGCCTCGGCTTCCACTACGACAAGAAAAACCTCGACGTCAAGGTGAAAGTTGGCTGGGTGAAGGGTCTCAACCGGCTCTACTTCCTTTATGAGGCGTACGACAACTTCTGGGACTTCGCCGATCACAGCCGCCACAACGACATCTTCGAACTGGTGGTGGACGGCGATCTGTCGGGTGGTCCGCTCATCACCGACATGCACCCGCAGGCGCCGTTGATGAAAGACGATGCCTTCTTCCTGATGCAGGGTGTTCACGCGCAGAACTATCACATCTTCACGCCCGCTCCCGAGCGCGACTGGGCCTTCGTTTGGGGCTGCCAGCCCTGGATCAAAGAGCTGCCCTGGGCCAACGCCGCCTACAACTACAACTTCAAGCACGGAGAATCGGGCAAGCTGACGCTCGAGTTTTTCATCACGCCATTCGATTACGCGCCCATGGAGGGACCCGTGCGCGCCGTGGAGTCAAAGCTCACCGAGAACAAGATCATCGGCATGTCCTGGGCTGTGCTCGACTACGACGGACCAGGGGACTACACCGGCTTCTGGAACCTGTCGCACAAGACCACGATGTACGGCAACGCGTCGGATCTGGTGGCCTTCCGCCTGATGCCGCTCGAGGCGCAGTTCCGGAAGCCGATCGACGCCAGGTGGTCTTACAGGATCCTCGACATGAACCGGAGGCTGGTCGCCTTCGAGGATGAATCGCAAGGGCAGATCACGTCCTGGAAGTGGGACTTCGGCGACGGGACGACGTCCACCGAACAGCATCCCATTCACAAGTTCGAGAAGGCGGGCGAGTACATCATCAACCTCTATATCGAAGGCCCGGCAGGCAAGGCGCGCTGGACCAAGGTACGGGACGTTGTGTTGAAGTGATAAGACGGGATATGCGCCAGGCGGCCCTCGTCAGGGGATACGCCTGGGTGGATTAGGCGCTCAAATGCCGCAGACGAGCGCGCTGCGAAGTCAATTGCTGGGCGTATACTAAGCAGCGATTCAGATCGCTCTGGCGCCACGCGCCGTCAGATAAAGTCAGACCCCCGTGCGGCGTTGCCAGAAGCGCGATCCGGGCCAGCGCCTGACGCTACCGTAAAACTGGCCGCGCTCGGAGAGGTAAGCCAGATAGCTTTCGTTGACCCAGCCTTCGTATTCGGCCAGCGCGCTGGGGTCGCCGTCAAAGTGTCGAGCGATGGCCGAGGCGGATCGAGTGCCGGTCTCAATTGATTTGAAGACGCCTTGTCCGGACAGCGGATCGAAGGCGAGAGCCGCGTCGCCGATCGCGATCCAGTTGGGGCCGGTGACCGGACAGTGGACGGCGGACGCGGCTGAGACAATCTGGACCGGGGGCGGGACTTCCCTGGAGCCGGCGCGCTCGAAAGTGAGCGGCGCCAGCTTCAACAGATCGCCCCAGACGGGCTCTTTCCACAAGTCGGAATCCGTCATGTAGGCGAAGACCATGCGGCCGCCGGGGAGCGGGGCGGAATACCACCAGCCGTCTTCCACCGCTTCGATCAAAGTCCACTGCGCGGTTTCGGAACTGTGGGAAAAAGCGACCGCGCCGATCAGCCGGTCCGCCACGTGAGCCTGCGATCCGAGTCTCGAGGCGAGCAGGGCTTTTCGCCCCGTAGCATCGACGAGGTTGCGGCCGCTGAGGTCCTGCGTCGTTCCACCGCGAGCAACTTCAAGCCGCCATTGGCCATCGGCTTTCCTCTGGCAGGAACAGACTCGAGCGTCGAGCATCAACTCGGCTCCCGCCTCCGCGGCGGCACAGGCGAGCATGGCATCAAAGCCCGCTCGATCCACGTGCCAGCCGCAGCCGTAGGGATTTTGAAGGAAATCCTGGTGGCGGGGCGCCGGCGTTTCCCACGCTGTTTGGATTCCGTAGGACTCCAAGGGGCCGGACTCCAGGAAGCGCTGCCAGACGCCCAGTCCGGTCAACTGCTGGCGAATCATGGGCGGCAGCGTCTCTCCGACGCGAGGAGTTTGGTAGTTGTCCTGCTCGATCAAGGCCACGGAGAGCCCGCGGCGGCTGAGGTCTAGCGCCGCGGCGGACCCGGCGGGCCCGCCACCAGCCACCAGCACGTCAAACGAATGCCTCACGGGCGGGAGTTAAATCGTCCGGTCGATCTCGATCACGGCGTTGCCGCTCTGCACGAGGAATCCGAGGCCGCTCCACAAATTGACCATGTCCGCGCCGGATTTCACGCCACGATCCCAGGCAACGTAATTGTTGGAGCTGGCGGTAAAGACATTGTCGGGGCGCGCCGGGGGCCACCAGGACAGTGGAGACTGAAATTGACAGTCGTTGAAGTCCGTCTGCCACGGCACGGCGTTTTGCTTCGTGAGATCACCGGCGTGCAGTAGTGTCCCATCGAGCCGGAAAGGCTCTACGAAGGGGTACTGCATAGGAGTCAGAAAGCTCGTCTCGATGCCCGGGAAAAAAGGACCGCCGCTGCCATTCTCCAGCGCGGCACGGGTCAGGCCGTCCGGAGTGATGGACGCGCCGGGGGAAGGAGGGCCCACCCAGTCGTTGATGAAATTGCCGTCGCGCCAGGCCTGCAGGATGTTGTATTGCGTCACGGTGAGCGGATGGTTGACCCACCCCCCTGTCGTGATGTCGGCAAAATAGTCCGTCCAAACAGCGGGCATCAGGTGCGGCGTGGCTTCCGTGGGCGGGGTAGACGGGGGCCGGAACTGCTGGAACACGGCATTGCGCTGGGCGGACGTGGCGGGAGGAGGAATGACGGCCAGCAAAGCGGCGTAAAAGCTATTGGGGAGTTTGTTGCTCACCCATTGTGTGAGGAATTGGCTCCGGAGGATGGGATAGACATCGTTGGTAAAGGAAGGCGTCGCCGGCACCTGGTATCCGTATCTGTCCACCATCGCTTGCAGCAGACGGTCATACAGGCTGATGCTGTGCGTGATCGGCGGCGCAAACCGCGGCGGCGGACAGATTACCCAAGCCCCGCTTGCTTGATAAATGCTCTTCCCGTAAGCGACGGTCGCAGTAACGGGACCATCGGAAATGTCGTCATGCCACCCATCGTTGTTGGCGAAGGTCGTGAGCGGCGCGTTGATCGGAGAGCTGGAGCTGCCGAAGCCACCGAGTACAAGAAGACGGCCGGCGCTGTCAGTTTGAATTTCGCCGAGTGGGACCGGATTGCCGAGAAACTGCCCCGTCTCGAAAGCGGCCTTATCGCCGGGCCCGGGCCCGACGGAGCGGGGGCCCGGCGTGATCATCAGGGAACTGCGATTGGCAACAGAGGCGTTCCGCAGCGGGCCGTTCGTGTGCCCAATCCCCTGGAATTGGTTGAATGCCGCTTTCGAGTTGGCAAGCTCGACGGTCCAAGTGATATCGGCGGCCGCCGAAGTGATTTCGCCCATGAAGACGTTGTCCTCCCAGCCAAAAATGCGAAAGCGGCCGGCCTGGCGTCTCACTCGCCCCTGGGGGTCCTTGTAGCCATTCGTCGGAACAATCACCGAGCCTGGAATTTCCGGTCCAAGATAGAAATCGGAAGCGGAATCATTAGGGCAGTTGCCGAGCCTCGCTATGCCAATCGACGGGAATATCTTGAAGGTCCAAGCCATGTCCGTAGATTCCTCTGCTTATGCCCAGGTAGAGTAGGGAGCAAGTTTGTAGATCGATTTGCCGGTGACCTTTACCGCGGATCCGTGCCTTGCGATGGACTCTCGCTGCATGTCGATCCATTCCGGGTCGGCGTCCGCCCTGGCCCACGCCTCCTCACGCGCGGCGAGGCTCGCAAACGGGATCAGGTAGGTGACCTGCGGCAAGTGCTCGCTGGCACCGGCGGACCCATTCAGAATCGGGCGGATTCCGGCGCGGCTGAGAACCGCGCTGACTCGCGCCGGCGGACGATCGCCCCACCCTGGGGCGTAGTAGGAACGAACTTCGAAAACACCAGTCGCCAGGCGATCGCAGTCCGCTGGAAAGCGCAGGGATTCGCGAGCGGCGGTCAGCACCTGCGATTGCACCTGGTCGAGGACGCGGGCGGATTCCAGATCCGCGCGAGCCTGCCGGATGCCCGGGTGCGACGCGGTCCTGCCGCGGATGTCGAGCATTTCGTCGAAGCTCGAGTAGGCGGCCAGTAAAAGGGCTTGGGGAGCATGAGGCGCGACGATTGCCTCCAGACAGATTCTAGGGCCATCGTGTACCTGTTTCAAGAAGGGGAGCAAGGTGCCGGCCAGGTAAGCGTGGAGGCCCGGCATTTGGTCCGCGCCCGTGGCGCAAAAGCTCTCCAGAGAGACAACCCATGTCTTCTTTTGGGGCTGCGCCTCGGCGCCTGCGGAAACAGGATTGAGGGAACTGGCAGCAGACGCGCCCAGCCATGACAGCAAAGCTCGACGGTTCATATGTGAAAGACGCCCCTTCCAGCAGTTCTTAACCGGAATTTCCTTTTTGGGTTTCCAACGGTTGGTAGTATACACCCGACCGCCTCTCGGTGGGCAAAGTTGAAGCCCGATTTTTTCGCCCCCGGCTGCCTCTGGCCGCCCCGAAACCACCAGTTCCGGCCGTCCGCGGCAGGGGGCGCACCTGGACGACCTCTCCCCGATGCCACTTCTCAGACACCTCGCCGTCTGAAGCACCCTTTCTGAACGATTCTCTGCCCGAAGATTCGTTAAGTGGAGCTTACAATGGAAATGTGGGATAAGATCTTTGCTATGGACCGCCGTGCATTTCTCGCCAGCGCCGCCGGAGCGTGCTTTGCGGAATCCCTGCCGGCCGTGAAGCAGTACCGCCGCAGCGGCATGATTTACCGGCAGCTCGGCCAGACGGATCTCTACGTTTCCCTGCTCGCCTTTGGCTCGCACACCGATCCGCGGTACAAGGTCAAGGTTGCGGACCACAACATCCTGAACCCGGAAGGCCAGCAGCGCCGCGACCGGCTCATCAGCCGGGCGCTCGATCTCGGCGTCAACATGATCGACACTTACGAAAGTGAAGGTCAGTGGGAGCCGGTCGCGCGCGTGGTCCGGGGCCGACGCGACAAGACGCTGATTTCGGTTTGCCGGCAGTTCCCGATCTTCGTCGGCGAGGACATCGACCGCGCGGTAAAGCTGTACGGGCACGTCGACCTTTACCGCATCTACGTCGGAGGCAGCGACAAGCTGACGGACGCTAACCTGGCCGACTGGGACATGCTCCGCAGAGCCAAGGAAGCGGGCAAGGTGCGGGCCATCGGCATCTCGACGCACAGCGAACCAATCATGCTCGATGCCTTGCGGCAACTCGAGGGGATCGACTATCTCATGTTCCCCTACAACTTCATCCACGCCCGCGCCGACTACAGCCAGTTTCTGCCGGCAGCGGCGAAGAGGGGCGTCGGGCTCATCGCCATCAAGCCGCTCGCCGCCGGCTCCATCGTCAAGCTGGACCCGGGCGCGAAGGGGAATGGCACGCGTCCGGAGAACGCCATGGTGCAGCTCTACCAGGAAAAGTACCGCCCGCTGCCGCCCGCCGTTGTCGCCGAACTGACCAAGACGCTGGACCGCCTGCCGGGCGAATCCCTGTGCCAGGCGGCGCTCCGGTTCATCTATTCACGGCCGTTCATGACTTGCGCTATGCCAGGTATGTTCGAGGAGTCCACGCTTACCGACAACTATGCCGGGCTGACGCGCTATTTGGAGCTTTCGTTCGACGAACGCGCCGCCCTGAACGCCGCGGGTCAGATCGCCAAAGCGACCCGCCGGGCCTGGCTTCCCGCGCATTATCGCTGGCTGGACGAGAGATGGCACTCCTAGTCCTGCTCGCCGCCCTTTTACAGGCCCAAACTCCAAACTTCCAATCCGCGGGCGTTTGCTCGCGCTGTCACGTCGCCCAGGTCCTCGAATGGTCCGTCTCAAAGCATAGCCGCAGCGCGATCGTCTGCCAGTCGTGCCATGGGCCGAGCGCCGCTCACGTGGCCAATGAGCGCGACGAGGTGAAGCCCGACCGCCCTGCACCCCAGTGCGCCTCCTGCCACGCGCAAGGCTGCCCTAAGACGAAGCAGACCTCGGACTGCGAATCGTGCCATCATCATCACTCGCTGACGAACCCGAAGCAGCAAACCCTCTTGACGCTGCCCGATGACGGCCGCCAGCGCGATTTCCGCCGCCTGATGGACGAGGGGGAACACCTCGCCGCTGCGCGGCGCTGGCGAGATGCGCGTGCCTCTTTTGACGCCGCTCTGAAGCTGTATCCCAAGGACCCCCTCGCCGAGCGCCGCCGCGCGATGTGCAACCGGCGCCTGAACCCGGAGATCCCCGGCTTTGAGATTGTGGGCAACGAGTACGATGCGAAGACCGGACTGGCGAAGCGCGTGCGCGTCAAGAATCTCGGGCTGGAGATGGTGCTAATCCCGGAGGGCGATCTTGATCTCGCACCTCCCGCCCACACGGTCCACATTGATGCTTTCTACCTGGCGCGCACCGAACTCACGATGCGAGAGTGGTCGGGCGATCCGCAACAGAGTCAGATTCCGGTCCATGACATCTCCTGGCTGGACGCGATGGAATGGATCGCGAAGCTCAATCGAGGCACTCCGGGAGCAGGGTTCCGGCTTCCGACCGAGGTGGAATGGGAGTTGGCAGCCAAGGGCTCGGTTCCTTCCTGGTTCCGCGCCCCGGGCGCCACCACGGTGGCCGGGCCTCGCCCCGTCGCCCAAAAGCAGCCGAACGTGTACGGCCTCTACGACATGCTCGGCAATGTCGCGGAGTGGACCTTATCGGTCTACAGGCCGTACCCTTACACCGGGGAGTCGCCGGACCCAAACGGCTTGCACGTGATCCGCGGCGGCAGCTACGCCGACTCGCCCGATTACCTGGAACCCGCCCTTCGCCACGCCGAGCGGCCCAACCGCCGCATCCCGTGGAATGGCATGCGGCTGGCGCGAAGCGTTCCCCGGTGAGTTAGGGATTGCCGCAACTGGTGACCGCTCCGTGCCGGCCAAGAGTTCATGCGCTTTCTGAAAGAGGCGGTAGTGGGACAGGGCATCGACTGATCCACTTGATTCTGGACAATCTGGCGGTTCACAAAATGCCGGTGGTTCGCGGGGCGATCCGGGGCGGCTGAGCAGAAAACGATGAGCTTCTTCGGTCCCTCGAAAGGCGGTTGGGTGTATACTCCAATCGTCTGGGAACCCAAGACGGCCTTTGCGCGAGGTTCTCAGGCTCTGCATCGAGCCTCGGTGACGCGGTCGGAACAGCGATCGTGGCGCCCATGAAAACCGGGAGTAGGAGATCAAAGCCAATGTCTGACTGGAATTGCGGAAAAATCGGACGGCGCGGACTGTTCAAGAGTTCCGCCGCGATCCTGGGAGGAAGCCTGCTGGGCCGGAAAGCGAAAGCCGCCGCCGAACCCCAGATTCGGAATGTCAACACGAATTCGAGCCCGTCGACGCTGAAAATCACGGATTTGCGGGTTGCCACCGTGGTGAGACGCCGGGGAGAGGGCGAGGCGCCAGGCCGCCCGCAACGAAACATGCCGAATGGGCGCAGGCCACCCCAAGGCGGAATGCCCATGTTCGGCTTCGGCTGTACCATCATACGCATTGACACCAATCAGGGCGTGTACGGGCTGGGCGAAGTGCGCGATGGGGCCAGCGCGACCTACGCCCTGTTCCTGAAGAGCCGGTTGCTGGGTGAGAACCCGCTGCGGCTGAATTACCTGTGGCAGAAGATCAAACAGTTCGGCTATCACGGGCGGCAGGCGGGCGGCGTGGTGGCCGTGGAGGTGGCGCTGTGGGACATCATTGGGAAAGTTTACGGCGTCCCTATATACCAAATGCTGGGCGGCAAGTTCCGTGACAAGGTTCGCATCTATGCCGACACCACGGAATCCAAAGATCCCCTGCTTTACGCCAAACGCGAGAAAGAGCGCAAGGAAGTGATGGGGCTGACCTGGCTCAAGATGGACTTAGGGATCGAGATGGTGGCGGATACTCCCGGCACAGTGACGGTTCCTTCCGGCCTGAGCCCGTGGGAAGCCCGCGTGCTGCCGCATCCGTTCGTGGCCATGGAAGTGACCGACAAGGGCATCGAGAAGCTGTGCGAGTACGTGGCGGCGGTGCGCGAAGCGGTCGGAATGGAAATTCCGCTTTCCATGGACCATCTCGGACACCTCGGCGTGAATTCGATCATCCGGCTCGGGAAGGCGTATGAGAGATACAACCTGGCGTGGATCGAGGATGTGATTCCGTGGCAGTACACCGACATGCTGAAGCACATCACGGAGGAAAGCCCGACGCCGATTCTAACGGGCGAAGACATCTACCTGAAAGAGGGCTTCGAGGAACTGTGCTCGAAACACGCGGTCAGCAAGATCCATCCGGACCTCTCCACCTCGGGCGGGATTCTGGAGACGCATAAGATCGGCGATATGGCGATGGAATACGCCGTGCCGATGGCAATGCATTATGCCGGGCTGCCGATCAATCAAATGGCCAGCGTGCACTGCGCCGCGGCCACGGAGAATTTCCTGGCGCTCGAGAATCACTGGCTGGACGTGCCCTGGTGGCAGGACTTGGTGGAAGGTATCGACAAGCCTATCATCAGCAAGGGCTACATAACGGTGCCGGACAAGCCGGGACTCGGGGTCACGCTCAACGAGGACGCGGTCCGGGCGCATCTGGCGCCTGGGACGGGGTACTTCGAGCCCACGCACCAGTGGGACAACGAGCGATCCGCAGACCATCTCTGGAGCATGGCGCCCACTCGGCCTGCGCGGCAGGCGGGCTGAAGAGCCAGACAGTCAGCGCGGCCCCCTGGCAGTCCGGATCTAAACCCTTTCCGGCACATCTGCTTCTCGACGGCGAGGCTGCCCATCGCCCGACCGGCCGGCGTGGTCCTCCGGTCCCATGAAGATATCAATAAGCTCTTACACTCGCTGCCATCGACGCTGAAGCAGTATATAAGAGACGGGAATGCTGACGAGTCAGCAATCCGTAAGTGGTTTGGAATATTGGTGGACCTGGAGAGATTCGAACTCTCGACCTCTTCCATGCCATTTAAGAAATATCAATCACTTACAAGCATCGTGATAGAAAACAAAACAGTTAGCCGTCGGTGCTTTGGACTCCAATTGGACGCCACGGCGTCCAAATCGGTGGTTTGGACTCCACCCAGACTCCGTTTGGACTCCGCTTCCACGAGTTGGCAATCGAATCGGCGCGGGCAACTCAGAGATCATTTCATCGCTGTCGCACGACAGTTGCTTTCAGTCGCTATTACGACAAGGCCAAGGATCGCAGGTTCTGGTCGATTCGCGTGAACAACGACGTCCGGCTGATCGTGCACCGGACTGAGACCAGCCTGTTGCTGTGCTACGTCGGTCACCATGACAACGCCTATCACTGGGCCGAGCGGCGCAGGCTCGAAACCCACCCCAAAACCGGCGCGGCACAACTGGTGGAGGTACGGGAGACGGTGCAGGAGATCACCGTTCCCAGATATGTGGAAGTAGAACAGGCGGCACCTGCAAAGCCGCGCTTGTTCGCCGGCATCCCCGAAGATGAGCTGCTCGGGTACGGCGTTCCGGCCGAATGGCTGGGCGATGTGCGCAAGGCCAACGAGGACACATTGCTGGAACTTGCGGATCACCTGCCGAGCGAGGCTGCCGAGGCCCTGCTGGATCTGGCGACTGGCGTCACCCCGCAGGTCGTTAAGCCGGTCGCGGCGGGAACCGATCCGTTCCAGCATCCCGATGCCCAGCGCCGCTTCCGGATGATGAACAACCAGGACGAACTGGAGCGCGCCCTCGACTATCCGTGGGAGAAGTGGACGGTCTTCCTTCATCCAGCACAGCGCACTCTGGTTGAGCGCGAGTACGGTGGCGCCGCCCGGGTCGCGGGCTCGGCGGGGACGGGGAAGACCATCGTCGCGCTCCATCGCGCGGTCTTTCTGACTCGGGCAAATCCGAACGCCAGGGTGTTGCTCACCACGTTCTCCGACACGTTGTCGAATGCCCTGAGAACGAAGCTTCGGCGGCTCATCAGCAGCGAACCGCGGCTTGGCGAGCGGCTGGAGGTGCATTCGATGAACGCGATCGGCCGGCGGCTTTACGAGGTGAACTTTGGCCGTCCGCAGATCGCATCCCGTGACACGATCCTGAAGCTCTTGGAAGAAGCCGCCGCAGCCGCGGATGGAAGCAGATTCTCCCTGCATTTTCTGCTGACGGAATGGGAGCAGGTGGTGGATGCCTGGCAATTGGACTCCTGGGAGTCCTACCGTGACGTTGTGCGCTTGGGCCGCAAGACGCGACTACAAGAAGCTCAGAGAGTCGTGCTCTGGTCGATGTTCGAACGGGTGCGGTCCGCTCTTCGGGATCGGGGCCTGGTAACCTACTCAGACGTGTTCAGTCGGGTGGCGGCAAAGCTTGCCGCGAGCGCGCACCCGCCGTTCGACTTCGCGGTCGTAGATGAAGCCCAGGACGTCAGCGTTGCTCAGCCCCGTTTTCTGGCGGCGCTGGGGGCGGGCCGGCCGAATAGCCTCTTCTTTGCCGGCGATCTGGGACAGCGGATCTTCCAACAGCCGTTCTCCTGGAAAGCGCTCGGCGTCGATGTTCGGGGGCGTTCGTCCACACTGAGAATCAATTACCGTACGTCACACCAGATCCGAACGCAGGCCGACCGCCTCCTTGGACCAGAGGTGTCAGACGTCGACGGCAACACGGAACACCGCAGGGGCACGATCTCGACGTTCAACGGTCCACAGCCAGACATCATGGTTCTGAATACTCCCCACCAAGAGATCAAGGCCGTCAGTCAGTGGTTGGCGGAACGGACCAAGGAGGGCATCGTGCCACACGAAATCGGTGTCTTTGTCCGCTCAGCGGCCGAACTGGACCGAGCTCGTGCGGCGGTCGGGGATGCGAAGCTCCCCTACAAGGTACTTGACGACAACGTTGAGACCGCCAGTGGCCGGGCTTCGATCAGCACCATGCATCTCGCCAAAGGCCTGGAATTCCGCACTGTTGCGGTGATGGCTTGTGACGATGAGGTCATTCCGCTGCAGGAACGGATCGAAACGGCCGCGGACGACGCGGATCTCGAAGAGGTCTACAACACGGAGCGACACTTACTCTACGTTGCCTGCACACGTGCGCGAGATCATCTGTTGGTGACGAGCGTCGATCCGGCTTCGGAGTTCTTGGATGATTTACGCCAGTGAACTTCATAGGCTCTTTCGATCCAGGCGGAAATCCGTTACTTTCGGCTGAGCCGGGTTGGATGCCTGCCGACCTGCAACGCGTACAGATTCTCAAATGTTCGCACCGGTTTCCGGCACAGATTGGCGGTGTTCGTGCACGGTTTTCGATACGGTTTTCAGCATGGTTCGGCGTTCCGTGCTCGTTAGATAGCCTCGGCGAACTGGCTGCGCAGCACACTCAGGTTTCTGGACCGTGTGCTCGGCGGCTTCGTAGAAGGCGCGGACGGGTGCGGTCCAGGGGGGTGTGAGAAGTCGACCGTCTTTGCAAATGAACAGCAGCATCGAGCGCTTGATTCAGGTCGCTGATGATGTCGCTGATGTGTTCGATCCCAACACTGAGCCGGATCATCTCGGGTCTCACGCCGGCCTTACGCTGCTCTTCCTTCGACATTTGTCGATGAGTGGTCGAGGCTGGATGACAGGCGAGCGACTTGGCATCACCGATGTTCACGAGGCGTTTGATCAGCTTGAGCGCGTCATAGAACTTCTTGCCGGCCTCGAACCCTCCCTTGACCCCAAAGGTCATCAAGGAGGAGCCGCGGCCGTCGAGATACTTTTGGGCGAGCGCGTGATATGGACTTTCCGAGAACCCCGCGTAGCTGACCCATTCAACCCTGGGATCTTTGCGCAGGAATTCGGCTACACCCCTGCCGTTCTGCACGTGGCGCTCGACCCGCAACGCCACAGTTTCGACGCCCTGCAGCAGCAAGAATGCGCTCAGCGGAGATAACACCGAGCCGGTCGTCCGCTGGTAGACACTGCGGCAGCGCCCGATGTACGCGGCCTCCTTAAAATGCTCGGTGTAGACCAGATCGTGATAGGAGGGATCCGGCCGGCTGAACATCGGAAAACGCCGAGAATGCTCTTTCCATGGAAACCTTCCGGCGTCGACGATGACGCCGCCCAGCGTCGTGCCGTGTCCGCCCATGAATTTGGTCAAGGAATGCACGACAATATCGGCGCCGTATTCGATCGGGCGCAGCAAGATCGGCGTGGCCACTGTATTGTCGACGATCAGGGGAACGCCGTGTTTGTGTGCCACGCAAGCCAACTCTTCGAGGTCGCAGATGTTGCCTGCCGGATTGCCGATACTCTCGCAATAGATTCCACGGGTCTTTTCATCGATCAACTCTTCGATGGCGCTCGCCTGGTCCGATTTCGCAAAGCGGACGGTGACTCCCTGACTTGGCAGAAGATGAGCAAACAATGTGTGCGTGGTGCCATAGAGCTGCGGAACAGAAACAATGTTGCTGCCCAGTTCGGTAAGGTTGAGCACAGCGTAGTGGACGGCCGCCTGACCTGTGCTCACGCACAAGGCTTGCAGTCCTTTCTCGAGTGCGGCGACGCGACGCTCCAGGACCTCGGTGGTGGGGTTGCTGATCCGACTGTAGCGAAATCCATTTACTTCCAGATTGAACAGCGCTGCTCCATGATCGGCGCTATCGAACGCATACGCGACGGTTTGATAGATTGGAACCGCCACGGCCTTCGTCGTCGGGTCGGCCTCATAGCCGCCGTGAATCGCAATGGTCTCGCTTCTCATGTGCGTACCTCAGTCCCACCCACGATCCGGCTCATCTCGCGCACGACCCCCTCGATGTCCGACTCCGTTGTGCGGAAGCTGGTAATACACGCCCGCACCACAGGGGGACTATCGCCGAGCCGCACTTCCGACATCCAGGCGATCTGGCGCTCATACAGCGCCGCTAAGAATTCGCTGGTGACCAGGCCATCTCGGGTGAAGCACACCAACGGCAGCGGTGTCGAGTTGACAGTGCGCCACCCAGCGCGCCTTAGCAATCGCCGCAGCATGTCTCCGAGCTGAGCCTGGCGCTCGATCATCTCTATGTACCCCGACTCGCCATGATGGGCCAGGGTGAGGAAGAGCTTCAAGCCGATAAACCGCCGGGACCACTGCACTGACGTAGCGTGCGGATCAAAGGTCCCGGCTGTCTTTGCCGGCATAAAAAAAGTGTCTGAGCGAAACGCATTGCCAACCGCGTCACGGTGCCGGCAGAAGAACATCCCGGCTCCCATTGGCACGGAAAACCATTTGTGCGCGTCGCAAGTGATCGAATCCGCAGCGCCGATTCCGGTGAGGTGGCCCCGGAGCCGCGGAGAAATGATGGCGGCGCCGCCCCACGCAGCATCGACGTGAAACCAGAGATCTTCCGACTGACAGAAGCGCGCCAGCCCCGGCAAGGGATCGATAATGCCGGCGGCTGTGGTTCCAGCCGTGCCGATCACCATGAACGGCGCGAATCCGGCTTTACGATCCTCAGCCACTTGCCTTGCAAGATCCGCAAGATCCATCTTGAGGTCACGGTCTGTCCTGACTTTGCGGAGCGCTTGGCGCCCTATTCCCGCCATGTGGGCGATCTTGTTGAATCCATGATGGGCCTCGTCCGTCAGGTAGATGGTTGGTGCCGCAACAAGGTGGCGAAGCCCGCCTTCACCGTAGCCCGGAAAAGCTCGTGTCAGTGCAACGATCACGGCTGAAAGATTCGACTCCGCGCCGCCACTGGTGAAACTTGCAACGCTATCGCCGGAAAAGCCGAACTTGCCGGCCAGCCAGCCCAGCGTATGCCTTTCGATCTCATTCGCCGCCGGCGAAGTACGCCAAGTCGCCAGTTGCGGGTTGTACATCGCCACCACTACATCCGCGACGACCGACGCAAGCGTCACGCTCGGATTGAAAAGGCCGAGATACCGAGGGTGCGTCACCTGGACCTGCCAGGTTCGCAGCATCCTCTCTACATCGGCAACAACATCATTCAGTTCCTTCGGCGTCTCAAAGTTATAAGACGAGCTGAGATGCGCGCGAATCACTTCCGGTGTCACCGTCGGGACGATCGGCCCGTTCGCTATCTCGCGTTCGCATTTCGTGACATAATTCTTGAGCTCATCAAGAACTATGTTTGCATCAACGTCATTAATCAACACTTTCGAGTCCTCAGACAACCTAGCGAGCGATAGGGAAACCGCTATCGCCATCCGCACAGACGAGGTCCAGAGAGGCGGCGGTTAAGATGGAATCGCCTCCTCCCGTTATGGCGAAGGCTTGGGGCGCTCTGAACCTGCGCCGAATGATCCAACGGGTGCAGTCTCCGTAGTCAAGCTCCGGCCGCGGCCGCAAGAAGAGGGCGTCAGTCTCAGGGTCAACAAGTTGAAGGATCCCTGGGAAAATGTCCTCGAAGGTCATTCTTTCTCGAGGCCAAATCGCATCTAAAAGAACAGAGCCCCGAATCTGACCCCGGCGGCCGCGGGTCGTCTTCCCCAAGGCGAACCATCCCTCGTTGCCGCACGGGTCGTGGAACAAGTAGGTTTCGGATGGGCAATGGGACCAGCTTTGTTCATATCGCCATTGCAGAAACTCAATTGTCCGGTCAGCGGTAACCCAGCCTGCGAGCCTGTGACGGTGAAAGAGTTGCGAGAGCTTCTGCCAGTCGCGAGAGGGCTCGATCGTGATTTTAGGCGATTGCCGCGTGAGATGCGCTAGAATCGCGTTGCTGCAGCGGGCAATGATGGGTGCAATCCTCGATGCAGCGGCCCTCAGAGTTTTTCCGTTCACAACCGCGGGAAGTAGAGCGTCAAGTCTGAGAGGGACAATGTACTCCGCCTCCGAATTTGGGACGGCGCAACCGCCTAGCTGTTCCCAAAGCGCAGCGGAATAGGCGTTGCACGTAGTGGCGAAGAAGAACGAGTAACCCGGTGAGCGCAGATACTTTTTGAACAGATAGAATCCCAGCGTGCGAGCCTGCGGTTCGACGAAAAACGTCCCCGAACAGAGGCCGAGGAACCGGTCGTCTCCAGCCAGGAACGCAGCAGGAAAACAGAGGGTAACTCCGCGAATGACGCCCATCGGATCGCGAACACAAAACCCATGTTGAAAAACGCCCGCCGAAACCGGATTGTCAAGCAGGAGCCACTCCAGACGCCTTTCGACGCGCAGAGAATTCGGGCGCTGGCCGGACGAGCCGTCGCGATCGGCCGGCCATCTGCAAAGGAAGTCTGCGACGTCGGGCAACGCAGAACTCAGAACCGGCTGAATTTCAAAGCGTTCCATTGAACTTATGCGGCCACATCCCCGGGGAGCAATATCTCCTGTGCTCCAGGTGCCTGCCGGGCCCGGGCTTCTTGTGGCGGCCTCAAAGTTATGACTTTCGCTTGGTATTCTCTTCGACGCTGCCTAATCCGCAGCCGCTGTTCCTTTTGGGCCCGCAAATACAGCAGCCAATTGCGATAGATGCCAACGGCCGGCGAACGCCACGTGTTCCTCGCCTTATTTACCAAGAGGGCGGTTGGGAAACTCGCAGCCAACCCGGCGATGCCGCCCGATAAGGCTCGCTCTCGGAATACGCTTACTACAGCGACAGTGCTCTCGTCAAAGTAACCCTGAGGTGCTGAGGGATACGACGGCCTCTCCCCACTGAGGAAGCGCCCAACATCTCTGCGATATTCGCGGAGCAAAGTGTCTGTCTCATACTCCGGATGCCCTTGGAAGAAGACAAATAAGCTCTTCCTTTGCTTTACGAACGCGTCGGCACCCGCATCTGCTGATCGCGTCAGAACCTGGTAACCACACCTCACCAGGGCATCTTCCGGTATTTCGTTCCACCTGGAATGCGGCATCTGGAATCGAGATGGAACTGCGACCGTCAATGGGTGGCCTGATACTTTCGCACAATCAAAGACGCCGAAGCGCTTGTCCCTCAGCTGTCGCCGCCCGATACCATCGATGTATAGAACAGCCGCGTGCGCGGCCAAGCAGGACCAGACGGCCGAATGCGTGTTTTCCTCCGCCCACTCCAGCAGTCCGGTCAGGTTTCCCCAATATGGCTCATCCTGGAGACTCAAGGCCTTGGGCTCGGTCCCAGTCACAATCAGGCCATCGAGATGACTGTGCCAGAGTTCATTGAGGTCCGAGTATGAGCTGCTCACGTGCCGTTGGCCTGCGCCGCTTCGGGGAACGTCAGGCAGCGCATAGAGCGTCAGCCGAACTATCATGCCGTCCGACGCCGCGTCGAGGTGTGCACGAAACTGCCGCTCCGTCGCCTCCAGTGCCCTGGCCGGCATGTTGTTGATGAGTCCGATATCGATGTAGTTGGCATCCGACTCGCGAAAATCAGTGCGCGCCCTCTCGAGTCGCGCTGGACTTGTGAGCGATGCCGCCGATGGTCCGAGGCTGGTCACAGACGCACCTGGCAGGCCTGGATGCGGTTGTATAATTCGCCGTCGAGCGGGACAAACACTCCGCGCTCGTGATCATTGAAATACATGACATCACTGGTCGCGTGCGGATCGTACCCTTGGCATGCGAAGACACTCTTCCTGTACTTGAACGTGGGGGTCATCTCGATCTCATCCCGGATGCGCACGAACAACGGATGCGCGTATTGGGGCAAGTGCTCGCTCAAATGTGTCCGGAAGGCTGCAAGGTCCAGCTCCCGGCCGGCCATCACCAGGGCCATGCCCGCCCGGCCGTCGGCTCCAGGAACGGCTACTCCGTAAACGACAGCCTCCTTAATACCGGGAAACGAACACATCACCTCTGATACCTCCGAGGTCGCGACATTTTCGCCCTTCCAGCGGAAAGTGTCGCCGATACGATCTACGAAATAGAAATACCCGTTCTCATCCTTTCGCATCAGGTCGCCGGTTCGAAACCAGGCATCTCCTGGCTCAAACACGTCCCGAAGTATCTTGTTCTCGGAGGCCTCCCGGTCGGTATAGCCCTCAAATCGCGTGCGGGCGTTCGACTGGTTCTCAAAAATCTGGCCGATTGCTTCGCCGTCTTCGTTCGGAGCACAACGAAGACAGAATCCTTGCTCGTTTCGAACCGGTTCTTCTGTTTCCATGTCGCATCGCACGATTTCGGTTGGGAAGCGATGCGCCAGATACGCTGGGATGCGGCCGAGTGCGCCCGGCTTGCCTTCGAGATTGAACATCGAGACGTTGCCTTCGGTCGCAGCGTAAAACTCCAGAATCTGTGGAATTCGAAACCTGGCTTGGAAGTCACCCCAAATATCAGGCCTTAGCCCGTTGCCGCAGCACATCCTGATGCGGTGCTGGGTTTCCAGCGGATGCGGTTCGGCGTGCAGCAGGTAGCGGCACAGTTCTCCGATGTATTGAAATACGGTACAGTCGCAGCGGACGATGTCCTCCCAGAATTGACTTGCCGAGAATTTCTCGCGTACGACCACGGATCCACCCACGATCAAGACCGCGCCGGTCGCGACAACGCCCCCAACGCTGTGGTACATGGGCAGGCAGTCGTATAAGCGGTCGCTCGAGCTGGTTTCCATGATGCCGGCAAACCAGTGGCTCCATTGCATCAGCCGGGCGTGGCTGACGTTGGCGGCCTTGGGTGCACCGGTGGTGCCGGAAGTGAAGACGTATAGCGCCCGATCCGCATTGGTCACCGGCCGGCGCTCGGTGTCGTGAAGAGTCTCGCCAGTGTACCGCGTGATTTCACGATCAATGCGGGCGTATTCATCTTGGCCAGTGCCGTGGATCCAAATCTTTACCTTACCCCTAAAGTCCCGCAACGCGGAGGTCAACCGATCAAGAAACTCCACCGCCACGATAATGTGCTTGGGTGCGGTGACATTGACGCAATGCGCAAGCGAGGAGCCAGCCAGATTCGTGTTGAGCAGCGCCACCACGCCTCCGACACGAGTGATGCCTAGCCAGACCGCCAGGTACTCCGGTCTGTTCGGCATCAGCAAGCAAACAGCCTCACCTTTCGCTAGGTCCTGGCTGAGCGCCCAGCGCGAATAGCGGTTTGAGCGCTCGGTCAGCGAACGATAGGTCAGGCACTCGGTGGGAGAGAAAAGGGCCTCCTTGTCAGCGAATTTTTCAGCCACTTGCCCGATCACCGTCGGAAGAATCCGGCTGGGATTGGCGGCGATAGACGCTGTTAGCTCGAGAGCGCGAAGCCACGCTCTGGAGGACGAGCGACCGGGCTTGGCGCGTCTCCCATCGGCAGATACATCGTTGGCACTCATGGTTCTGATCGGTCTTATGCCGTCGCACCGGCGTCTACCGTGAGCACAGTGCCAGTAATGTTCTTGGCCCCGGCACCAAGCAGAAACTCGATTGCTTCCGCCACGTCTTCGACAGCAGCAAATCTGCGGAGTGCGCTGCGGCGCGCGACTTTTTCGCGGCGCTCACCGTTTAGGCCTTGCGTCATGTCCGTTTCCATGAACCCCGGAGCTATGGCGTTGACGTTGACTCCCCCCGGGCCGACTTCGCGCGCCAGAGACCGCGTGAACCCGATCATCGACGCTTTCGTCGCGCCATAAACCGAGAGGCCGCTGCATCCGGTGAAGCCGAGAATTGAGGCGACGTTGATCACGCGCCCTCCTCCATCTGCCATCATGTGCCGAACCACATACTTCGTAAGGACGATTGGCGATAGCGTATTCACACGGATCAAGTGCTCGATCTCTGAGTTATGCATAATCGCGAGCGCGCCGTCCGAGCCTATCGCTGCATTATTGACCAGGCCGTAAATGGGCCCAAAGCTCTTGTGCAGCCCCTTCGCCAGGTCCGGTATGTGCTTAATGTCGCCGAGATCAAAGGGAATGAACTGGACAGATCCCGGGGCCGACTGTTCCGCCGCGGCGATCGTGGACGCCAGTTGATCGTTCATTCGCCGTGCTACGGCAATCGCCCGGTAACCTTCGGCGGTCAGTCTTTGCACGATGGCTAACCCCAATCCCCGGCTTCCGCCTGTCACAACAACGCTACGCATATTGGCGAAGGGTCTTGCCCGTAGCAGCCACTTCGATCGAAGGCACACAACGGATGGTCACAGGAACCTTGTGCGCAGGCAGGTTGTCTCGGCACATCGCTAGGATCTCGCGCTTGACGTCTGCAAGTTGGCTCTCTGCAGATCCCTCATGGCTGCCTTCCTGCAGGATGACCTCAGCCGCAAGGACGGAGCCAGTAATGGGATTTCTCCTCGGTCGAACAGCCGACATTCGTACCGCAGGGTGGCGGTTGATCACCGCCTCCACTTCTTCCGGGTGTACCTTCAGCCCGCCGATGTTGACGACTCCATTCCTTCGACCCAGGAAGTAGTAGCGGTCTCCGCGCAGCTCTACGATGTCGCCCGTGTCCACGTAGCCCTCTTTGTCCGCAAGCATTCCGTCTTCACTGCCGAGATAGCGGAGCGCAGTGCGAGCCGACCGGATCCGAAGCGACCCCTGACCCATCTTTATTTCCACCTCGCCGCCGCCGCGAACCAAATTCGCCGGAAAACCCTCGAAACAGTCAGTGACTTCAAATGCCACACCGGCTTCGGTTGAAGCAAAGGCATGGCTGATGCCAGCCTGCGGGTAGAATGAACGGAGAGTATTGAGAATCGACTGGTCTGCGATTTCCCCTGATAAACGGATATAGCGCGGCGATATGGCGCGGGCTTCTGAGCTCATCAGGGCACGACGCCAATGCGATGACGTGCCGGAGATGTGAGTCACCCCGCGCGCTCCGAGGCGCAAGAGATAATCCGGCACGGGCTCCGCCGTACTGGAAAGCAGGAGGGATCCGCGCCCGAGCAGGGCACGCAGGAGGATCTGGAGGCCGCCATAGCGGCGGATGTCATAAAACGTGCCCCAGACAACGTCGGTTCCCAGACTCTGACTGGCCTTGATCGGCGCCGAGAGGCTACCGAAGCTGTGAACCACCATTTTCGGGGCGCCAGTGGTTCCAGATGTCAGAAGAACCCACTCGGTCGGGCGATCTCTGTTATGCACATTTTGAGTTGGGGTGATGCCGCAACTGCACCTAACCCGCAAAATCCCGACAGGATCGGCATGGTCGGGCAGATCGTGGTCAGGCAGACCATGGTCAGACACGATTGCATCCACGCCGCCTTTGGCGAGAACCGACGGAAGATGCTCTTTCGATATATCCGGTGGACAAACAATCAGCCGGGCAGCAACGCCATCCAGCTCTATCAGGGCTAACGCTGCCGCAAGCTGATCCCGAGTGGCGATTAGAACCGACCGGCCCGACAGCTCTTGGAAACGACCGCAGAGGCTCGTGCCATGCACGAGATCATCAACAGAAATCCGGGCCGTGGCATTCGAGAGAAAACGGCCCGAACAGTCTGAGGCGTTACGCAGCGCGCTCCGAAGCGACCTCAGGCAATTTGGCGGCATTTTCGTAGAGCCCAATAAAGTCTCCAAGGGTCACAGGATAAAAAATGTCGTCGGATTCAGTAAATGGATCAACTCCTAACGTGTCTTCGAGTCTGGTCACAAGGATCGCAATCGCGAGGGAGTCAAGCCCTGAGTCCAGCAGAGCCAGGTCATCCGTCAGCGGAGGCAACTTCGTTTTGGTTTCCGCTGCAACCTGTCGCAGTTGCGCAATCACAGCCGCTCTTACCGACATTCAATTCCCGCCTTTAGCTACGCCCCGCTTCCTGTACATCCCCTATTGCCGCGCTCTTGAAGATTTCGGGCTGGCAACGATATTTTGAATCAGCGTTCGGAGCAGGTCGACTCCTTCAAAGAGGTCATCCACGGGTTCGCCCGAGTCGCATGCGAGCGCCCTCTCCGCTTCCAGAGCCTGAAGGAGTCCTTGTGTATGAGCGATATCGCAGACGCCATGTACGTCCGTGTATTCCTGCTCCACTGACCCCTGCCTTCGAGCCACATCCGCCAAAAAGGCCATGAACCGCTGGATGAAGCCCTCAAAGAACGCCATCATGGCGAGGATCGGGACCGGCGACAGCCGTCCGATGAAGAGCCTGACATTCGACAGATTCTGGTAGACGGCGAGCGCGTCCGATTCTCCGGGAGCGGCTTGGGCCGCCATGGCGAACTTGCGAAGCATTCCCGGATGACAATCGCGCACTTCTTCGTGGAGATTGTCCAGGATGATGGATTTGGCTTCCTGGGTTCGGACCGAGAGGTAAGCGCCGGTCATCCAGTAAATGAAATTTCCTTCCAGCACCGCGCTGTAACGAGCGATGATCCCGCGTCGCTCCTCGGCGGAAAGCTGATCAGCCGGCGGGAGCGAGGTCATGAGGTCGTCGGTGACGAAACGAATGTGCTCCTGAACTGACACTGTACGTGATTGGTCCAAGGCCTGAAGGCCCGAACTGACTGAGGTCATGACGCATTCCTTTCATGCGATCTAAGCAGCCACCGTCTCGCTGTCCTGCAAATTTCGGCTGATGTATCGTGCGGTCGGCGGACTGTCAGATCTGTGCAAGACGACCGCTCTCTTTGTGTTCCGCAAGAACATCTGCTCCGTTTGTCACATTTGCAAAAGGAATGCCAAAGCAGCGTCTCGCTGCGGCCGGGCGGAGTACTCTCGATTAACGAGGCAAATACGTGCTGCCGGTGATCCGGCGGCCGGGCAGGGTGCTGGCAGAGACGACATCGCCGTTCCCCTTTTGGGTATGCCCATTACATTTCCAGTACGATGGACCGCAATCGACAACAGTCATCCGTCGCCGCCGCGGGGGGGCGAAGTGGAAGGTGTGCTGCACGAAGGCCACCCAGCGACCTAAGTCGCGGTGTCCCCGCGGGCCGTTCCACCAGGCTGCGCTGATGGTGTCTGGGCGGGCGCCTTGCGAGTGGAACCGTGCGAACCAAAGAGTATAACCCCCAGGGCCTATGAGCGTTTCGAGTACGCGCTTGACTCGCGAGCCTGCAGGCCCCCCAAAACTGATAAGTTAAAGGAAAGGCGGGAGAAGCAGCCGCGGGCGCCTCCCGGCCCTCCGATCCTCAGACTGGCGTGTCGTTTGCAACAACAGTGAGGTGCCGTCCAAATCACGGCATTGATGCAGAGCGTGCACCTGTCACCATCGAGAAGAGCGTGGTATGACATCGGAAAAACCACCTGAAAAAATCAGCGTCATGAAGCTGCGGCAGATGAAGAGAGAGAGAAAGCCGGCCGCCTGGGTGACCGCGTATACGCTGGCTTCCGCACAACCGGCGGAGGCCGCACGCGTAGATATGATCCTGGTCGGCGACTCCGGCGGCATGGTGGAACTGGGCTACGAGACCACAAATCCCGTAACGATGGACCAGATGATCATCCTCGCGCAAGCCGTCCGGCGCGCAGCCCCACACACGTTCCTCATTGGCGACATGCCGCAAGGATCCTATGAACCATCTCCGCGGCACGCGGTCCACAACGCTCTGCGGTTTGTCAAAGAAGCCGGCTGCGACGCGGTGAAATGCGAAGGCGGCCGGCGCATGGCCGGGCAGATCCGCGCCATTGCGGATGCCGGCATTCTGGTTATGGGGCATCTGGGGCTTACGCCGCAAAGCACGGCCTCGTTCGGCGGCTACCGGGTGCAGGGCAAGACCAAGAAGAGTTTTGAGGCAACGATTCAGGATTCCTGGGCTTTGGAAGAAGCCGGTGTCTTTTCGATTCTGCTGGAGGCGATGCCCTCTGCGCCCGCGGAACAGATCGCGTTTCAGGTGGGAGTTCCCGTCTATGGCATTGGCGCCGGCAGCCGGGTGGACGGGCAGCTCATCATCATGCATGATCTGCTGGGCGACTATCAGGCGTTCCGTCCGTGGTTCGCCAAGTGCTTTGTGCCCGATGTGGAGGAGGCGTTCCATCAGCACCTGTCGCAGATCGGCGATGCGCGCAAAGTCGGGCGGGAAACGCGGGAAGACGGAATACGGGTTCTCCGGCGACTGGCTGTCGAGCGGTACATCGAGGACGTTCGGACAGGAAAATATCCGGGAGAAGAGTATTCGTATCCGCTCAAGGCCGAGGAGTTGGATGAACTCAAGACCTCGCACTACTGGAAAGAAATGCCCAAAGAGCCGACAGTCACCCGGGATGGCGCTACCCGGGTTGATTTCGAAATCGCCGTTCCGACCGGCGCTCCCAAGGACCGGCACCCAAAGGTGAATGGAGGCTACCGCTACATCGGCTAATCGCGCGGTGTGAGCGTCTGGAAAGGGTCGGGCCCTTTGTCAGAGGAGTCTAGCTCGCGCATCCAAATTGCTCGAAACTTTCCGGCTGGCATCCTAGCCGGCGGACCTCCGCCAGCCACCATTTGGCCCCCTGCTCAAGCAGACACCGAACCTGATCCGGGTGGCGGCCCAACGCGTGGCAGCAAATAACAAAGCTGATGTCGGCATGGCTCTCATCTCGCATCCAGGAAACAACCTCCGGCCTTTGCCTGACCAAGCGTATGTCTAGCGCCGCGTGAATGAGCATGGCCGCAGCTAAGCGCCGGATACCCCTGGGCAGCCCGCCCGCGTGGGTGGGCCGCGCACCAGTCGCCCGGACAGATAGCAGCCGTTCCAGTTGATTCCAATCCATATCTTCCCCCTGAGCGCTACTCAGCATTCTATCCACTGGCACGTGCCGCCAACATGCCACCAGCTTGCAATCTGAATTTCCAATGAAACACAACACCATGTTAACCATCGCGTCTCTGCTCTCGATCCTCTTGCTGACGCTTCACATTACGGACGACATCGTCCGTGGGATATCGAAGGCCGAGAGCTCAAACATTGCGCTGCTCATCCTCGCGGTCTTCCTGTACGGGACGCTCGTGCTCCCCGAACGGCGATCGGGGCACGTCATCATGCTGCTCATCGGATTGTTCGCGGCAGGCATGCCCGTCATCCACATGAGGGGGGCACATTACGGCGAGATCGCTAAATCCCCCGGCGGCTTTTTATTCGTCTGGACACTCTGGGCGCTCGGCGGGCTCGGGGGCTTCACCTTCATCCTCTCGGCGCGCGGACTGTGGGGTCTGCGACGGGGCCCGCCCCGGTAGTCATGCCAGAGCTCAGAACCGTACTACGGAATGATGGATAACCTGAATATCCACCGCCGCAAATCCCTGACAGACCTTCTCGGGGGAGAGGTCGGCGGCGAAGTCTGGGACCGCTTCACAGTGCATTATGCGGATTCCGACCCAAGCCGATCAGTGTTCCGATTGATGTCGATCGCGATTCCGAGTGTTGCCGATCGGGGTTCCGAACGGATGCCGATCAAAAAAGGGCAATAACTTACTTGGCAACGCAACCCGGCCAAGGTACCATGGGTAATGGCTTGACAGGCTGTGTGCTCTTGTCCAGGCATGGGCCGCGCTGGAGCAGGTACCTGGGCCACCATTCTCCTGATTTTCGGCCTTGACAGTGGATGGGAAGTGAATTAGAGTTGAGGCGATGGAGTGGTGTCTATGCTTGATGTTGAGCGCAGTTACTTCGAGAGCTCGCAGGCACAGCTTAGGGCTCAATTCCCAGGTCGGTTCGTCCTTATAAAGGGCCGGGAAGTGATTGATGGCTATAATACGATTCAGGAGGCCCTAGCTGAAGGCGTTAGGCGGTACGGACTGGAAAATTTCCTTGTTCGCCAAGTGGGCCTTCGAATAGCGGATATTTCCATCCCGGCCCTGACGCTAGGGATTCTGCGTGCCAATTCTGCATCTCCAACTAGTGGACCGTCGCAGTGAGTTGATTAGCATGGCCTGATGCGCCTTGTGACCTCGGAATATTTCCATCGAAACGGCTTGGCGGTTTGGCAGTAAGCCTTTACGTATCGCATCAGCTTGCGCGCCAGATCTCGAACGGA
>DASQHA010000065.1:0-17345 GCA_035632335.1 Terriglobales bacterium
AGGCCCAGTAATGCGGAGACTTTGGCGAAGGTGAAAACGTTCTGGATGAGAGCGCCGGTTTTCAGCCCGAAAATGTTGATCACCGAGAGCGCCGCCACCACCAGGATCGCCACCAGGTTCTGCGTGCTCAGTCCCGTGTCCATGTTTCCCAGGACCATGGGGCCGACATGAATAGGCGGAACCTTCCAGAAGTGCACGATCCAGTTGGTGGATGAAATCGAGGGAAAGAAAATGCCGAGAAACTTGCCGAAGGCCACGCCCACGGCGGCGATGGTTCCAGTCTGGATGGCCAGAAAGAGCGTCCACCCGTAAAGAAATCCCCAGAGCGGCCCCAGCGCTTCGCGCAGGTAGACATATTGACCGCCGGCGCGCGGCATCATGGCTGCCAGCTCCCCATAACTCAGGGCTCCGACCACGGTGAGAAAGCCGGTCACCAGCCAGGCCCCGATCAGCAGCGCGGGCGAGTTGACTTCGCGCGATATTTCCGCGGAAACAATGAAAATGCCGGAGCCGATCATGGAACCCATGACCAGCATGGTGGCGCTGGTCAGTCCCAGGCCCTTGACCAGCTCTTTATCTTGACGGCTGTGAAGGTCCCAGTCGGCGGCGGCGGCTGGCGTAGGTGGCTTGGTCTCGTTGCTCACGGCCCTCCTTGAGGTTTTGTGTTGCCGCGGGGTTTGTGTGGTCGCAGGCGACCCGCCCGCGAAGCCAGCGCTCCGACTTTATCCCAATATCCGGAAAAATTCCTCTGCTGATTTGCGTGGCTCCCGTATCAAGTCAGATATCACGGCCACGGCATCCGCCCCAGCCTCGATGACCGATCGGCAATTTTTACGGGTTATCCCCCCGATGGCCACCAGCGGTTTGCGCGTCAACCCCCTGGCCCGGCGCACTCCCTCCAGGCCAATCACGGGGTCGGGATTGGCTTTGCTCCGCGTCGAGAACACCGGTCCGATAGCGAGATAGTCGGCAGTGCTATGGTCGGCCTGGGCAAGCTGTTCGGGATTGTGGGTGGAAACCCCCAGCCAGAGGTTTTTGCCAATTACTTTTCTCGCGCCTTCGGGTGAAAGGTCATCCTGTCCCAGGTGGACTCCATCAAAGTCGGCTGCCAGGCATAAGTCCGCCCGGTCATTCATGATCAATTTGACAGCACCCCCGAGCAGGCGCTTGAGTTCCCGGGCTTGTTCGAGCATCTGCCGGGCATTGCCGGACTTGTTGCGATACTGCAGCAGGGTGACGCCGCCAGCCGACAGCTCACGGGCGGCCCGGCAAAGAGCATCGGTATCCGGAAAGGTTGAGCTATCGAGGATGGCATAGAGGCGGGGGAGCATCTCGAACCGTGTGGGGCGGACACTCTTGTCCGCCGCTTTTGACTTGGACTCTAAGCAACCGGCAAGTAAAAATCTAAAGCAAAACCAACTGCAAAGGCGGCGGACAAGAGTGTCCGCCCCACACGGCTAGGTTTTCGCCACTACTTCCCGCTTCTCGGTTTTGGCCAGGAACCGTTCAATGAACGTGGTGTCGACATTCCCGGCGCGGAAATCGGGGTCAGCCAGAATCCTGCGGTGCAGCGGTATGGTGGTGAAAATGCCCTCGATGATGAACATCTCCAGGGCGCGCGCCATGCGCGACACCGCCTCGCCGCGATCTTTGCCGCGGACGATCAGCTTCGCGATCAAAGAGTCGTAGTACGGCGGGATCACACCTTCCGCATACGCAGCGGTATCGATCCGCACCCCGGTCCCGCCGGGAGGATTGAAAGTCGTAATCCTGCCCGCCGATGGCGTGAACTTTTCCGGATGCTCGGCATTGATGCGGCATTCGATGGCGTGTCCGCGATGCAGAATGGGGCCGTGCAGCACGTTCTCCAGGCGCTCGCCCGCGGCCAGCAGGATCTGGCTCTTCACCAGGTCCACGTCCGTGACCATCTCCGTGACCGGATGTTCCACCTGGATGCGGGTGTTCATCTCGATGAAATAGAGCCGGCGATCTTCATCCATCAGAAATTCGATGGTGCCCGCGTTCACGTAGCCTACGTCGGACAGGGTCTTGCACAGGACCTGTCCAATCTGGTCGCGCAACTCCGGCGTTACCTGCGTGGACGGCGATTCTTCCAGCAGCTTCTGGTGACGGCGCTGGATGGAGCATTCGCGTTCGCCCAGACTCACCACGTTTCCATACTGGTCTGCGAGAATCTGGAATTCAATGTGGCGCGGCCGCTCCACGAATTTTTCCATGTAAAGATCGCCGTTGCCGAAAGCCGCCGCCGCCTCGGACGACGCCGCCTTGAACAGCGCGGGCAGTTCTTCCTCGTTGCGCACGATGCGCATGCCGCGCCCGCCGCCGCCAGCCGACGCCTTGATGATCACCGGAAACCCCACCTGGCGGGCCCACTCCATGGCCTCGCCGTCGCTGGCCAGAATTCCTTCCGAGCCCGGCAGAATGGGAACTCCGGCGCGCTTCATGGCGGCGCGGGCTTTTTCCTTTTCGCCCATCAGGCGGGTGATTTCCGGAGGCGGACCGATGAACTTGATGTTGCAGGTCTCGGCCACTTCCGCGAAGTTGGCGTTTTCCGCCAGCAACCCGTAGCCGGGATGGATGGCGTCCACATTCGCGATTTCCGCCGCACTGATGACTGACGGGATATTGAGATAGCTCTGCGCCAGCTGCGGCGGCCCGATGCAGATGGCCTCGTCGGCAAAACGCACGTGCAGAGAATTGCGGTCGGCCTCGCTGTAAATGGCCACCGTGCGTATGCCCAGCTCTTTGCAGGCGCAGATCACCCGCAGGGCAATTTCTCCACGATTGGCGATCAGGATTTTCTTGAACATGCGCTAGGTTGCCGTCAAAAGCCTTTTTACCAGGGAGTCACAGAGACCCAGAGGAATGCAAAGAAATAGCAAAAGCTTCACAGCCCGAAACAACATTAAGTGGTCACTACCTGGATTGTCAGCATCGAGAAGACTTTTCTAGTCGTTGGTTTTCTCTCTGTCTCTGTGACTCTGTGGTGAAAAGAGGGTGGCCCACGTGACTACTTCCGCGGCCTTAGGGCGAACAGTTCCTGCCCGTACTCGATCGGAGCATTGTTCGCCACCAGTTTTTTAACAATCTCGCCCGCCACGTCGGACTCGATCTCATTCATCAGCTTCATAGCTTCCACGATGCACAGAATCTGGCCGGCTTCGACGATGTCTCCGGGCTTCACAAAAGGCGGGGACCCAGGGGAAGGCGACTCATAGAACGTGCCCACAATCGGGGAGCGCACAATGTGCAACCCTTCCTCGGGCGCGGCCGGCTTCTCCGCAACCACGGGAGCCGCAGCCCCCGGCACCGGCGCAGTGCCCTGCTCGGGGGCGGGAGGCGGCGCCGCCTGCACCGTAAAGAAGCGCGAGTCCGGCACGGAGGTCGACGCCACAGGCTCGCTTCCCCGCCTGATCCGCACTTTGACGTCGCCGCGCTCCAGCTCAAACTCGGCGATGTCCTTCTCGATTAAGAACTCGATGAGTTCCTTCAGCTCTTTCTGATTCATCGTTATGCGGTGGGACCGACTTCTGCCATCCTGGGCGCCCGCCGGAAAGGCTCAACTGCCGCCGGAACAGCTCCTGTTGTCAGGGAGTGTCCCGCTTAAATCGTCACCAGTTCCTTGCTCGTGGGTGTCAAGACGTCACACCCGCGTTCCGTTACCACAACCATGTCTTCGATGCGCACACCCCACTTGCCGGGAACATAAACGCCGGGTTCGATGGTGATCACCATCCCGGGCTCGAGGATCTCAGTCTGCCCGGCGGCTACGCGCGGCGCCTCGTGGATTTCCAAGCCTACGCCGTGACCCGTGGAATGCGTAAAATATTTTGCTAAACCGCTTTTCTGCAACGATTTGCGGGCAGCGCGGTCAACTTCCGCCACGCTGATGCCCGGCCTTACGGCGTCCACCGCAGCCTGCTGCGCCTGTTTTACAGCCTGGTAAACTCCGCGGGCCTCCGCAGAGGGGCGACCCACATATACGGTGCGGGTCATGTCTGAACAATAACCCGAGAGTATAACACCGAAGTCGCAGACCACGAACCCCTCAGCCGGGATAGCGGCCTGCGAAGCCCGGCCATGGGGCAGTGCCGAACGCTCGCCCGAGGCAATAATGGTCTCAAACGACATGGCCTGCGCCCCGGCCTGGCGCGCCGCGTACTCCATCTCGGCAGCGACCTCGGTTTCGCGAACTCCCGTACGAATGACTTCGAGCGCCCGATCGAAAAGCCCGGCTCCCAGCCGCACCGCTGATCGAAGGCAAGCGATCTCATCTTCGTCTTTGAGCATGCGGGCTCGTTCGACCAGGGGCGGGGCCTGGCGAAGACGGACGTTTGAGGGCAGAACTCCCAAGAACATCGACCGGGCCGCCACCGTCATGTGTTCGCCTTCAATCCCAACTTTCGAGGAAGCGCGACGCCCTTTCTTTGGCTGCGCAGAAAGCCAGGCGGCGGCGGCCGCCAGCAGCCCCTGGCGCGCGATCACGATCCGCGCCGA
Source organism: Terriglobales bacterium (assembly GCA_035632335.1). Classification (GTDB taxonomy): domain Bacteria; phylum Acidobacteriota; class Terriglobia; order Terriglobales; family Acidobacteriaceae; genus JAIQFF01. The sequence goes on from DASQHA010000065.1 coordinate 4,519, forward strand.
CCGTACCTCGGCCCGCGCCTGCTCGGTGTATCGCCCATCTGTGATGAAGAGTCTTTTCCCTCCGCTTAGAAGCAGGGCGCCGGAGCTGCCGGTGAATCCGCAAAGATAGCGAACGTTGGCAGGATGAGTGATCAGCAGCGCGTCGAGGCGATGGGTGGAAAGAGATTCTTGCAGACGTTGTTGCCGGCCGAGGTGGTCCATCCCAGAAGTCTAGCAAGACTAGTCGGGTCTAAAGTCGTCATCCTGGCCGAGCAGTCGAAGGACCCCTATAAGCGCCTGTCCCCACGTGGTTCGTGCCGTTCGCAGGGTCCTACGACTCCGCTCAGGATGTCATGGCGCATTTTTCCACGAGCTATGAAGCCATGCCATTCCAAACGCCGTGAAGAAAGCCGCACGCAAAACAAAACCGCCGGCCTGAGTGTTTCAGGATGCCGGCGGCTGTCTTACTTCTACCTCGTGCGATGTCGGCCGCGACTAGGTCTGGATGATGCGCGGCGTGATGAAGAAGATCAGCTCCTGGTTGGAGGTGCTGACCGTGGTGTGTTTGAACAGGTTGCCCAGGTACGGAATGTTGCCCAGCAACGGCACTTGGGTGACGTTGATGGAGTTCTGCGTCTGGATTACGCCGCCGATGACCACCGTGCCACCATCGGTCACCAGGACCTGGGTGGTTGCCTGCTGGGTGATCAGCGTCGGGTTGCCCTGGACCGTACGGCCGAAGTCAGGGGTCGTGTTTTCCACGTCCACGTTCAGGAAGATGGTGCCTTCCGACGTGATCTGCGGAACCACGGTCAAGCGCAGGAACGCATCCACGTAAGTCACCGTCGGAGGTCCGCCCAACTGGGCCTGGGTCACGATGGGCACGCGCACGCCCTGGCGAACCAGAGCCTGGATGTTGTTCTGGGTTACGACGCGGGGACGGGACAGGATTTTCAGCAATCCGCGTGACTCAGCCATGGTGAGAATGGCATCAATTCGCACGTTGTTGCTGGCATTGACAAAGCTCAGACCGCTGGTCGGGCTGGTCACCGGCTGGTTCGAGAACAGTGGAATCTGGGTTCCACCGGTGGTGCTGCCGGTCGTGATATAGCCGGGCGTAAGACCACCCACCGTGATAGGTGAAGCTCCAGCCGAGGAGGCGCCGCCCACTGCGGTCTTTCCGTCTCCCCAACCGAAACCAAGCTGGGTGCCGATGTCGCGGGCGAAGCTGCGAGTGGCAGCCACCACGCGGGCTTCAATTTCGACTTCCTGGGTCTTGCGATCCAGCTGGGTAAGCAGCCGGTCGATCGCCGGCATCACCGAGGGAATGTCCTGGATGATCAAGGCGTTGGTGCGGTCGTCAGAGATGACATCGCCGCGCTGGGTGAGGAAATTCTTCACCGTGGGGACGACATCCTTAGAGTGCGCGTAGCTCAGGAAACGGGTGACCGTGACCTTGTCCACCGCCAGGGCTTCGGCTTCGATCTGGGCGCGCCGTGACTCAGCTTCCTTGCGCATGGTTTCCACGGTGGCGATGCGGAGCACGTTGCCTTCAAGCTGCCGCGACAGGTCGTTGTTCTTCAGCACGATGTCCAGCGCCTGGTCCCACGGCACATCGTCGAGGACGATGGTCAGGGTGCCTTTGACGTTGGGGTCGAGAACGACGTTCAGACCGCTGATCTCGTGGATCAGGCGGAAGAAATCCTTCAGGTCCACATCCTTCAGGTTGACCGAGATGGGCTCGCCGGTGTACTTCGGACCGGTGATGGCGGGCGCCTGCGAGGCCTGCACCTTCTGCTCGGCGGCCATGTTGACGGCGGGTTGAACTCCGCTGGACTGCATGGCGGCGCTGGCGGGGGGCAACAGGTTGCCCTCGGGCCGGGCGGCAAACTTACCCGCCGCCGCGGTGGCGCGGACCGAAGGATCAACCCCGGCCGGCTTGGAATCGTCGGTCGCGGCCTTGGGCGAATAAGAAGGTTCGATGAACGCGAAATCGGTGGCGCGTGCCGAAGTCTGAATGAGCTTGGCTTCCTTGACGGGAGCGGCCAACTCAGCAACCACAGGCGCGGCGGCGACTTCAGTCTTGGCGGCCACGGCGGGCTGCACGGCTGGAGTCTTTATCACGGCCGGCTGCGACGCGTGGGCAACTTCTGACTTGGTGTAGAGCTTCAGGACCAGCGTGTTATCGCTGCCCGGCACCAGTTCGTGACGGCACGCCTTGGTCAGATCGACCACGACGCGGGAAGAGCCCTGGCCGTCCATGCCGAGCCGGACGTCCTTGACTCCGTCGCCGTCCACGCTGATGAGGCTGCGCGAGGTCGCCACGACCGTGTTGGGCAGATCGACCACGATGCGGGCCGGGCTGTCCAGCGTGCTCAGCCGCGGCTTCACCGCTCCGCGAGCGCTGATCTCAACGCTGAAGCCGTCGCCGGTGCGCACCACGTTGACCTTCTGCAGTGCGGCGTGCTTCGGAGCCTCCGCGCCCGCGCCCTGCGTCTGCGCCGAGGCGGCAATGAGCACCATTACCAGCATCGGCAATAAAACCGTCAGAAATTGCTTTCGCATTTCGCTCTCCCCACACGGGCCTTGCGCTGGGCTCGCCCCGTGATCTTTCAGCCAGATTTGTTTCCGCCGGGTTCCCGGCCTGTCTCTCGCCGGCCTAGACTGCCGACGTCGTAATCTTCTTGGTGACTTCCCGGGTCATCGACTTGCCCAGGTGGTCCTGAATCGTTTCCTTGAAAATGATGGAATCGCCGGTGATCTTTACCACAAAGCCGTTGAACACCGGATCGTTCTCGCGCAGGAAATATGCCTTGTTCAGACTGTTGACCACCACCGCGATCATCCCCGAGTCGGCCTTGACCACGCCCTTCAGGTTGATCTGATCAATGGCCAGGCAGCGCTTGCCGGTGCTGCATCCCGAGCCAATCATGCTGCGATTGACCACCGGGCTGACGAAGGGGTCCCGCCGGCTGGACAGATTGACCTGCCGGGGCGCATCGGTTTTCGGTTCCGCGGGCTTTTTCTGGTTCTCCACCGCGATTTGCTGTTTAGGCTGGGCCTTCTGGCGCGCCGCTGCGGGCTTCGCTTTAGGCGCTGCCGCTCGGGCGGAAATCTTCGTGGCCGAGGCGCCGCTGGCTTTCTTGGCCGGGCCGCTGGCCGGTATGGCGGGATTGCCCCCGCCTCCCTGCGTCGCCGCCAGGGCTGCGTTCGAAGCCGCCACGTGTTGCTGTGGCGCTCCCTGCAGCGTGCTCCTCGTGTTGTTGATGACCGCCGGGTTCTGCCCCAGGGCAGTTCCCGCCGCCATCGCCAGAAAAACAATTCCAGTGCTCAGCTTCATATGGTCCCCTGCTTTTTCACCGGCGCGGGCTGACCCGGTCTTCCGGCAGCTCCCGCCGTTGGTTCCAAGTCATGACTGAAGAAGGTGGTCGCGGTGCAGGTAGCCACAACGCTCTCGTTCGGCGCGTACTGATAGGTGTGTTTCGCCTTGGCGTCCGTGGGCTTCTTGGTGGTTGCCACCTGCAGGCCCGAGACGTTCACGATGCGTTCCAGCTTGCCCACTTTTTCGAAGAAATTCACCATCGAGTAATACGGTCCGTCCAGCTCCATCTCGAAGGGCACTTCGGTGTAGAAATCCTTGGCCGCGGTTGGCTTGGCGGTGTAGCGCCGCAGTTCGACCCCGGCTTTCATGGCCTCGGCATCCATCATCTTCATGAAGCCCGGCACTTCTTTCTCGTCGGGAACGATCTTGCGCTCGATCTCCAGTTGCTGCTTGAGGCTGGCCAGCTGGCGTTCGATATCCACCAGCTTGGGCTTGTAGGATTCCAGTTCCGCATTTTCGCGGAGCTTGGCGTCCAGGTTGACCTGAGCCGCCGCATTGGCCTCGCGCTGGCTCTTGAACAGGGTGAAGTACAGCGCGACCGTAATCAGCGCCGCCACGCCCACCGCGGCTGCCCACTGTTTAATGCCCGAAAGTTCGTTAAAGTTGGCCATATTTTCCTGCCTCCCTAGGACTTCGCCTTTTCGCAGGTCAGAGTAAAGTTGAACGCCTGCATTTCCTTGTAAGTGTCGTCCTGGTAGGTCTCTTTGATTTCGATACTGGAGAAGTGTCCGGTCTTTTGCAGGTTCGAGATCAGACTGGCCACCGCGTCCGTGCTCAGGGCCATGCCATCGATATCGATGCTGGCGCCCTGGTCCTTCATGCTGTTCAGCCAGACTGCCTCGGTGGCATTCACGGTCTGGCCCACCGTATTCAGCAGGTCAACCGGGCCGGACTGGGCCGCGCGCAACTGGTCGATCACGTCAACCCGCCGCTTGTAGTTTTCGGCTTCCCGCTGGCGCTCCAGGTAGCGCGCCTTCACGTCGGCCAATTCGGCGTTCTTCCGGTTCGCCGCATCCATCTTGGTGGCGATGTCCCGGTGCTGCTTGTCCAACTGGTACCAGTAGCCCACGTTGACCAGGGCAGCCAGAACCAGTACCACCAGGATCTTCAGCTTCGGCGAGCTGACGTCACCCACTTCCATGACGGCGGCCGACGAGGCTGCTCCGGATCGCTTGTTCTTTCCCTTTTGTGCACCCAGCAGGTTGATTCGGATCATAAGTCTTCAAAACTCCTTAAGGCCAAACCCACCGCAACTGCCAGCTGGCCCGCATTCTGCTCGATCAACTGCACTCCCGGTCCTTCCGTCGGCAAGCCGATCTTCTGGAACGGATTGAAGATCTCCACCGGCAGCGAGAACTCCTGGCGTAAGGCATCGACCAGCCCTGGAACCTTGGAGGAACCGCCCGCCAGGTAAATCTTCTCGATATGCTCTCCCGCCGAGCTGGCACGGAAGAAATCGAACGTCTTCTGAATTTCCAGCACGATGATCTCGGTCACCTGCTGCAGGATGGGCGTCTTGGCATCTTCACTGACCGTTCCCACCTTGTGGCCCAGCTTCAGCGACTCCGCGTCGTCGAAGCTCAGGTCTAGTTCCTTCTGCAGCGAATCGGTGTACTGATGACCGCCTACGCTGACGTCGCGCGGGAACAGCGGCGTGGTGCCCTTCACGATGTTGATGTTCATCACGCTCGCGCCCAGGTTCAACAGTGCCACCACCTGTCCCGGCGCGGGTTCGTAGTTGTACTCGTAACAGTTCTGCAAGGCCAGGGCATCGATGTCCACAATAGCCGGAGTCTTGCCCGCCATCGAGAGTACGTTGGTGTAGTTGAGAATCTTGTCTTTCTTGACAGCCACCAGCAGAACGTCCATCTGCGGGCTGCCGGCGTCTTCGGACAGGATCTGGTAGTCCAGATTCACGTCGGCCAGATCAAAGGGAATGTGCTGCGCCGCTTCCTTCTGGATGGTCTCGGCCAGTTCCTGATCGCTCATTGAGGGCAGCGAGATCTTCTTCACGATCACCGAGTGGCCGCTGACCGCGGTGGCCACGGCTTTCGCCTTGATCGCGTTATCGGTGAACAGCTTCGAGATCGCGCTCGATACCGTTCCCGAATCCACGATCATCGAATCGACGACGATATCCGGCGCCAGCGGTTCCAGGCCCAGGTGCGCCACTTCGATGCCGTTGCGTCCCTTCCTCAGCTCGACCGCCTTGATGCTCGAGGACCCTACATCCAGACCCACAATCGTTTTTGATCCCAATCCAAACATGTGCCCGCCTTTTACGGTTGCCCGGCAGCCTTACCAGCCGCCTTCGGTTTCTTCTTGCTCTTTGCTTCCATCTGGCTCGACTTCTCTTCCATCCACTGGTCCAGCCTCGACTTCTTGAAGCGCCAGCGGTTGCCCAGCTTGAAAGCCGGAATCTTCTGCTCGCCTACATACTTGTAAAGCGTGTCCGGACTGACTCCCAGGTATTGCGACGCCTGGCGAATGTTCATGACTTCACGCGAGTCGGCCATAGTTCCAAACCCTTTCCACAGATTTCAGGCCCGGTATCGGGCAACTTGGGAGAAAATTCCTCGCACAAAATTGCGTTCGAGTGAATTTAGGTGTGCTGAGCATATATCAACCGGTAAACTGCCAAGGTCAAGGCGTATCTTCGGGTTTTACCGGGTTTTGTACCTGTTTTCTGGAAATCGCCTGGGAAGGAGTTGCGCAGTGACGCTATATATAGTGGTTTAATCACTAAGTACTACAACCTGAAGCGGTGTTTATACAGACGGTTCAAACCGTACCCCGATTGCATAACTAAAGTACTACAGACGTTACTCAGGTATCTGGACAGGCGGGAACGGCCAAGAAAGCGGCAATCGCCGCAAATATCTGGCTTTTCTGGAGTTGGACTCGGTAGCGCCGGCGTCCCGACGGCTCTCCTGCAGGCGTCTCGCACGCAGAACGCGGGCATTGTCGGATGCCAGGACTGTGGAGGGCGAGGGCAGGATGCCCTCGCGACAGGCGGCGGGACGCCGGCGCTACGCCTCGGCTAAGGGCTAATCGCTAAGTGCTGTTTCTAATATTCCGACAGCTCTTTCATGGCCTGGAACAGATCTGCGGTCTGGGGAAGGATGGCATTTTCCAGGTCGGGGTGATACGCCACAAAGACGTCCATGGCGGCCACGCGGCGTACCGGCGCGTCCAGATGTGCGAACATCTGATCAGCGATACGGGCCGCGATCTCCGCCCCATAGCCCCAGCTCAAAGTGTCTTCGTAAGCCACCAGCGCCCGGTTGGTCTTTTGCACGGAGGCGGCAATGGTTTCCCAGTCGAAGGGATTCAGGCTGCGCAAGTCGATGAGTTCGGCTTTGACACCGTGCTCGCGCTCCAGCTTCTGAACCGCCTGCAAGGCTCGGGGAACGACTGCGCCGTAGGTAATCACGGTAAGGTTGGTTCCCTCCTGCACTACCTTGGCTTTGCCGAACGGCACCATGTAATCCGGGCCCGGATAGGGCGCGCGGCCGTAGGTTTCGCGATAGAGGCGCTTGTGTTCGAGGAAAAGGACGGGATCGTCGCAGCGGATCGCGGTGCGCAGCAGGCCGGCGGCGTCCAGCGCGTTCGAGGGAAACACCACCCGCAGTCCGGGAATGTGAGTGAACACGCTTTCGCCGCACTGGGAGTGATAAATGGCGCCGCCAGTCAGGTAGCCGCCGATGGCCACGCGAATGACGCAAGGCGCGGAAAAGGTGTTGTAAGAGCGCCAGCGGATCAGGGGCAGCTCGCTGCGCAGCTGCATCATGGCGGGCCAGATGTAATCGAAAAACTGGACTTCGACCACCGGCTTCAGTCCCCGTTCGGCCATACCGGTGGCGCGACCCACGATGTTGGCCTCCGCGATAGAGGAATTAAACACCCGGTCGGAACCGAACTCGACCTGTAGTCCCGCGGTCAGCTTGAAAACGCCGCCCTTGCCTTTGACCAGTTTCTGCTTGAGATACTCTTCGCGGCTGCAGTCGGCGACATCTTCCCCGAAGATCACGATGCGTTCGTCGCGGCGCATCTCGTCGCGCAGCGTGGCCGTGATCAGATCGGCCATGGTCTTGGGCGCAGCCTTTTTGGCGTCGGCGTGCGCTCCTTCCGGCTTGGCCGGAAGCGGCTGGGTGTCGAAGGCGGGCGACGTCGGATCGAGGTCCGGGGAATACACGTAGCGCAGCACCGAATCGGCCCGGGGCGGAGGCGCCTGCAAGGCCCGGTCGACCGCAATTTGCAGGTCGTCGTCCACCTGCTTTTCCAGCCGGTTGATGCCTTTCTCGTCGAGAATTCCTTCCCGGATGAGAAACATTTGCATGCGGGTGATGGGATCGCGCTGGGCATCGCGCTGCCGCTCGAAATCGGGCCGGTAGAGTTTTTCGTCGTCAGAAAGCGAGTGGGAGTAGGGACGGATTACGTGGGCATGGACAAAAGAAGGGCCACGTCCGGCGCGGCTATGCGCCACCGCGCGCACGAAGGCAGCGTAGCTGGCGATGGGATCGGTTCCGTCCACTTCCTCGAAGTGGAAGTTGGGAAAGCCGCTGACCAGGCGCGAAATGTTGCCGCCCGCAGTCTGCACTTCGACCGGCACCGAGATGGCGTATTCGTTGTCCTCGACCACGAAAATCAGCGGAAGGCGAAAATTGGCGGCGGTGTTCAACGCTTCCCAAAATTCGCCCTCGCTGGTCGTGCCTTCGCCCAGGGAAACGTAGGTAATCTCGTCGCCGTGGAATTTGACGTCTTTGAACTGGCGGTAGTCGCCGTCGGCCTTGTGCGCGGCATCGGGATGAGCGGCGTAATAGCGGCCGACTTCGGCACAGCCTACGGCCTGCAGAATCTGGGTTCCGGTAGGCGAGGAGCCCGTGACGATATTGAGCTCGGGCAGGCTCCAGTGGGACGGCATTTGCCGTCCGCCAGAGCTGGGATCGTCGCCCGAACCCACGGCCTGCAACAGCATGTCGTAGGCGGATGCGCCCAGCGCCAGGCAGAGCGCACGGTCGCGATAATAAGGATAAAACCAGTCGTAGCCGGCCTTCAGGGCCAGGGCCGCGGCCACGCCCACCGCTTCATGCCCGGCACCGGAGATCTGGAAGAAGATCTTCTGCTGGCGTTTGAGCATGATCTCCCGGTCGTCCACCCGGCGGGAGGTGTACATGTGGCGGTAGGCTTCGATCAGTTGTTCGCGGGAGAGGCCTTCGTAGTTCTTGCCGGCTTTCTTGAGCTCGCGTTCGGATAAAGCGGCCGATTTAGGTTCAGTCTTTGTAGTGGCCATCCGGTTGCCTTAGATGCGAGTGTACAGGAACCCTTTGCATTGTAAATCCTGAGTTGGAGTTCCGAATATACTGAATAGTTCGAACATCAACCGCCGAGGACGCGGAGACCGCGGGGTGAACCAGGAAAAGGTTTTCTCGGCACTCTCGGCGCTCTCGGCGGTAAACGCAACGGCATGATCAAATTCAATCGCCCGTTCGATGCGCGCACAATCCAGCTGCTGATCTTCGACCTTGACGGTACGCTGATCGATTCCCGCCTGGACCTGGTGCACTCGGTCAATGCCACGCTGCGGCACATGAAGCGGCCGGAACTGCCTGACGACGTGATTGCCAGCTACGTGGGCGATGGAGCACCCGCGCTGATCGGCCGGGCCCTGGGCAGCGAAGCCGGCGACGAGAAACTGGTCCGCTCCGGCCTGGATTACTTCCTTTCGTACTATCGCGAACACAAGCTGGACCACACCCACCTGTACGACGGGATCGTGGAGGCGCTGGCGACGCTCCAGAACCACAACGGCTGGCCGCGCAAAATGGCCGTGCTCACCAATAAGCCGGTGCATCCTTCCCGAGCCATTGTCGAAGCGCTGGGCCTGGGCGGATTTTTCTCGCGAATTTACGGGGGCAACAGCTTTCCCACCAAGAAGCCCGATCCCGAGGGGGCGCAGGCCATCCTGCGGGAAATGGGGACTGTGCCGCAGAAAGCCATGATCGTGGGCGACTCCGTGGTGGACATCCTGACCGGCCGCAATGCCGGGACGTGGACCTGCGGCGTGACCTACGGCTTCGCTCCGCATACCCTGCACGACGCCGGCCCGGACGTGCTGATCGATCGGCCGGCTGAACTGGCGGAGTTGTTTGCTCGAGCACCCTATTTCTGACGCCGTGTCCTCCGTGTGCCGAATCGAGAAAACCACGGAGGACACCGAGGACACGGAGTTCCTGGGGCAGCTTTGCCGCTAATAGAGATTGTCAATGACCTCGTGCGTGCCAGGCCTCCATTTCATTCCATCTTCTAAAGCGCAGGCAGGATCGCCTTACTCCGTGTCCTCAGTGTCCTCCGTGGTTAACTCTGTTCGGGCTTTCATCAGCTAAACTCCATCGAGGATGTACAAACCGCCAGCGACCGACAGCTTTACCCCCGCCGAACTGCGCAAGCTGCGCAGTCTTAAAGATCCCTACGGCATCCAGCGTTTTCTCGATGACATGCCATACCATCTGGCCGACACTGCCTGGTCGCCGCGGCGGGTGCTGCGAGAAAATACCGCGCACTGCCTGGAAGGCGCGATTTTCGCGGCCGCGGCGTTGCGCGCCAACGGCTTTCCCCCGCTGCTCCTCGATCTCGAGGCGGAGCACGACACCGACCACGTCCTCGCCCTTTACCGGGTGAAGGGCCATTGGGGAGTGGTGGCAAAATCCAACTACACGGGCTGCCGTTTTCGCGAGCCGGTTTATCGCTCGCTGCGCGAGCTGGCCATGAGCTTTTTCAATCTCTATTTCAACCTGCGGCGGGAGCGGACCCTGCGCACTTTTTCACGCCCGGTGCACCTCGCCCACTTCGATCATCTGCACTGGATGACCACGCCGAAGCCGGTCTGGTTCATTGTGGATCACCTGCTCGAAATCCATCACTATCAGCTGCTGCGGCCGGGGATGGCCAGGCATCTGCATCGTATCGACGAGAGATTGTTCCGGGCGGAGACCTTGGGGAAGACGGAGAAATCCCGATGATTTCCAATCCAACGCCCAGAGCCTTGAGCCAACGAGTCAGCGGTTATTCACCGAATCTTAACCTCCCTGTCACCGCGCCGTAACCCGGCCACCCTACCGTACAACTGTCGAGCCTGACGCCGGCGAGCCCCAGCAGAGCCCGACTACTTTCCTCACAAAAAAGGTGACTGCCATGAGAAAAAAGACCGTAAGTCTGGGTCTGTTGGCCACAGCGCTGGTAGGTACGATGTTCGCCGCCGAAGGCCGCGTCCCCGAGGGCATCCCCAACCTGGACCATGTCTTCGTGATCGTGATGGAGAACCACGGTTTCAGCCAGATCGTTGGGAACCCGGACGCGCCGTTCGCTAACCAATATGCAAAATCCGCCAATTCCGCGACTCGTTACTTCGCGATCGGACATCCCAGTTCCACCAACTACCTGGAAATCGTGGGAGGATCGAACTTCGGCGTGCGCAGCGATAACGCTCCCGACTGGCACAACCAGAACTGCAGTCCGAATCTGGGGCCCACTCCCTATACCACCACCGACTTTCCCTCCAGCCCCAATGTTTGTCCGATCGCGGGCACCGGTACGGACGCGGCCACGCCGGCAGTCGATTTCACCAACGAGTGTCCGGATCCTACGACAACCGACCCCTGCGCTCCTGGCTTAATCAGCATCGATGGCAGTTCGATTCCGGCGGCATCGAACACCGTCGGCAAGACGATCGGAGATCAACTGGCCGAGAGCGGCCGGCGTTGGAAGAGCTATCAGGAGAGCCTGCCGCCCACCGGAGCTGACGGCATTGCCTACAGCGATGGTTTCTTCACCGACCTCTCGACCATCCCTGCCTCCCTGGGCGGATCGGGCGCCTTCCTCAAACTGTATGCCGCAAAGCACAATCCGTTTGTGTATTTCAAAAGCGTGCAGGAAGGCACCGATCCCAACAACAGCCTGGCCAACGTGGTGGGCTTCGAAGGCAAGAACGGCCTTTACGACGACCTGAATTCCGGCCGCGTGCCCTCACTGTCGTTCATCGCGCCCAACCAGTGCAACGATCAGCACGGACGGGGCAACGGCGGCGCGCAGTGCGCCTTTGACTCGCTGGACGATGGCTCGCAAGCCGGGCTGAACCCGGCCCTAATCTATGTCGGCGACCTGACCTTGAGGACGATCGTATCGGCGATCCACAATTCTCCCGCGTGGCGAAATGGACGCAACGCGATTGTCGTAGTGTGGGACGAAAACGATTACAGCTTTGTGCCCAACCTGAACCAGGTGCTGGTAATCGTGGACACCAACTACGGCCCCCACGGTATAAAGAGCGGCCACTACTACACTCATTTCTCGCTGACCAAAACTCTCGAGGCGGGCTTCGGGCTGGGCTGCCTGAACCATGCTTGCGACCAGCACGTCGATGTCATGTCTGACCTCTTCGGCAGGGGACGATAGGGCAGCGCTGGTGATCGGCAGACGCGCTAGCGGCACTTACAGCCTTAGGACTCCACCCTTCGGATCTGGAGGGTGGGGTTCCAAGGCTGTGGTGCGTCTGGCGGCGGGCTGAGTTTTCCGTTTCGGCAGCAACTGCGTGGGGTCCGAATCGAGTGTTTCCGCGCAGGATATTTGCCGGCCCTCCCCTCAGGAATACAATCCGTTCATGAAGATTCGCTTCCTGATGCTGCTGCTTCTGGCGACCGCAGCCTGGGCGCAGACGGCGCCGGACATGGCCTCCGCGCCGCATTACCGGCAGCTGATGGCGAACGATCAGGTGCGCGTCTTTGCGCTGACGCTTCGGCCGCTGGAGCGGACGCTGGCGCGGCACGACCACAACTTCCTGGTGATTGCGCTGCTGGACTGCGACGCCGTTATCTGGCCGGAAGGCGAGTCTGACATCGTCAATTTTCACTTCAGCCAGGGCGATGTGCACTTTTACTCCGGCGGACGCGCTCTGGGCATGCGCAATGACCGCACCACCGAGTATCGCAACGTCACCGTCGAGTTTCTCGATCCTAAGGTGACGAACTACGGCTATCAGGCGTATTCCGGCACCTGGGATTCCGGGCCCGTCTCCATAGCTCCGCCGGTCGATCCTCACGCCAGGTTCATGAACTCGCTGCTGCTGGGAGCGGCGAGCGTGACTGATGTCCAACTGCTTTCCCGCGACCCCTTCCCACCGCCCGAAAAACCAGGCGCGGAGCTCCTGATTCCGGTCACCGACATCGACCTGAAAGCCGGGGAGTACGAAAGAATACGCAAATCATCGGGCGAGGTGGTCTGGATCCCCGCGGGACGGAAGTCAACATTTCTCAACGCGACCACCGAACCGGCGCGGTTCATTGTGGTCCAATTCTTGCCGGCGGCGAAGACTTAGACAAGAAACCAGACGACAATCGGGTGGCTTGCCACGTTGAGAGCAGGAATCGAGGGTCAGCTCTTCTTTTCCGCGACTTCGAGCCGGGTCTCG
>DASQHA010000066.1:0-26668 GCA_035632335.1 Terriglobales bacterium
GCTGGAAGGAATGGCCGGTGGGTCCTTACATTTTTCCGGTGCACTGGATCGCGATCGTCGCCATCTGGTTCATGGTCTTTCTGTCGCTGATCTCGGCCGTCGATTACTTTGTCGCGTTCTGGTCGAAGATCGATCGCCAGGTGGTGAAGAGCCGCCGCCGCGCCTTCATCCTCAGCCGGCGGAGAAAACGCGATGTGCCCGCTACCTGATGATGACCGCTCCTCACGCTTGACTTGCTTCTCCGGCGCAACTCAGCCGAACGAATTTTCACCCGACGAGCGCAGCCTGCTGTTGCGCCTGGCCCACGAAGCCATTGCCGCGGCCTTCGATCAGCGTGCCATCGCACTGGCTCCGCCCTCCGCGCACCTGGCCGAGCCTCGCGGCGCTTTCACCACTCTTTATTATCGCGGCGGCTTGCGGGGCTGCGTCGGCTATGTGCTTCCGGTGACGCCGCTCTATCGCACCATTGCGGAGACCGCGCGCGGCGCGGCCTTCGACGACTCGCGCTTTTCGCCGGTTACGCGGGACGAGGCCCGCGAGCTGCAGGTATCCCTGAGCATCCTCTCGCCGCCCCACCCCATTCCGGCCGACCAGGTAGAAATCGGACGCCACGGCCTGCTGATCAGTCTGGGCCTCCATCGCGGCCTGCTGCTGCCGCAAGTAGCGGTCGAGCACGGCTGGGACCGCGTCGCCTTCCTCGAACAAACCTGCAGAAAAGCCGGAATGCCGCCAACCGCCTGGCAGAACGGCGCCAGGCTGGAAGCCTTCACCGCCGAAATTTTCTCCGACCCAAAAATGTAGGCGCGAGCGCCCACGCTCGTGCGGGCAGCCCCTCAGACGCCGCATTGTCATCCTGAGCGGAGTCAGAAGTTCCGCTCGCGAAACTTTTGGCGAAGCCGAAGGACCCTACAAGCGCTCATCCGGCTTGGTTGTCGGGAATTTCTTGCCGCCTGCAGCTCCCAGAATGAGTCGGCCCGTGCCGCTCCCAGGGCTCCTTCGACTCGGTGAGCGCTTCGCGACACAGTTGCCTCGCTCAGCAGGACAAAAAATCAGGGAGGCCGAAGCCTCCCTGAAAATATCCCGCACTACGGAAGAATTACTGCGGATCGAGTTCCACGTTGTCGCCGACGTGCACATCCTCGAGCGCGAACACAATCATGCCGGTCGCCGTGGTCGGAGTGGTGTTGATCACCACGATCTCCCCGATTGCCCGTCGCGGCATATCCGCAACCCGGATCGACGGGCCTTTGGTCTTGCTGAACATGTGCCCTTCAATCGATGGCGGATACTTCTGCGTGTCGTCGGTGGTGGATGCCTTGAACGAGAGTGAATCGACCGGGTCCCGCAGGTCCGCTTCATAGGTGCGCACCGCGCGGAGGTAGTCGCCCACCTTGACTCCCTGATTGGCGCCCACGTTCATGTAAATCTTCGAACCCGTTCCCAGCAGGAGATCGAAATCCTTGGCCAGCACAATCCGCCCGCTGGCGCCGCCGTTGCTCGGCATGAAGCGGTCAAAGCGCTCCGGCAGATGAAATGCGATGCTGGGCTTTTCAGTAAAAGGAACCGCATAGTCTCCGGGAACCATGGGCTCGCAGCTGAATTCGACCCGGCCTACCGCCATCTTGCCGCGGGTATCGACAATCCGCACCCAGCCCAGTTCGGAATAGGGCTGGCCCATGGCCTTCAGCATCGAATGTTGACCGGCAAATAATTCATACTTGTTGGGATCCACCAGTTCGCGCACGATGGTGTACTTCTGGCCCGTCTGGTAGCCCTGGCCGTTCAGGAAAATGGTGTCATTGGTGGCGAACTTGGTGGTGTTGGGGCTTTCCAGCCCGCCCACCACAAAATTTGCGTTGGGCATCAGCTCTTTGCTGACGAAGCCGCCACAATACAGATCGGCGTTAGTGGGGGTCTGGACGCGCTCCATCGGGAAAGTTCCCGTCGTAATCTGGGTGTTCTGCGGAGCCGCCTGGTCCGCCGAAGTGGAATCGGCTTGCTGCGCAGCTGCCGCCACCGTCAGGCAGAGTACCAGCAACAGTCCTGTTTTCTTCATGTTACCTCCAAAATCGAGGCCGGGGCCCCCGCCGGCTTTCTCCCGCTAACTCGCGCAAATAAAAGGGCTTTCAAGTCGCACAGTAACAAGGGGGTAAGGGCCGGTCAAGGTTACGCTGGTGTTATCGTGGGTACGTTAAAAAGTTTGCCGCTATTCATTTGCCATAATCCGTTGTTGCATCTGTAATTACGCGCCTGTAATATCCCCAGTCGTTCTCCGATCATGACTGCTGCCCCCAACAGCTACGTCGCCAGATTCTTGCCCTTGCGCCTGCCCCGGGTGTGCGTGGCCGTTACCGACTCCGATCCCGCCGCCCTGGTGGACAAGGCAGAGGCGCTTATCCGGGATAACACCTTTCTGGAGTTCAGGTTAGACTATTTGCCCCGGCCGGCGCTCGCGCTCCCCAGAATCAAGCGGTTCATGGAATACCACCCCCACCTCACGGCCATCGCGACCTGCCGGCGCACCGCGAGCGGGGGGAAGTTCAAGGGTTCCCTGGCGGCCCAGTTGGATATTCTGGGGAAGGCCGCCGCCTCCGGCTGCCAGTTGCTCGACATCGAACTGCAGAGTGCCGCCAAGTGCAGGCCGGAACAGGTGCAGCGCCTGCGGGGCAAGTCGGCCCTCATCCTTTCCTACCACGATTTTCGGGCCACCAAAAATCTGGAACACACGCTGGAAAAAATGGTGAAGATCCCCGCCGACTTCTACAAAATCGTGGGCACGGCCACGACGCTTTACGACAACGTGACCATGATGAAATTTCTGGAGAAGTTTGGCGACCGCCATTCTCTGGTCGGGCTGTGCATGGGCGAGCAAGGCATCATCAGCCGGTTGCTGGGAGTAAGAGCGGGAAGCGTTTTCACTTTCGCCGCGGTCAGTCCCGACGAGAGGACCGCGCCCGGCCAGGTCACGGCGCAGGAGTTGCGCAGCACCTATCGCATCGAGCAGATGGACGCGGCCACCAGAATTTACGGCGTCGCCGGCGATCCGGTCGCGCATTCGCTTTCGCCCGCCATCATGAATGCGGCGTTGCGCCGGGAAAATGTGAACGGCGTCTACCTCGCGCTGCATGCCAAGGCGCTGAAAGACCTGCTGAGCTGCGTGCGCGATATTCCCATTCACGGCCTCTCCATCACCATGCCGTACAAGGAATCCATCCTCAAGCATCTCGACAACACGGATTCCCACACCGCCAAAATCGGCGCCTGCAACACCGTGGTGCGGGCGCAGGATGGAAAGCTTTACGGATTTAACACCGACGCCGCTGGCGTGGTACGTCCGCTGGAACAGCGCATCACGCTGGAGAAGGCAAAGATCCTGGTCCTGGGCGCGGGCGGCGCCGCGCGCGCCGCCGTCTTCGGGCTCAAAGAGCGCGGAGCCGAAGTTTACATCCTGAATCGTTCCACCGGACCGGCGCAGAAGCTGGCCCGCCAGGCGCGGGCGAGGACCGCCAAACGCGCCGACCTGAAAAAGCTCACTTTCGATGTCATCATCAACGCCACTCCGGTGGGCATGGGCAACACCCGCGAGTCTCCATTAAATGAAAATGAGATCAACGCGCGTTATGTGTTCGACATGATTTACGATCCCGCGGAAACGCGGCTGATGAAGATGGCGAAAGAGCGCGGCGCGGAAGTGATCCCAGGCATCGAGATGTTCGTCCACCAGGCGGCGCGCCAGTTCGAGATATGGACCGGCAAGCCCGCGCCCTGGGACGACATGCTGCGGGTCGTGATGCTGGCCCTCAACGAACGCACCGCCGCCCGTCAGGCCGCCAAGGAACGAACCAGCTGACCCCACCACGAACCACGCAGGGGCGGGTGTCCGCACCTGCCCGGCCGGGCAAAGCCGGCAAGATTCCCATCGCCCCAAAAAAGCCGGCCCCTTTTTAGGAGGCCGGCGTCGTTCGTTTCCCTTAGTACGGTTTGAAGTCCTGCCAGTACGTCAGGTTGACGACGTCCTGCAACATGGGCGTGCCCGGCGGCAGCTTTGCCGGATCCAGGAACGCCGTGTCGAAGTAGAAGTTGCGGTTGGGCGCGTTGTAGATCATGGTGCAGCACTTGAAAGTGCCGGTAGCGTACTCTGAATAGTACAAGCTGACCAGAGAGCCACGATAGCTCAGCGTCACACCGCCCCAGTCTTCGACCAGGCGCAGGAAGTTGTGCACTCCACCGTCGGTACCGAAGTCGGCTCCCGTACCGGCGGGTTGCGGGAAGTTCATGTTCTTTCCGCCCGCGATCGCCAGCCGGTAATAAGTGGCACTGGCGTTTCGGTTGGTCAGGGTGAGCGCATTCACCATGCTGTTAAGGTCTGACCAGCCCACCGCCGGGTTAGCAACGGTAGGTGGATTGGATTGCAACGTCACCGCGTCGGCGAGCACGGCTGCCGCCGCATGATTGATGTCCGCTGCTCCGCCCGGATTCGCCCAGAAGGGATCGCCGGCGTTGGAGTTGTAATCTCCGAAAACGTAAACCGGATTTTCAGAGGCCACGGTAAAGCCGCCCAGACCGGTATCCGGACGCACCGGCACGTTCCCCAGGCTGCCATCGACCAGGCGTAAGACGTGGCGCGCTCCGGTCACGACATTCTGCCGGCCGCCGTTGAGACAATCGACGGTCTTGTAAGGATTGCCGACGGTGGCGATGCGCATGCCGTTTCCGACATCCGCCGCGCCCCAAATATCCAGCGACTTGTTTTCGTCGGTGTCCTCGGGTGAAAAGCCGTTTCCGCCCTGCGGTTCCAAGGCTCCGTCCGGAGTTCCCGTTGGCGACGCGGAGTTGATCACGTCCTCGAAGCCGTATTCGCCGTTGGCGATATTCGCTACTGGAGCGCCATTCGGGTCAGGCAGCATACCGCGGCGGTCCGAGAAGTACACCAGGTAGCCGTTCTGCCCGCTGTAGCTCACGTTGGGTCCGCTCGCCGGGATGGCTCCGAGCAGCCATCGGTTCAAGTTGCCTACGTCCAGTTCGACCGCGTTCATGATGCCGTTGACGTAGCACTGCGTTCCCGCCAAGCCAGGATTGGTGTCGCGGGGAAAGCCCTCGCGCGGATCGTAGAAGTTAATGGGATACCAGCTGTACTGCGAATTGCCGTTGACCACCGTTTTGTCCGAAGGAGCATCCGCGGCGGTGAGCTTGCCATTCGCATCCCGGTCAGCCAATTCCTGGAAGATCAGAATCGCGTTCGGGTGCACTGAGTTTCCGCCCAGCGTGTTGGGGCTGGTCAGGCCGCGTGCGAAGCCCAACTGCAGCCACGCCCGCGTGACTCCAACCCAATTCCCGGCGGCATTCAGGTATTCCACTCGCAGCCATCCATCAATCAACGGCCACGGAGCTCCATTCGCCGGCGTACAGGCCCCAGTTGGATGAGACGCCCCAGTCGGCACACCGGGCCAGTTCCCCTCAAATCCCGATGCCGTCTTGGCCATCGCCCAGGGAGTAACGCCTACGCCCGTAACCGTGTCTGTCCGGCCACCGGCGCAGTTGTTGTCCAGGTTGACGTTATCCAGGTCTCCAATCAACGCTGGCCGGTCCGGAACCAGCTCGGCCTGGGTGCTGGCCAGCAGGATGCGGATATTGGCCTTGTTAAACTCGCGCGACGAACCCGTCGACGAGGTCGGCGACTCGCCCACCGGAGGCTTACGGATGATCTGAATCTGCTGCGCCGCTCCGGCCGCTCCCTGCACAAAGGGGAGCGACAAAGGTTGAATTCCGAGAGACGTGCCGTTGCCGATGAAGCTCTTGAAGGTCTGGGTCGACGTGTTGGTCCAGGTGGTCACGTTGGTCTGAGTGCCTGCAGGCGGGATTCCGCCACTCCAGCTGGCCAGCGGAATCGAGAACTTCAGGCAGTTGGGATCGGCGGTGGGATTCGGCGGATCGCAGCCCCCGGTTGCATTGGGCACGTAAACATCGCCCTGGTAATTCCCGCCATTGCTGTAGTTGTTGGCCAGGCGGTCCCGTATGATTTCGCCCACAGCCGTGGTCTTGGCATCGAGCACCAGCGGCCCATTGTTGGCCGCCAGAAAGAGATTGCCGTTGGTATGGACCCGGCCTTGGAAAGCAAACGGCGGGCCGGCAAAATAACTGAGATCACTGTCGGAAAAAACGCCAAACTGAAAAACCGGGATGAGCGCGACTTCGACGCCGCGCGTCATGTTGACCGAGGCCCCGCCGGGACGGGTCGCGACCACTTTCAGGGTCAGCGGAATAATTTCGGCGCTCAGGCCGGCGTTCTGTCCGGAGCTGATGATGCTGGTATGCGAAGCCGGATTGCCGTTGGCGTCCGGGGTCCAGAGGATGTTCTCCTGATAATTCATGCCGGCAATCATCGCGCTGCTCGGCGGCATGGTCGTAAGATTGGTGAGCTGCGCCGGCGTGGGCGACTGGGACTGCTGGTACAGCGCCGCCAGGTTGGCGGTCAGCAGCTCCATGCCCGATTCGGCGCCGTAGTACGCCTGGTTGGCCTCCAGATCATTGCCCCCAACCTGGCCCGCGCCCTGGACCATAAACAAAAGGCTTATCGCGATACCGGATAACAGCGCCAGCACCAGCAAGCTGGCGACCAGCGTAAATCCCCGTGATCGGCCCTGTGTCCTGCACATAGAAATACTCTCCTGAATCTTTCTCTCCTCGATCGTGATCATTGATAGCGGTCCTTGAAGGACAGGCTCCGCGTACTCACGGAAGTGGTGAGCACGGCGCTTCTCGAACGGTTTCCGTAGGAGTTCAGCGTCTGTCCCATCACCTGAATATTTACCTTGTGAACCTGGCTGGGAGAATAAGGAGCCAGCAGGGGATTGGGGATGGCGGAGCAGCCCACAACGATGGTTCCGTCGCACGCGTCATACGTGACGGAAAGGTTGATGATGTTATCGGCGACCGGCGATGGCGTCTGTCCATTGACCTGACGCATGAGCCGGGGTACCTGTCCGGTGCCCGCCGCGGGAACTTCCACGAAATAGGTAATCACCCAGATCCGGTTGGCCACCGGATTGCCTCCGGGAATGATGTACTTGATGTTGCCCTTGGCGGCGCCGCTCTGATTGATCTTCAGCGGGTCCCCGTTGGCGAATGTGATATTGGTGCTGCCCGCCGCGCCGGGCGCGAGGCCGGTAACTTCACCGACCGCATAGCCGGTGGTGTTTTGCAGCAGGATAAGATCGCCCACCTGAATTCCGGTGGCTGACTGGATCGCGGGAAAGCCCGCCGGCGGTACCGCGGGTGGCGCAAAATTCACCACGTCGCCATTCGGGTTTGCGGCCGGAAAACTGGCGGTGTACTGATTCAGCGGAAAAGCATAGTCGCTGTAGATGACCGTGATCGCGTCGGAGGGCGCTCCCGTGGCGGTGATGTTGGCCGGTCCTCCCAACTCCATTCCGTTGCCCGGCCCGGGAATAATGCCGAACATGTAGTTGGTTACCGCGGAACCGCCAATGACTCCGGTGGGGTAAGTGTTGTTCGCCAGCCACGCCTTGGTCGGATCCACGGCGAAGAACGAAGGCACCGCTCCGGCGCCATAGGGCAGCGACAGACCACCAGAAGGCAGACCCGACCCGGCCATGCTTACATCCTTGGCGATCAGGTTCAGGGTGGAGCGCACACTCTGCTGCATCTCGGACGACTGGGTCACCAGGATGGTCGCGTCCATCCCTCCCTTGAACAACTGCGCGGTGGCCGCTAGAACGATGAGGCCCAGGGTCATGGCTACGACCAGTTCCATCAAGCTGAAGCCGCGCGCTTTATGTTCCGTGAATCGCATGTCTCTCCTCTTAGCGGAACGAAGAAATCAAGGCCTGTACCTGATAAGACTTCATCCAGCCCTGGGGCACCGGATACCGCACCGTGACAATGATCTGGCGCACGTTCGGGTTGCCGGCTATGTCCGTGATCTGAATCTGCCGCTGGAAATTGCTCAGGTTCACCAGCACGTCCGGCGGGGAAGTATTGGTGATCACCCCGCTCGGCCCCGGCAGCCGCAACACTGCGGAGGGAACATCGTCAGCGGTGCCGTCCAAACCGTCCGGACCAGGGTCCGTGAGAGTGGCAAATCCCGGCACGAATATGCCGCCGCCGTTGCCTACGTTCTGGATCTTGTCAAACGCGATCTGGCTGGTCTGGCGCGCCGTAAAAATGCTTTCCAGGGCTTCGGTCGCCTTCTGGCGGGCGATGCTGTCGAGCTGCACCGAGGAGGTATTGCCGATCGCCATGGCGAAGGTTGCCAGCACCGCCAGCAGTCCGATCATCAGCACCACAATGGCAATCAGGGTCTCGAGCAGGGCGAACCCCTGCTGCCTGCGCCGCGCCGAATTGTGTCTTTGGTTTTCGCTCATTCTTATCGTCCTCACTGCTGGAACCATCTCGCCACTCCACCGCTGTTCAGCAGTCGCCATCCCCGGATCCTGCCGGTCGCGCCGTAAAGCGTGACCGCCCGTGAACTGTAGATGTCTCCGTTTCGGGCCACGTACAGGATGCCGCTGTTCAGGCTTCCGTTGACGTCGTGCGCGGAACCGTCGGGCATGAACATGACCTGGTTCTTGATCCCTCCGGCGACGCCCTGATCAAAATCGAGAGCTACGGTCCCGCTGCCGAATCCGTCCGGTACGGTGGCGGGAGTATTGGGCAGCCCGGCGATGGTTTGAAAATTAATGTCGATGGGCAAGGTCACGGCCATGACCTGGGTCGCGGCGGAAAGCGCGGTGCCGGCATCCCAGCGGAATATCTGGATACTTTGCGCGGTGGGCGCTCCCATCGGCGTGAGTGCGCCGGCCGGCGCCGCGATGCCAAAGCATACGATGTATTGTTTGCGCTCGGAGATGGCGCGCTGGCGGGCCACCCGCAGCGGCATCATCGCATTTTCAAATGCTGCATTCGCCCGGGCATCTCTCAGCGCGGGTTGCAGCGCCATGAATGAGATTCCACCGACGATCATGAGCACACAAATCACGATCATCAGTTCGAGCAGGCTGAAGCCGCGGGCGTCGCATCCCAGGTTCGAGCGGTGCGAAAGCTTCATTTTCTGATCACTCTTCATTGCCCGGCGCAGCCTCCATGTGCCGCCTCTGTGGCGGATTTAACCAAACCAGAACTTGTCTTGGGAGAGAATGGCCGGAAGCGGGGGAGCTTCCATGCAGCCAATATCGTAGGTTCAGTCCGGGCTTGCGTCAAAACACGAGAGTCACACGACGGAAGGGTTCTATTCGATCCTTTGGTAAGTAACCGCTCTCGTGGTTACCAACCCGCGCGGAGAGGTGCCGCGCCCTTAACTTTGGGTGTTCTTCCCTGAGCCGGGCGCGCCGGTGGAGGGGGCATAGCCGGTCACAATGCCTTCTTCCGCATCCGCGGCATCGCTGGGAAATTCGGAGCGAAAATAAGGATGGCTGCCTGGCGTGGGGAGAGGCAACTTCGCGGAGTCGTCGATGTCCACTCCCGCGGCTGCCATGAGCTCTCTGAAATCCATGCAGTAGACCGCGCACAGGCTCACGATCTTGGCAATGTGCCGCGGCAGCCTGCCCAGGGCTTCGTAATCGGAAAGCATGCCTAAGGCGATCGCATACTCCCGGTTTCCCAGGATCTGGGCCACGGATCGAGTCAGCCGGTGCGCCGCCCGAAAGGTCAGACCGGCGCGTCCCCGCGAGATCCGGACTAAGTCGGAAAACCTCGCTATCTCTTCTCTTCTATAGCGCGGGAAAGAAAGCGGCGGAACATCGGAGGGCCGGGTTCTGACCCGCAGCCTCAGCGGTTTCAGCGGGAGAACGTCCATATCGACCAACCCGAGAATCCGCGCTTCGGTGGGCAAGCGGAGCGGCCAGTGTCCCCAGGGCGGACGGCTGGGCAGCAACACGATCTGGCGATCGTCAATCCATTGCAGCCGGCAACAGGTCAGCCCGCTGGGTTGCTCGACCAGCCATAGAAGGCGGCCCAGGGCACCATGGTCGATGCCGCGAACCCGCTCCGCGTAGCACGGATCCACTCTTGCCACTTTGCCGGGCACAAGCTCGGGGCAGGCCAGGGCGTCCCGGCTCCCGATCTTGACGAACAGGAAACGAGGGCGACCGCTGCCTTCTCCCTGAGGCGAGCCGCTAAAGAAATCCCAGGCTGCTTCGAATTCCAGCGAAGGCCGTCGCGGGAACGGGTCGAGATGGCCTTCCATCGGAGTCACCAGGACGGTGCGCTCCGGGTGCAGCCGCATTTGCAGGTGGGGAACCTGCTGCAGGTCAAAACCAAAAATCCGCAGCCAGTCCGCGAAGCGATATCCGGTGCTCTCGCTCAAGGCCGCGAGCTGACAGATATGGGGCGTGACGCCGGTCCGCAGCTGATAGAGGAAAGTGGAGGGAATGAAATAGGGCGAGCGGCTTCCGTAGCGCCGGCGAGTGGCGGCAGAAAGCTGAGTGATGGTGCGCCAGTCCTGGCTCAATATATTTCTGACGCGCTCGGCCCGCGCTTCCCACCCAAACCCCGGCGCAACCTCGCCGCCGGTTTCGATTCCGTGAAACGAGGGCCCTGCGCGAGGTATCCGATATAAACCACGAACCGCCGCAGTCGCGTTCATCCATCGATACTAGCCCGACTCCTTCCTCGGCCAGCACAGACCGGTGCTACCTCTTTTGGTGCATCGGTCTCCCAAGCCGAACCGCTGTTTCCGCTCGCAGAACTTCGGCGAGAGCCGCGAACCACCAGAGCCGCCGGTCCCGCACTTCTGCAAAACTTCGCGAACCCGGTGAAAGTCGTGGCACCCGGCCGCTGCGTCAGCGCGAGATCCGCAACATCACCGCCAGCAGCGCAGCCCCGATGTTCAAGGAGCCCAGCAGAATGCCCCACACCGCTTGCATGCCCAGGGGATCCACCGGTCGGCCCAGCAGGCGCCACAGCCGCGACGAATCCAGAGCTGCCCAAAGCGAGACCAGCGCCCAGGCCGCCCAGCACGTGACCGGCAACTGGAACCCGTGCAAATGCTGAGCCGCCGGGCCGGGATTCACCGCGAAGAACAGGACCACGCACGGAACCACAACCAGAAGTGCTGCAATCGCCAGAATCGCGGTCGCCGCCGCCCGGACCCGCAGAGGAGTCTCTTTGATAAAAAGCATGTTTGGTGGGCCGGCCGAAGCCGCCAAATCAGCATACTTTTCCGGATGTTCCGGTTTGAGACTCCGCGGCATCCGTCGGTTAACCGACGAAAACAGCACTGCGCTTCTGCCGCCGGCCTCATGCTGGCCGCCGTCCCTGAAACGGGAGCGCATCCAGGGACAAGGGCCGAATTGTGATCGACCGCCGGATCTGAGCCCTTCAGGAAATCAATTTGGGTTGTCGGTACACCGACGAGCCCCGATCTTCTATCGCGGGTTTTTCGAACACTTCGGATTTCCTCCAGCGAAAAAAATAAGGTGTCCCCACTGGGTTCTATCCCATGGAGGATTCTTGCTATGAAAAAGCTGGCGCGTTTGATGATTGCCACCCTGGTGCTGCTGAGCGCCGTATCGATCTCTTCTTTTGCCGACGGCGGAGCTCCGACTCCCCTGTGCTCCCCGGGACACTGCGGCGGCAAGTGAGTTGGATCGCTCGAAAAGGTAAGACCTAAATAGCTTGTGGGCTGTCTGGTTTGCGAGTAGCCTTCCAGTGCGGCCCATGAACTTTCCCCGCCTGGCGACGCCCGTCCTGTGGCTTTTGCCCTTGGGGCTGCAGTGTGTAATCGCCCTGGTCATGCTGCGCCGTGGACTGGTTGCGCAATTTCCCCTCTTTTTTTGTTACACCGTTCTGCTGCCGATACGCGATTTCACTCTCTATTTCCTCCCCAACCCGGGGGACCGCTACTCCAGCGTGTTCTGGTGGGGCGAGGCCGCCGCGATTCTGCTGTCTTTCGGCATTATTTTCGAAATCAGCTGGCATTTTGTCCGGCGCTATCCATTCCTGAGACTTTTTCTTCGCGTGCTGTGGATCGCGGCCGTGGTTGCCGGAGCCGCCGCCTTGGCCATGCTGATCTGGACCAGGGGCGCCCCCGCCGGAACCGATGTGGCTCTGAGCTGGATCACTCTGAGCGAGCGGTCCGCCCGCTTCATGCAGGTGTGCCTGCTGATTGTGGCCATCGCAATGATGTCCCGCCTGGGACTTGCCTGGCGTGACCATTCTCTGGGAATCGCCGCCGGTTTCGGCGTGTTTGCGGCCCTGGACCTGGTTCTGCTCGAACTGCGCGGCCACCTTCACGTTCTCTCCGGCGGGACCTTTGTGTTACTCAGGTCTGCGGCATATAATCTCGGCGTCCTGATCTGGGCCTTTTATTTCCTGCGTTCCCAGGGCGGCCATCCCATCGACCGTTTGCCCGGAAACGAGATGGCAAACTGGAACGATGTAGTGAGCGAGCACGTGGATAAATGGTATCGACGATAACAATTCTGTTGGCCAGTGTTTTGTCGCTGTATCTGGTCTGGACGATTTTTCGCCCCGGGCTGCCCCAGATCAAGAGCTTGGAGGACTGGGAAGCACAAAATCACGCCGTCGATCCCGGATTGTTCCGGGTCTTGCTCGATCCTGCCGAAGAAAACTATCTGCGCCAGTCGCTGCCGCCGCATGAGTTCCGCCTTTTCCAGAGGAAGCGCAT
This sequence comes from Terriglobales bacterium, assembly GCA_035632335.1. Lineage (GTDB taxonomy): Bacteria > Acidobacteriota > Terriglobia > Terriglobales > Acidobacteriaceae > JAIQFF01. The sequence continues at coordinate 12,647 of DASQHA010000066.1, forward strand.
TTCCCTGGCCTTGCGCTGGCTGAACCTGGTGGGACAAAATGCGGCCATGCTGATGAAGTTGGGGCAACTGGCGAAGGCGGGCGCGAATCCGAAGCTGGCGAAAGAAGCCGAGGATCTGATCTATGCCGCCCTTCGGCTGCGCCTGAACACGACGCTGGCCGAACCCTGTCTGTGGCTGAAGTGGTGCTTCCCAGGCTGGACATTGTCCTTCCCCACCGTAGAGATACCGTATGAGGAACTGCTCGGATATCTCAGCCGGGTCAGACAACATCGGCAGTGGGACCTGGAGCAGGCATTGCTGACAGGCTGAGGATTGGTCTGGTTTACAGGGATCGCTTCCCCATACAGGTTCTGTTTATCTCCGTTGGAAAAGCTGGACAGGGACGGGGAAGGTTTTTTCTTAGCGACATTCAGCGGACATGAAGGGAGGGGCGTCCTTTGTGGACCCGCGGACTACTGGTTGAAACGGGGAAACTAAGCCACTCACATGGACTCGGGTAAATGGATTCGAGAGTTGCGCGAAGAGCAGTTTGTCAAGTCCAGCGACATTGAGCGCATCAGCCGCTCAATTGCCGACATCAAGGGCAACGCCGATTTCTATGTTTCGCACTCGACCCTGGCCGATATCGAAACCGGGTCGGTTCCCAGCATCCACAAGCTCTTCAGCCTGGCCGCCTGTCTCAAGGTCTCGCTGGAAGAGCTGCTGCTGGTCTTCGGCATTGACTTGAATGAAGTGCGGCAGTACGCCGGCCAGTCGGAAGCGGGCCTGCCCCGGCTTCAGACCACGGAAGTGCGGGAATCCAGTTTCCGTTTTCAACTCAACTTCGACACTGCCTTCAACAGTCACGAAACCAGCCTGCTCAAATTAAATCCGCAGGAACTGGCCTCCCTGCCGCCCGCCCTGCGCAAGCGCCTCGACCCCCGACGATACCGTTACGCGGTGGTGGGCCTTAAAGACGACACCATGGGCGAATTGATCCCTCCCGGGTCTCTGGTTGAAGTTGACGTGATGCAGAATGCGATCCAGGTATTTGACTGGAAGACGATTCGGGAACGTCCGGTGTACCTGGTCTGGCATACCGACGGGCACAGCTGCTGCTGGTGCCAGCTGGAGGGCAAAGAACTGACTCTGCTGCCCTATCCGCTCTCTCGTCAACCTGTGAGGCGATTCAAGGTGCCGCGCGAGGCTTCAGTGATCGGCCGCGTGGTCAACGCCTGGCTGCCTTTCGAGCAACTATCGAATGGCGGTTCCACCCACTAGGACTGCTCGCCTTCCCGGCCCACGACTTCGAGGGCGATCGCCACATTCAGGAAGTACAACTCGGCGGAGCTGGGAAGCGCGCTCACCGGCACCGTCGCCCGGTAAGCCTGCAATGATTTCCACGTCTTCAGCACGGTGAGGCTTTCGCCCCGGGTAAAGCGAATGTACTCCTGCAACTGGATTACGTAGTCCGCCAATCGCGTGGTCAGCAGGCGGTGAAACACCTGCTCATGGCAAGCCCGCAATGCCCCGTCCGCGGCCTGGACGCCGCGCTGCTGGGAGAGCTCGGGATGCAGATACATTCCGCTGTTGCAGTCGCGCAGTGACGCCAGGTAAATCATCCGGGTCAGGTCGTTGGGCAGACTCTCGAGGAAGGCCTGGCTGACATAATCAACCAAAGTTTCGGGACAGGACGCGCTCTCGAAGAGGGTCGTAGGTGAGGCCGGAGAGCGGAAAAAATCAGGCGGCAACGCCTCCATCGGCGATCTCGAATCCAGCCGTTTCTGCTCAGGCTCAAAGGCCATCTGATCTTTCCAAGCACGCCAGAGAAGCAGGGGTTCCAAAGCCTGACCCGTCCATTAGAGAATCGAATGCGTGTCTCTCGGGTCAGTGCCGATACACACTTGTCCCAGCGATTGTACTCTGGCCGCTTGTGCTTTCAAGCTTTGATTAAAACGATTAGAGAGAACTTTCGCCAGCCTGACCCGCGGTCAGTCGGCCTGTCTATAAGTGAACATGGGGACTTTGTCCAGGATTCCTGCGGCGCGCCGGCGGCCCCTTGATGACTTTGACTTCAAACTGGACCGGCAGTTTTTTAGGCGGGTAGCAGGCCGCATTGTCGCAAGCCTGATATTTCAGCTCTCCCCGAATCATGTACTTGGCAGGAATCACCTCGGCCAGCGGACGCACTTCCACCACCACCGGGAACGATCCCGTATAAACGCTCAGCTTGTCCTCAGGCGCAAACGCAAAACTCATGTCAGAGCCCGCGGGATAAGTGACCCGCCCGATCACAATATCGGTGGGAGCGCTCAGCTTGAGCACGGTGGGAATGAGAAATTCAGACTTGGGCTGGTTGGAATTCACGTGAAAACCCGAGCCCACATGAAAGCGAAGGTTCACCGGGTTCGACTTCCCTCGGGTCACGGTAACGACCGGCGAGGGCGTCATCGAAACCGATGGAGTCTTTCTTCCCGGACTGTCGGCAAGACCGGCGGAAGTCTCCTGCCCGGCCGCGACTCCGGCCAGGAGGACCAATCCGGTCAAGGCCAGACCGGAAGCGAGCTTGCGCCACATCAACATGAGAAAATCTTAGAAGGATTCGGGTCCGCCGGCCAGATTACTTTTGCGCCTGCACCGCCTGGCCCTCGGCCAGCGCCTTCTTGATACTATCTTCGATTTCGCCCCGGCCTTTCAGCCCGAACACTTTGTCCACCACTTTGCCGTCGCGACCAATGTAGAAGGTCGCCGGCAAAAACTGCACTCCGCCGTAGGCGTTCCCCACTTCTTCTTTTCCCACCAGGATGGGATAGTTGACGCCCAGGTCGTGGGCAAACTCTCCGATCTCCTTGGGACTGGCGTCATCCATGGCGATGCCGACGATCTGCAGTCCCTGCGGGCCGTACTGTTTTTGCAACTCGGCAAACCAGGGCATCTCGATCTTGCAGGGCTGGCACCAGGTGGCCCAGAAATTCAGCAGCACGCCCTTGCCGCGGAAATCGGACAGATGGACGGTTTTGCCGTCGAGCGATTGCAGAGTGAAGTCCGGCGCAGCCTGGCCGGTCATGCTGGGGCCCGCGCTGGCGGTCTGGCCGGAATTCCGCCGCGCCACTTGAAAGCCGAACACAATCATGACGGTCACCACCATGGCGACCACGATAATGATTACTGGATCGCGTTTCACGACATACTCCCTTGGCCAGCGCGAATGAGAATGCAAATCAAAGTGCGAACCGGTTCAGAAACGATAAATAGTTCGAGATGATGGTGAAGCGCCCAAACACCAGCAGCACGCCCAGCACAATCAGCAAACCCCCGCTGGCCACTTCGAGCGCATGCATGTGCATGCGAAAGCGCTTGTAGAACTTGAGAAAGCGTTCGATGCCGAGCGAGGTCAGCAGGAAGGGCACGGCCAGTCCCATGGAATAAACCGCCAGCAATAAAATGCCCTTGGCCACCGAGTCCTGGGTCGCGGCGAAGCCCAGGATGACCGCCAGGATGGGTCCAACGCAGGGCGGCCAGCCGAAAGCAAAGGCGAAGCCGATCAGAAATGCTCCCCAGGGTGTGCTGCCGCCCTTCACGCTATGCAGCCGCGCGTCGGTGTACAGCGCCTTGATCTTGAACAAGCCGGTCAGGTGCAATCCAAAAAGAATGATGACCACACCCGCCACCTGCGCCAGCACCGATTTGTAGCGCGCCAGCAGCTGCCCCACTTCGGTCGAGATCGCGCCCAGGGAAATGAAGACCACGCTGAAACCGAGAATGAAGCCGATGGAATTCAGCATCACCCGGCCCAGAAGGCGGGACTCCTGGGTTTTCAATTCCTCCACGCCCGCCCCCGAAATCAGCGAAACGTAGCCTGGAACCAGCGGCAGGACGCAGGGCGAGAGAAACGAAACCAGCCCCGCCAGGAAGGCCGCTATGGGAAGAGGAAGAGTAGACATCAAAGTTTATTGTACCTGCTGCCGCACCCGCGCCCCAGCCAATATCCGGTACTACACAAGCCACGTGGGGACAGCCGCCCCCGGCTGTCCGGCGGAGCGCAGCTCCGCAGTGGTGGATCCGGGCTGGAAAAAACTGGCGAGCAAAGCTCGCCTGGACAGCCGAGGGCAGCTGTCCTCACGTGGTCTTTGCCGATCCTTTACAGATGATGCGCAGCGAACTCCGAGGTTGCAGCTATTTGCTCTGGCTGGCGGCAGGCCCCGCCGCCTGCGGCGGCTGCAATTCTGCCGGCGGCGATGCTACCGCCTTGCGGAGAAATCCCGGCGGAATAGACGCGGTCAACACTGTGCGACTGTCATGTTGCTGAACTTTCAACCCGTCAAAAAAGGCTTTCACGTCGGGATCGCCGCCCGGCGTCGAAACATTCCCTTCGGCCGCATGAAAGAGCTGCAGAAATGTCCCCAACTGTTCCGTCAAGCGCCGGGCCTCATCCGGACTTCCGGTAAAGGCTTCCGCCCGGAAATTCACGTGCCCGAGATAGCGCGCGGAGGCCACCACCGTGGCCGGCTTGGTAAACAAAAACGACAGGGCATTCCGGCTGGGCAGGCTGCCCACCGGGTCCACGTTAAAAATGGCCCAGGCCAGGCTCGCCAGGGGAACATATTTATAGTACCGGCGCAGCAACGCAGGCCCGCCGAATGGAGAAGCCAGCTTGCGCGACCGATCAATGATTCCGCGGATCACCTCGGGATCGTCATGGTTCGACGCCGCCACCGTGTCGAAGCCCAGGACCGCCACCCGCAAAGTACGGCCTTCCAGGGGAATATTGTAGATGTCAACCGAGCGGTAGTTGTCCATCGACCCCGAGATCTTGCCCAGGTAAGCCCGCAGGCGCTCTCCTTCAATCCGGCCCACAAACACTTCCGAGAATCGGGGCGGGGCGGGAGTGGCGGGGTTGGCATTCTTTTTGACCACCGGGTAATGAATGGCGAAGGCGGCCTGGTCCAGGTCGCGCTCGAACTGGAACCCGGTGGCCTGGATAAACTGCTGATACTCCGGTTCGTGGGGAACGTCCGGGATCTGGCCGGCGATATTGGCGCGGCGCACCCACCTCAGATCGACGTAAAAATATCCGTCCGCGCCGGGAAGCAGGCGGGCCGGTTCAGGTGGGGCATGCTTGCGCAGTACGACAGCCAGGGCGATGGCGGCGATTACCAGCACCACGCCTAACAGGATGGGGAGTCGACGTCGTATCCGCATGAAGTGCGACCGCCGCAAGCCCGGGCCAGCGGCGATCAGGGAGCAATAATCATATCAGCTTGGAAAAATGTGTGGGGCGGGCGCCCTCGCCCGCCGCCTTTGACCTTGCTTTGTCTTTGACCTTGATTTGTCTTTGACCTTGATTTGCCTTTGACCTTAAGCTTTGTCTTTGACCTTGAGCTTTGCCGGAAATCGATATCCCTGAAGGGAAATACTGAAAACCAAGTTCAAAAGCGGCGGGCGAGGGCGCCCGCCCCACACGGTCACTGCAGTTTGGCGTACTCGGCTTTGGCGTCCTTCAGGATTGGGACGTCCGGGTCGGCGTCTTTCCAGGCCGCAAAGAAGTCCTGGTAAGCGCCTTTGGCCTTCGCTTTGTCCCCCTGCAGCGCATAGGCCCGTCCCAGCCCCAACCGCGCCAGCGGATAGAGCGGGCTGGTGAGATCGACGCCGCGATGATCCAGAATCTTCTGATACTCTGCGGCTGCCTTCGCGCCATCTGCCAAATGCAGATACGCCTCGCCGCGCACGTACATCGGCCAGTAGGCAGCCCCCTCGGGCGGCGACCCCATTTCATACGGGGTGGCCAAGTCCAGAGAGGACACGGCTTGCGCAGCTTGGTTCGCGTGTATCTGGTTCCCTGCCCGGGCGACTGGCAGCCAGACCATGTTCTGCATGGTGTCGCTCGGGTATTCCCGGGCCAAGTCTTCAATCAGTTTCTGAGATCGGGCGGCGTCACCCGCCCGGGATAATAGCTGGGCCGCCCCCATGCGGGTGCCGTGGTCGTCAGTGAGGGCGAGGGCTTCCGTCGCCCTTTGTCTTGCCGCCGGAGCACTGCCAGCTTCACCCTCGCATAAGCCGTCTAATATCTTGATGCCGGCGGAGAGCTCCTTTATGCCGGCGTTTTGCGCCAGATTTGCCCCCGCCGAGTAGCTTTGTCTCGCATCCTGTATCTTCCCGGTTGCGCACAGGCTGTTCCCCTTTATGAGAAACATGATGGGTTCAAACGGGCTGCCTTTGGCCGCTTCCACGGCTTTCTGCATTCCGGTCTCATCGCCCCGCTGGAATGCCAGTGCGAAGCGGTCACCGGAATCAGAAGGTGTGCTCAGCTTCTGGGCCGAGGACTGATCCAGAATGGCCCTGGCTTCGTCGTAGCGGCCCAGATGCTCGTAAGCACCGGAAAGGTTCTCATACGCGAAGCGGTCTTTCGGGTCGTTGCGCATGGCTTCACTGGCATTGGCCAGCGCCTTCTCGTGCTGCCCCGTTCCTGCGTAAAGCATTGCCAGGTTGTCCCACGGAACCGAGTCTCGAGGATACGTCTGTTTCCATTGCTCGTAGATCGCGATGCTCTTGTCCAGGTCGCCCGTTCCTTCACTGTAATAATGAGCTGAGATGTAGAACTTCTCCCGTTCACTGGCCCGGTCTTTCAGATCAAACGCCTTGCTCAGGTTCTCGCGTTGCAGTCTGGCTTGCACCAGGTTGCCGTAGACCACGCCCAGAGTTGCGTACGCCATGGCGAAATTCGGATCGAGCTCAATGGCTCGTTTTAAATGCGGAATCGCGCCCTCGTCGTTGAGTTTCTGATGCTCGGCCTGTCCCAGGGTAAAGGCCTGCAACGCCTCTAAAGAAGACGTTGTCGCCTGTTGCAGCGGAGTGGTGAACTTCTGCACCGACCCGATCGATTCGCCCAGTTTCTGCCGCAGATCGGACGCCGCTTTATCCAGCGACTTCAATACCACTTCCTTGCTGTCGGCCTCCGCCTGGGCCCGTCCCAGCGAATCGCCGGTCTGTGCGTTCACCGCGTTCAGGTCAATCACGTAATGGCTGCCCAGGCTCGAAATTGAACCGGTCAGCATGGCCTTCACGCCTTCCCGCAGGCAGATTTCCCGCGCCACATCGGTCGTCACCCGTTCATCGGGAGAGCGCCCCATGAAGCGGAGCGCTTCCTGGATTCGCGATTGCGGCAAAACGTTCAGATACGGCGACTGCTCCAGTTGCACCGCCAACGCTTGTTTCATGGTCCCATCGAAGACGCTGTCGCCGGTCGTGTTGACGAAGTCAGTCAACAGGATGGAATCTTTCTCGGTCAGCGCCTGGTTGCGCCTGGAGTAGAAGAAAAATCCGGCAACGATCGCGATCAGCAGCACGGCCACCGGCAATGCAATCTTCCACCACTTCTTTTTTCCCGGAAGCTCGGCGACTGCCGCGGCTGCCGACACAGGAGCCGCCTGCACCTTGGCACTCGAAGCCGCCGCCTGCCGGGCCGACGCCGATGACCCCGAGCCGGGCATGGGCGCGACCGCCGAAGAAGAAACAGGTGGCTCCTGCGCCGCGGCGATGCTCCCCGAACTCGCTGCCGCAACGGCCCGTCCCGTGTCCGTGTCCCGCTTCAGCCGCTGCAGGTCAGAGCGCATATCGGCGGCATGCTGATACCGCAGGTTGCGGTCTTTCTCCAGCGACTTGCTGATAATGCGCTCCAGTTCGGCGGGCAGATCGGGATTCAGCCGTATGGGAGGCGTGGGCAGCTTTTCCAGAATCGCGTTGAAGATCAGCGCCGAAGTGTCGCCGCGAAAAGGCAGCGTGCCGGTCGCCATCTCATACAACACCGCGCCAAAGGAAAACAGATCGCTCCGGGCATCGAGTTCCTTGCCCTTGGCCTGTTCGGGAGACATGTAGGCCACCGTGCCCATGGTTGACCCGGGGCTGGTCAGGTGGTCCTCGCTCACGGCGGTCGCCTGAGAAGGTCCTACAGCTTCCATCCTGCCGCTTACCGCAGTGACCTTCGCCAATCCAAAGTCCAGGATCTTGGCGTGCCCACGCTCGGTGACGAAAAGGTTGGCCGGCTTAATGTCGCGATGGATGATGCCCTTCGAATGCGCCGCGTCCAGCGCGTCGGCGATCTCGATGGCCAGCGCCAGCAGCGTGTCCAGTTCCATGGGACGCCCGGCAATCATGTGCTTCAAGGTCACGCCATCCAGATATTCCATGGCGATAAACGCCTGGCCGTTTTCCTCGCCAATGTCGTAAATGGTGCAGATGTTGGGATGGTTCAACGCGGAAGCCGCCTGCGCCTCGCGCTGGAAGCGGCTGAGCGCCTGCGCATTCTTGGCCACTTCATCGGGCAGAAACTTGAGCGCGACGAAACGGTGCAGGCGGGTGTCTTCGGCTTTATAAACCACACCCATGCCGCCGCCGCCCAACCGGTCGACAATGCGGTAATGCGAAATCGTCTGCCCGATCATCGTGACTGCCCCGTCATGGCCGGCGAAAGAAGAAGAAAGATTAAGGATGCCATGTTAGGTAAGGCGGAGGAGCAAGTCAACGCGCGGCGGGGGCAGAGAAGAGTGGGGTTAGTTCGCCACCCCCGTCGGAGGGTATTCGCGGGATGTCCGCGGGTCAATGAGTGTAATCGCCTGTTATCGTCATTTATCCATCTGAGATAATCGCTCGTGGAAAACCGAGCAATCGAGATTCACGACTCAGCAGTAGACCAAATCACTCTCGAAGCCAGCGTGGCAGTCCTCCACTTTCCAGAAGTGTACATACACTCGTCCGAAGGGCGTCCCACCATTGACGCCGGAACGGGCTGGACACAGGAGGCAGTGATTCGTATCGCAAACAGTCACATTGAAGGCAAGTTCTCTCAAGAGAGCCGGGTGCCCCACACATCGCGTACTTTGCGATGTGTGGGTTCTCGTCGCGACGGCGTGCATTGAGATCACAAACAAAATCCACTGGTCGGTACTCTGGCCATTTGTCCAAGAATTTCACTCCGACCACAAGTGCCTGCCGCCGAGTGTCCGCTCATTCACTCCTCGGAATAATGGAATACGCTCTCCAGCGGTTTGCCGAACACGGCGGAGATGCGGAACGCGGCTTCGAGCGACGGCGAGTACTTTCCCTGTTCGATGGCGTTCACGGTCTGCCGGGTCAGGTGGATTTTTTCCGCCAGCTGCTGTTGCGTCATTTCTCCGTGCTCGAAGCGCAGGCGCCTGATTTCGTTGCGAATGATTCCCATGTCAGGCTCCCCGCCGGTATTGCACGATCTGGCAGGCCGAGCGCATGATCTCGGCCGTCACCAGAATGAACAGCAGGGCATTCGTGCCGAAAAGGATCGGGGGATCGAATGCGCCGAAAAAGCAGGCGAACGCGATGCCCGTCGCCAGCCCGGCGTAGGCGAACCGCATGGCCCGGAGCTCGATCAGTTTGTCGCGCTCGTCACGCGGCGCCTTTGCGTCCCTGGGCGAGAAGATGGCAACAGCGACGGTCAGCACCACCTGCACAAACACAAGCGCAATGATCGTTTCCAGCAAGCCGCCAAACCCGACACCGGCGGCTTTACGCCCGGCATGCAATAACGACCAGAAGTAGAAACCATAAATAGCCGCCATCGAAACCACCGAGATCCAGGCGCTTTTTTCGCGAAAGGACATGGTAGACCTCCATCCGTATCTAACTTTAGCGACATAATGTAATATATTATTTACTCAATGTCAAATATACTTAACATACAAAGAGCGCGAAAGCCCAACCAGTTGAATCGGGTGTTAGTGACGCCCGGTAGCTTCGGATGGCACTGCGGACCGCACACCGCCCGCATCTCGCTCAAAGTGCGGCGATTCTGGTCTCGGAACATCCGCGACCGCTATAAACCGACGTAACGTTGACACCCTTCCGACGGAAGCTAGCATGGAGAAGAAGTCTGGAGGCTGTAATGGATTCATTCGCCCGTAGCCGCAACGCTCTGCGCGCGTCGATTTTGGTCCTGGCATCCCTGGCGATTTCAGGGCTCGCGTGGGGCCAGCACGGCCAGGAATCAAGAGGGCAGGGCGAGCACGCGGGGAATCCGGGACGCTCCGGTGGCCAGGGCCATGACGGCGGTCCCAGCCGTGCATCGGGTCCCAGCCGCGAGAACTCTCACGTGCAAAGGGCTCCCGCGGGCGCTCGCGATGGCGGCGGCAACATGGGCCGGCAAACCAATCGTTCCGCGAACCCCGGCAATCGGGCTGGGAACACGCGTGACAACCGCGGCGGGAATTCGCCCGGCTATAGCAGAAACAATTCCGCTAACCGGGGCAGCTACAGCGCGAATAATCGTGGAGACATGAACAGCCGTCGGGCCCCCGGGCGCACCGTTTCTCTTCGGGGCGGCGGGTCGGCCAGCTTTCGGCCGAACGGGCAGATCCGCGCCATCAACCGCGACGGAATGCGGATTCAGCACAACTTACGCGGCGGACGCACGATCGTGACCGAACGGGGCGGAGTGCGGATCGTGGTCCGGGGCGGAGGCAGCGGCTACGTGCAGCGGGCCTACATCACGCGCGGCGGGCGCTCCTTTTATTCGCGCACTTACTATAGCCACGGGGTCTATCGTGTCGGCATCTATCGCGGCTACTACTACGGCGGCCGTCACTACTATGGCTACTATCCCGGTTACTGGTACCACCCTGTCTTTTACGGCTGGGCATACCGTCCGTGGGGCGTGCCGGTGTACTGGGGAGTGGGCATCGGGGGCTGGGGCTGGGGGCCCTGGTACGGCTACTACGGCGGATATTTCGCGCCCTATTCGGTCTATCCGTCGGCGGCGTTCTGGCTTACGGATTACCTGATCGCGGCCAATCTGCAAGCCGCTTACGAGGCCCGGGCCGAAGCCCGTGCCGAAGCCAGGGCCGAAGCAGAAGCGCAATACGAGCAGTCGCAGCCGAATTACGGGGACGGCGGAGGACAGGCGAATTCCGGGCCGGTGACCCTGACTCCGGAAGTGAAACAGGCGATCGCGGAAGAAGTGAAGGCGCAACTGGCAGCGGAGCAACAACAGTCCTCCGGCGGCCAGGCCGATTCCTACGATGGACAGGCTCCCCAACCCGCAAGTGGTGAAGTGCCGCCGGCGCTCGATCCTGCGCGGCGCACCTTTATCGTGTCCAGTGATATTTCTGTCCTGTCCAATGGCCAGGAATGCGACCTCACCGCGGGCGATGTGATCACCCGGCTTTCCGATACGCCCGATGCCACCCAGAAGGTCACCGCCAGTGTCTCAGCCAGCAAGAAGGGTGACTGCGCCGCGGGCCGGCAGATTGCCGTTTCCGTGGAAGATTTGCAGGACATGCACAATCATTTCCAGGAACAATTGGACAACGGCATGAAGGACCTGGCACAAAAGCAGGGCACAAACGGATTGCCGAAGGCCCCGGACACCGGCACGATGGCCTCCGATGTGCCACTTCCGCCGCCGGATACGGACGCGGCCCGGGACCTGACCGATCAGGAAGCCGCCGCTGACCAGGCCGAGACGCAGGCCAGGCAAAGTGCGGCAGGGCCGGGCGGAGACCAGTAGAGCGAAGGGATTCGGCGCCCACATAAATTCTGTGCACTGCCGAATCCGCCGCGATTGCGCGCCTTCCCGCGGCGCTGACACCCCGGCACCCGGTTCAGGCATCCAAAACTCCTGTACGCCAATCCTCCCGACGAGGCTTACCATGAAAATGTTCGAGCTCGCCTTGGCCGCATTTTCTCTTTCGCTGGCCGTCGCCGCGCAAAATCCGCCCTCCGGCCTGACGGCGAATCCGGTCTACCAGAAAAACTGCGCGAAGTGTCACGGCAAAACCGCTGAAGGCCGCCACTTCGGCGGACCATCGCTGTTTTCGGACAAGCCCGCCGCCGACCTGCGCACCATCATCGCCGACGGCAAACACCGCATGCCCAAGTACGCCGACAAACTCAAAGCGGACGAAATCGACACCCTGGTCCAGCAGATCGCAGCCCTCAAGAAATAACTGAGAACTGAGAACCGTGATCTAACAACTGGGGGTAAATCCACGAGCTACCAGTTGGTAATCGACCCATCGGGACGGAAGTAAGTCTGAGCGAGCCGTGACCGGTTCGGGGATTTCAGCGATCTTGGTCAATTGCTTGAAATCCAAGTTCAACCCCCAGGCCAGGCCGCTCATTGGGATAGAGTTTTCCGTTCTTGAAGTCGAGGCAGACGGGCAGGTGGGCTCCGATGACCGGCACATTCTTGACCGGCTTGATGATCCGTAGATTGCGCTTGGGCATGGCTACAGTCTCCCCAGCTTGTGTGGGGCGGACACTCTTGTCCGCCGCCTTTGGATTTTGAATTTCGGTTGAGAGATCGGCAATATCCGTGTCCAAGGTCGGGGTCGAAGGTCTGAGCCGAAGGACAACCTCAGGCGGCGGACAGGAGTCTCCGCCCCACCCCCCGCTTGCACCCAAAATGCCGTTATGGTAACTTTTAGAATTGTCCCGGACATCAGGAAGGGATCAGAGGGCGTCTTGTCCCCAAAAGGGAGAGGCCCGATCCAAGACCTGCTGGCGTAGCTCAGTTGGTAGAGCATCTGATTTGTAATCAGAGGGTCAGGGGTTCAAATCCCTTCGCCAGCTCCAGCATTGGTTCCGGAAGGCAGGATACGAGGCAACGGCGCGGGCGGCGGCTGACAGATTTTTCCAACGGCACTCCATAAGGGAATTTTCCAAGTGTGGTGTTTGCGTGCGAGGGCATATTCGCGCGCTTTTCTGTTCTTCACTTTTCGACGGTTTCGCATCGAAGAGTCCGTCTGAACGATCTTCCGTGAGCGTGCAGGTCTGCGAGGAATGCCGGATCAGCAGGTAAGGCCGAACTGTTCTGCAGTTCTGCACAGGTGGGTGAGTGGTTAAAGCCAGCAGACTGTAAATCTGCCCCTCCTCGGAGGTACGAAGGTTCGAATCCTTCCCTGTGCACCAGAGACTTGAAATGAATCGTCTCTACATGGCGCTGGCCGCCTTCGTGGTCTTGGGAGCGCTGTCGTGGGCGACTTTGAGCGATCCGAAATTGCGCTTCGCCACGCTGGCGGTCCTGGCCATGTTCGCGCTGAAGACCTGGCTGCGGCGCCATGATGTGATGCACCCGGACCGCGAGAGCAGGACGGAGCAGCCGGAGCCGGGTCAGGATTTAGCGGAAGGCTGACGGCTGATAGCTGACGGCTGGTGTAAGCCGATGTAGCTCAGTTGGTAGAGCACTCCCTTGGTAAGGGAGAGGTCACCAGTTCAATCCTGGTCATCGGCTCCAGAGATTCGTTGAGCGAATGGAAATCGGCGGCCGAGGCCAGGGTGGTAGCTGAGGCTGAAGGCTGATGGCTGGTTCTCAGCGGGAGTAACTTGAGGCGTTTTGCGGGCGTGAGCGAAGCGGGAGCCCGCAGCCGAAATCCCGAGCGTTAGTTGCGAGGGATCTCAGAGTTAAGGCTGAGCGGGAGTAACTCAGTGGTAGAGTCACAGCCTTCCAAGCTGTTGGTCGCGGGTTCGATTCCCGTCTCCCGCTCCAGAGTTTTCTGACGCAGGGTGCGCGTGATGGTGAGCTTTCAGCCAACTGTCATAAGAGTTGAGAAAGAGCGGGAATTTGAGGAGCTGCGAGGCGCAGTGAATCGCGCCCTGGCCCCGGAAAAGGTCGAACAGTTCCTCAAGCGGGTGCGCAAGAGCGGCGCCCGGATACGCGATCTGGAAGCGATACTCGCCAGAGGCGTATTTGAAAAAGTGGATGACACCCTGGCGAGACTGGGAGCGCAGAAGCTGTACCACGCGCTGACCGTTTCCGACCAGGCGCAGATGCGGGAGTTCTACCTGTCGCGAGTGGAAGAAGTGGAGCCCGGGCTGCGGACAAAGTTTCAGCAGCTTTATCGCTATTACTGAAGGAAGGAAACAGCGAGCGAGATATGGCGAAAGAGAAATTTGAGCGGAATAAGCCGCACTGCAACGTAGGGACGATTGGTCACATTGACCATGGCAAGACCACGTTGACGGCGGCCATCACCAAGGTGCTGTCCAAGCACAACCCGAAGATCCAGTTCCGGTCG
>DASQHA010000067.1:0-16827 GCA_035632335.1 Terriglobales bacterium
GACCCAATCGAACTGGACGCCGACCTTGGGCAGGAATGCGGTAAACAACAAGGTGAACATCGCTGCGGCCATGATCCAGTGAAATAATCTCGCCGTCAGCGAGTGTCTGGGGATGCGGGCGGGCAACTGGCCTGCAATCTGAGGAGACGCATCAGCCACAAACTCTTTCTCTTTCGCAAAATACCGCAGATAGATGGCATGCACGACCAGGAAGAGCAGGCCTGCGATCAGCGCCACCCATATCAGGAACCACGCAATGTGAATCGGGACGTTCTGTCCCAGGGGACTGGTCGCCCACTCTATGAAGCCCATGCTGCCTCCTGCACGCCGCCGATGGCGCGCTTCACCAGGTTTCGCATCAGCGGGATCTTGTAGCCGTTGAACTGCAGCGGGACAGCCCCCTGGACCGCCAGTTTGCCTGCCATTTCTCCGGTCGCGGCGGTCCGCGACTGGCCGCGCACCGCATCTTCCACGGCTTTCAAGCGCAAGGGGCGGGCCGCAGCAGCATTGACGGCGATGCGGATCCGTTCAATCCTGTCGCCCGACAACACCATCGCCGAAGCCACATTCATTAAAGGGAAATCCCACACGTTCCGGTCGCGCACCTTTTCGAAATAGAATTGCGCGCCGGCCCAGGTGGAGGGAATGCGAATCGCGGTCAGCAGATAGCCGGGCTGCAAGATGTTCATGCGAGTGATATCGATGTCGGGGCCGACGAAATAATCCTCGGCATCGACCACGCGCTCGCCCTTGGGAGTCTGCACCACGAACCTGGCGTCGAGCGCGACCAGTGCGGGCGCGGTATCGGAGGGATTGACGGCCACGCAGCGCTCGGCGTGAAGAATGGCGTGCTCACGGTTTCTACCGACCGGCGTGTCGGCGTAGCAGATGTTTCCACCGGCGCGATAGCAGGGCCAGCCGGCCCGGTAGTACCAGCAACGTGCGTCCTGCGAGACGTTGCCGCCGAGCGTGCCCTGATTGCGGATCTGAGGCGATGCCACCAGCTCCGCGGCCTGTGCCAGCAATCCGTATTTCTCTTTCACCACGGGGTGGCGGACGACTTCGGTCAGCGTCGTCATGGCACCAATTTCAATTCCGTTGTTGGTGGCGCGGACGCCTTTCAGTTCTTCGATCCCGCTGAGATCGACCAGCGCCTTGGGCTTCTTGATTCGGTCTTTGAGCCAATCGAAGCTGTCGAGGCCGCCGGCCATGACCCAGGCCTCATGCCCGTGCTGCTCGAGAAGCTTTTGCGCGTCCGCGATGGAGGTAGGCTGAAACAACTGGAACGCCGGCATCACATCTCGTATTACCGCCATGACTTTCTCCGTTTCAGGTCCCGGTCAAACAAATTCGGTTAAATGAATGCGGTCAAGGGATCCTGCATGGGCCGCCCGGCTTCGAGCGAGGTCAGAATCGTGTCCAGGTTGACCGGCGCCCGGCGATAGATTTCATCGCCCAGGGCATCCGAGAGGGCATTCAAAACGGCGCCGCAACCGCCTCCCACCGGGGGCTCGCCGATGCCGCGAGCGCCCACCGGAGTTTCAGGATCGGGGATGTTCAGCGCCGCCCATTGCATGTCGGTCGGCACATCCAGGATGGTGGGCGGCTTGGTATGGTGGAAGCGCAGGGAAATCATGTGACCATACTGCGGATCAAACACCCACTTCTGACCGATGGCATGGCCAATCCCCAGGATCGACCGGCCGACCACCTGGCCGCCGAGCGACTTGGGATGAATCACGGTGCCCACATCGGCGACGGCGAGAAAGTCCGTGATGTAGTACTTGCCGGTCTCCACGTCGACTTCGACTTCGGCAAAGCTAGCGACGTAGGAAAAAGTCTGGCCGTCGTGCGGATACTTGTCCTTGGCGGCCGCGACCAGTCCCTGTCCGGCCAGCGCCGCGATGGATGTCTTGGTGTATTTATTCACGTCCGCGGGCGCTTCGTGACCGTCGTAGATGCCGCCCAGCTGAATGGCGCGCTGCGCGGCCTGCGCCAGGGTCATGCTCTTGCCGCCGCCCTTGTGGAAGACGCGTTCGTTCGCCACTTCGTACTGCTCCGGCGTGCCGCCGTAGGTTTTGGCGGCGATCTCCTGCAGCTTCTGCTTTCCGTCCATGGCCACGGCGTATGCCGCTCGGGTCATGGCGTGAGTGGTCTGGCTCCCGCCGGAGACACAGGTCCAGGGCAGGTTCTTGCTGGTGTTGCCCCATTCCACATCGCATTTTTCCCAGGGAACGCCCAGGACCTCGGCGACTACGCGGTGAACGTCGCTGATGGACTCTGTCCCCAGGTTGCCGATTCCCGATTGAATGGCGATGCGGCCGTCGGGCTTGATCACAAACAACCCGTCGTATCCCACGGAGCCGGCGAAGAAGCCGCTCGACGACACGCCCACGCCGCGCACCCTGGTGCCGCTTCGCTTCGGACGCGCGATCCGTTCCTTCCACTTGAACTGTTCTGAGCCGCGATCGAGCGCTTCTTTCAGAAACGCGCTGGTCGAGTGCCCGCGCTTGCCGTCCCGCGGCGGCCCGAATGGCGCTTTAGCTTCGGGAGCGTTGATTTTTCTTATTTCCACCTGATCGAGCGAGAGTTTGCGGGCCGCCCTGGCCAGGATGGGCTCCATAATAATGATGCCCTGCATGCCGCCCGGCGCGCTCTGGGGGCCTCGCGGCGGAGTGTTGGTCAGCATTGTCACGCCGCGCCAGCGCATGGCCTCGGGTTGATACAAGAGCGAGACGATGATTCCCGAAGCATTGGCATCGCCGTTTGCCTCGTAGGGGCCATTGTTCGAGATGGCGAACATATCCAGGGCAGTGATCTTTCCCTCCCTGGAAAAGCCCACCTTCATCCGGCCCTGAAAACCGGGACGCGCCCTGCCGATGAAATGTTCTTCCTCGCGGCTGATGCGCATCATGACCGGGGCGTTGGCTTTTTTTGCCAGCAGCGCGGGGATGATGGCGAAAATGTAGCCGGTAGCTTTGCTGCCGAAGCCGCCGCCGGTGTATTCGCTGATCAGGACGATCTGGCTGGGGTCCATGTTCAGCCAGCGTCCCAGACCGGCCAGAGTCTGCACCGTGCTTTGCGTCCCCATGTGGATGAACACCTTGCCGTTCTGCCAATATGCCAGGGCGGTGCGAGGCTCGAGAGTCTGATGGCTGGTGTCGGGCGTGACGAAGGTTTCATCCAGAACCAGCGCAGCGTTTTTCAGTCCGGCATCCACATCGCCGTAGGACCACTCGTCAGGCGCCTTGCCCATGGGCAGGCGGCCATCCTTCGCTTCGGCGAAATCTGCGGCTGTCCATTTGAGTTCTCCGACCTGGGGTGGTGGAGGGCTCGGCGGCTTCTCTCCTGGCTTGGCGGGCGGCACCTGCGGCCTGATCCATATATTGCCATCCGTCCGCGGGTTCGGACCGCCGGGGCGGAGGCTATCGAGCGGGTCGACAACAAACGGCAGATGCTCAAATTCGATATCAATGGCTTCGATGGCTTCGGCAGCGGTCAGCTCGTCCACGGCCGCAACGGCCAGGATCGGTTCACCGTGATAGAGCGGCTCCATGGTGAGAGCTTTTTCGCCCTGCTTGTTGGCCTTGATCACCGCGCCCAGATCGGTCACGCTGTCCGCCGGGGCAGGAAGATCGTCTTGCGTAAGGATGGCCCTGACCCCGGGCATGGCCAGCGCTTTGCTCAAATCCAGGTGCTTCACGCGTCCGTGGGGCACGGGACTCAAAAGCAGTTTGCAGAACAACATGCCTTCGGCGCGGAAGTCTTCCGCGTATTTTGCCTTGCCGGTCACTTTCGCGTAGAGATCCGGCGTGGTGTAGTCCTTGCCGATGAGCTTGTACTTCGGTTGAGCGGGCTTCGCGTCCGCGCTAGGCATGCTTCACCTTCCTCATGTTCTCTGCGCCGCGCATCATTGCGGTGAGGATCTTGTCGTAGTCCTGGCAGCGGCAGAGGTTGCCGGATATTCCGTGGGCCAACTCGGACCGGCTGGGGTTGGGATTCGTCTTCAGGTAACCTACCGTCGCCATCACGAAGCCGGACATGCAGAACGCGCACTGGAAGCCCTGTTCGTCGATTACGCCCTGCTGCACCGGGTGCAGCGTGCCGTCGGGGCTGGCCAGTCCTTCGATGGTCTGGACTTTTCTGCCACGCACGGTGTGGGTCAGTACAGAGCACGAGTAGTGCGGCACATCATCAATAAGGACGGTACAGGCGCCGCATTCAGCGCGGTCGCAGCCCAGCTTGGTGCCAGTGAGCCCCAGCTTGTAGCGCAGCGTCCAGGCCAGAGTTTCCTGTTTCATCACATCGACCCGCCGCTGCTGGCCATTCACGTTGAGAGTGATGAGCCGCTCTCCCATGCCATCCGGCGCCGGTTGTCCGAAAACAGTGGAGGCCCGGAACAGATAGTTCGCGGAAGAGACGGCAACGCCGCTGCTGATCACTCCTTTAATGAAGCTGCGCCGGGAAACCCTCTTCAACAGCGCTTCGGTTGCCTGGTGGTTTTCGCTGTCTGCCATGCCGGAACCTCGGATCACACACAACCGCTAGATACCTAAAGTTTTACACCGCGACAGCCATGGGATGTCAAACGAGAAATTCTATGAGAAACGTTCAGCTATGCAGAAGGATCCGGCGAGCCTGGCAAGAGGTTAAGGAGCAGGAACGCGGCCCGGAGATTGGAGTTGGTCTTCGACTTGAGCCAACTGATCACGCAGGCGGGCAGCTTCGGCGCGGTATTTTGCGGCTTCGGCATTGTACTTGACGGCGACGACGCTACCCATCGCGTTAATGACCTTGGCGACGCCACCGCTCTTGCCGTTGCCGGTAGGTCGGACCTGGTAGGAATATAACCGATATTTTCCTGAGCCTGGGCATTGCCCTGCGCTGCGGCTTTGTAATACCAGGAAAGAGCCTGGGGGTAATTCTGGGGCCGGGGATGGGCCGGAAAGATAACGTAAGTAATGAATGACAGGCCGCCGCCTTACCGGCAGCGGAACGCGGGAGCGAGGAGAGGCATCAGGGAATTTCGCCAGAGGCTTGAATCCTAATGTTCACCGACTGATCCACACGCAGCACGAATGTGCTTGGATTTTTCATTCCCCACTTGACGTAGGGAACGGCGAAGTCCAGGGCAACGGTCCACCAGTCAGGGCCCATCTCGACGCGGACAGGAATGGTCACTTCGTGCTCGGCGCCGTGGATAGCGAACATGCCATGCACCTGGACGGCGGAGGCTCCCATGGTCGCGACCTGTCCTTCTACTCGATCGGGCCTGAACACGATGTCGGGATAGCGGGCGCTTTCCAGTACCTGCTCGTGCATTCTCTGGTCGCGGCCGTTACTTCCACTGTGACCGCTGGCCGCGTCAACCCGGATTTCCCCGCTTATTTGGTTGGTTGCCGGATCGAAATGAACGACGCCGGTTTTCGCGCTGAATGATCCGTGTACAGTATGGAGAACATCGCCCAGGGTGAAATCGATCTTCGTTTTTGCCGGGATAAAGTTAAAGTCGATGGCGCGGGACTTGACCTGGGCGAGAGTTGTCCCGACCAGGCACAGAATGATCGCGGTCGAGACGCCAAAGCGAATCACGGTCTTCATAGGCCCAGCACATCCCATCCCAACGAGAGTCCGATCCCTGCGAGAGCGAAAGGCGTTACTGCGCCAACATGCAGGGCCAGCATTCTGGCAAAAGCCCGAGGCTCAGTGGCGAATGCCTGCATCACCCGTCGTCGAAGGGCGTCGCGGCTTTCGAGCGTGAGCATGAGCCATGACATCAGTGCCGGACGTCTCGCCAGATTCCGATGCCCGGCCTGATACGGCTCGAGGTTGCCGGCGGCAAAGCTCTGAGCCAAGAGAGTGGCCTGGCGAAACGCAAGGCAAAGCCCTTCGCCGGTGATCGCATCCACGCTGCCGGAAGCATCGCCGATGAGAGCGATCCGCCCGCGATATACCTGGCGCAATTTTCGGGTTGCCGAAACTGCGCCGCGCTCGGCCGAAGTGCGCTCCAGTCCTTTCAGGCGGTCGCCGACCGCAGGAAGCTTGGCGAGTACCGCGTCGAGGCGCAAGTGAGGATCGCGCGAGATGGCGGCCACGCAGATTTCATCGTTGGCAACCGGGGTAACATACAGCTGGCAGTTGTCGCCCCAGTGAAGTTCCATACAACTGGTCCAGGGAGAAACACGATAGTGGCGGCGGAAGGCGAAGCGCTGCTGGTGACCGACGCTTTCGCCGAGACCAACCCAGCGGCGCACCCGGGAGTGAGCGCCATCGGCTCCAACAATCCAGCGCGAACGGACCAGGTCATTCCCCAGCCAGACACCGTCAGGATGCAGCCCGGTGACGACCGTCTGCCAGAGCAGATTGACACCAACAGCCGCGGCCCGCTCGATCATGAGGCGGTGCAGCCTGGTCCTACGTATGCCGACACCGTGCCCGACGGGAAAACTGGCGTCCACCTTGATTCCTGAACTCAGAAACCGGATGCCCCGGAAGGGATATGAATCCTCCGGGGGAATGGTGACGCCCAAATCGGCTAACGCGGCCATGCCGTCCGGCATGAGGCCTTCACCACAAGGTTTGTCGATGGGAGGAATCGCGCCATCGGCAACCACCACATGCAAGCCTTGCCGGCGCGCGGCAATCGCGGCGGCGAGGCCTGCGGGTCCGCCTCCGATGATAAAAACGTCAGTGTCTACCGGGTGAGCTGAATTTGTCATTTAGGCGTAGATCATTAAACGAAGATCAATAAACGAAGATCAATAGACGAAGACCAGCTAGAAGTTGGCCGCTCTCCGTGCCAGCCCGAGCGCCTCCGACCAAAAGCTGGAAGAAGAGTGGGCCAGTTCCACGACGCTCCGAATCGCGAGAACGAATTCGTCCACTTGCGCTTCGCTGACCACCAGCGGCGGCGCGACTTTCAAGACCATGAAATCGTTTCCGCAAATCTGGGTGAGAATTCCGTGGTCGCGGAACAGCCGCATGACCAGGATCTGGCCGAACATGGCGGGATGAATCCTGGAGAACGCTTCGAATGGAAGCCGCAGGCCCAGGCGGCGAGGAACGGCGAATTCAATTCCCATTAACAGCCCCATGCCGCGAACTGCTTTCACCATTTCGTAGGAGGACAGCTCGTCGGACAATCGCCGCTGCAGCTCTGCTCCCAGTCGGGTGGCGCGCTTGCCCAGTTGCTCGCGTTCCAGTACTTCCAGCGTGGCCAGTCCGGCGCGCATGGCGAGGCTGTTCTCGCTGAAGGTCGAGGCGTGAACGATGGCCCGTTTCATGGAGCTGAAAACCGAGCTGTAGACGGCATCCGACATCAGGGTTGCGCTGACTGGAATCAGGCCTCCGCTCAAAGCCTTAGCCAGCACGACAATATCGGGATCGAGGCCAAAATGATGTGCCGCAAGAAATGGGCCAGTGCGATACATCCCGGTCTGCACTTCATCCAGAACAAAGAGCGATCCGTACTGCCTGCATAGCGCCTGCGCCGCCAATAGGTATTCATCATCGGGAATCCGTATGCCGCCTTCAGATTGCAGCGGCTCCACGAAAAATGCCGCGTAGCGCCGAGTGGCGAGTTTCTGTTCGAGGGACGCGAGATCGCCGAAGGGCACCGCTTCCGTTTCCGGAAGGAGCGGCCCAAATCCGTCGCGCCAGTACTCGCCATTCATAAGCGAAAGCGCGCCGCAGGTCAGCCCGTGGAAGGCGCGATCGGCGAAGAGCAAGCCGGTTCGTCCGGTATGGGCGCGGGAGAATTTTATGGCGGCTTCGATGCCTTCGCTGCCCGAGCTGGCAAAAAATACTTTGGACAGGCGACCCCCGGCACGCCGACAAAGGCGATCCGCCAGTTCGCCCGCCAGCTCTGGAACGTGGCTCTGCAGCATGACGGGGCCGCGCTTTTGCAGCTCATCCATGACTGCGGAAATCACGTCCGGGTGATTGTGGCCCACATTGTGAACACAGTATCCGGAAAGGAAGTCGAGAATGCGGCGGCCGTCCGTGGTGAAGAGCTCGGCGCCCACGCAGGTTTCATAGTTGACGGAGAGGTCCAGCACGTTGAGCAATTTCACCCATTGAGGGTTCACGTGTTGGGAGTAGGAGGAGCTGGGAGCAATGGGTTCCGCGATCGGCATAGTGATCTATAAAGTTTACTTACACGGCACGGCACGAAGGTCCGCAGGATATGGGTAAAACCACTCACAAGTTCCAAATTGGTTCACGCTCGAGCCGTGAACCTGACGCAGGGATGCAATGACCAGTGTGCTCCGGACCTTGAATGCCATGTACAAGGGCCGGTGCTGGTGAAGGAACACGAAGGAAGATGCCCCTACCCTGCGTATGAAGGAATGGATGCCGTTGGGCCTGCGGCCGTGGCCGAAGATGAACAACTTGTCATGGTGCAGACACATCGAATTCATTCGCAGCGAGCGGTATCCGCTGTGAGTCGTTGTAGAATCTCATAGAGTCTGCTTCACCATCGTTAGAACTTTCGCCGCTGCCGGTCGACCTCGTGAGGCCTTGTCTGCTCAGAATGGGAGCCCATCGTTGAGCCGTATTTTCAGGCCAGGTCTTGTGCACGGCCGCCTTTTTGCGCTCGCGATGCTGGCGGTAATCATGTGTGGGGCCTATGCGCGGGCCCAGGACAACTACGAAATACAGGTGTACGGATACGATCTGGTTGAGCCGAAACATACCATGTTCGAGCTGCATAGCAATTTCACCATCGAAGGCTCGAAGGCGATGGTGGACGGTCTCTACCCGACCAACCACGCGGAGCACGAGACTGTCGAAATTACCCACGGATTTAACGACTGGTTCGAGTGCGGCTTTTATATGTTCACTTCGATCACCGGGGGCCAGGGATGGCAGTGGGTGGGCGATCACATCCGGCCGCGGGTTGCCGTTCCGAAGAAGTGGCATTGGCCGGTTGGGGTCAGCCTCTCGAACGAGATTGGCTACCAGAGGCGGCAGTATTCCCCGGATACGTGGACGTGGGAAATTCGCCCGATCGTCGACCAGAAGGTTGGGCGATGGTATTGGTCCCTGAACCCCACGCTGGACCGCTCTTTCCACGGCGAAAATGTGAACCAGGGGGTGGTCTTTTCGCCCAATGCGAAATTCAGTTATGACTTGAGCCGCAAGATCGCTGCCGGGCTCGAATACTACGGGTCGGTGGGCCCGGTGACCGGATTCGATCCGCTGGCGCAACAGGAGCACCAGATTTTTCCTGCCATCGATTTAAATCTAGCTCCGCAGTGGGAGCTGAATTTTGGCCTGGGGGTGGGCCTTACCGGCTCAACCGACCACCTGATAGCCAAAATGATTCTGGGTTATCGCTTCAATTTCTGAGTGGGGAAGAAGAGGTAAAGAAAAATGATCAAGGGCGTCGTGATCGGCATTCTGCTGACCGTCATGTTTGGAGCAGGAGGCGTTTACTACTACTTTGCCAGTGGCATGGCGCCGGTGGCCACGGCCGATCCTCCTATGCCGTTTGAGAAGAGACTGGCGCACATGGCGCTGAACGCCCACATTGAGAAGCAGACCGTGGGCCAACCTCCGGTGGCAGCCGATGAAGGCGCCTATCTGGCCGGGGCCGAGGTCTACAAAAAGCAATGCGCCTCGTGCCATGGACTGCCCGGCCAGTTGCCCAGCGACTATGCGACCACCATGTATCCCGAACCACCGCAGTTGTTCCGGGGCAAGGGAGTGACCGATGATCCCGTCTCGGAAAGTTACTGGAAGGTGGCCAATGGCATTCGCATGACCGGCATGCCCGCTTTCAAGACCACGCTGACCGAGGCCCAGTTATGGCAAGTCAGTCAACTGCTGGCGCACGCCAATGAAGTCCCTGATTCAGTGAAGCGAGTGCTGGTCCCGGACGTAATCACGCCGGCACCGCCCCCGGCATCCACTCCGGTCTCAAAGGTAAAGTGAGCCGTTGTCTGGACCTGAGTGCCATCAAGCGCTCCGGGAGAAACGTCCGCGAAAAGACGTCCCATCGCCGATAGACCTGTTCATGCAGACCATCCAGTTACTTTCGTGACTTGCGCCCACCCAGAGTCGGGATAGCATCGGGATATCAGAAGAATCTAATTTGATGTCTCGCACCGTCAAAATCTTCGCATCCTTACTATGGCTCGCAGTTGCCGTCGGGGCTGCCGCCCAGAGCTACCAGGTGGTTCAGCTCAACCAGACGGGGACAATTTCCGGCACGGTCAAGTGGTCGGGGCCGTTGCCTCACATACCGTCCTTTACCATCGACAAGGACCCGCAGGTTTGCGATCCGGATTCGCACAAGACTCGAGACCTTGAACGATTGGTCATCGGGCCCCAGGACGGCGTGGCCAACACGGTGGTTTTCCTGAAGGACATTACCCGGGGGAAGGCAATGGACATTCCCGAGCCCCGGCGCTCGCTGGACCAGAAGCAATGCCGTTACGAACCCCATATCCTGCTGGTGCCGGAGAATGGCCCGCTGCAACTGAAGAGTTCGGACGCAGTGCTGCACACGGTTCACATGGATGGCGCCGCCACATACAACCTGCCATTTCCCTTTGTTGACCGGCCCGTGACCCGCACCATGCCGACAGCCGGCCTGGTCAACGTGAGATGTAATGGCGGTCACGCCTGGATGAATGCGGAGATCATGGTTGTTTCCCATCCTTATTACACCGTGACCGACGAGAGCGGAAAGTTTGAACTGACGGACGTGCCGCCCGGTCAATACCAGATTGTGGCCTGGCATGAGGGCTGGAAGCTGGAACGGGAGGAAGCCGCTTTCGACGTTCTGACCGAGCGCAAGGTTCGGCGTCCGGTTTTCTCGGATCCCAAGACCCTGGAGAAGCAGGTCCTGGTGAAGCCGGACGAAAATGCCGTGGTCAATTTCTCCCTCAGCGAAAAGTAATCCTCGATCGGATCCTGTTCTGCCCGCCTGTAACATCAAAACTGCAAGATTCAGGGACAATTACCCGACGCTCGGCGGCCGGCAAAGCGGGCCTGAATCCAGGTCAGCTGGTCCCTGACCGAATCTCCCAAAACAGCGGCGAAATCGGAGCTCTGGTATTGGTGGAACTGGATGGTGTCGTGTTGCTTGCACATCCGGGTCAAGGCCCGATGCGTCATCCCCGTTTTCACCGCCGGGTCGGCATCGCTGCTGATAATCAGCAGCGGGCCGTAGGCCGGCTTCTGTCCTAACGTATTCCGGGCGAAAAACCGCCGCACAAACGAGTTGTCCTCCCAGCCGGGCCTGAGCATCTGGGCGACAGGATCTTCACGACCTGACACATTGGCGGCGCAACTTCGCTCGATCTGGCTGTAGGGTGCGAGCGCCTCTTTCGAAAGAATTTGGCTCGCCTGAAACTGCGGATAGAGGGTTTGAAGCCCATAGGCCAGGAAAAGCAGCGGTTCGGGTGAATTCGCCTGGGCGAGTTGCTCGTAGAATTCCCTGGCGTCGGCAACACCAGAAACTGCAATGGCGCCGAGATAACCGGGATCGCGAATGTCGCTTTCCAGTCCGGCTACGGCAACGGCAGCGAGGCCTCCGGCTGATTCTCCCATCGCGATCCACTTGCGCCCCAACTGTGGCACCGCGGCGCGAGCCGCCGCCATCGAATAGATCACGTCGGCTGCGTTCGATTGCATGTCGACCGACGCGTTCCTGAAATCCGTTCCCAGCCCAACATAATCAGTGGCCACGACGGCATAACCAAGCTTCACATACATGGAGAGGAAGGGCCCCTCGTTCAGATTTCTCATGAGAGAGGGGGCGCATTGGCGCGCTACACCTGTGAAGCCGTGGGCCCAGGCGATGACCGGCCAGCCGCCGGGTGGCGGAGGCTGGTCAGGCGTGAGGACCACGCCGGACGCCGCCACATCCGTGCCACCGGCAGAACGGGAGTGATAGAGAATGCGGGAAGCGGACACTCCCTCGGGAAGCTGATATTCGTAGAACTCTTCCGAACGGATCAACTCCCCCGGCCGACCTGCCGGGAGTGGAGCGGGAATGGAATAAAAGCTGGTAAGGGGAAGGAGCCTGCGAAACTCGCGTTGCTCTCGCGGAGGTTCGGTTGGGCTTTGAGCAAACGCGGCCAAAACGCTACCGGTCGCGACCCAGGTCGCAAGCAGAAACAAAAAGACGGCCCAACCAAGATTAGCGCGGCAAGCAAAACCGGTTTTCCGCACACACCACCATGTCAGCCCGCTTCAAGCCGGCCTGGTACGGATGCCGGCCAGTCCAGATTTACGGCTTCCAGGCCATCATGGCTCCCAGGACTACCGGCAAATAGATCACGGAGGCGTGAACCACGCGGCCGGCCAGCACGCGGGAACCCGACCGGGCCAGGTTGGCCGTGTGATACACAAAAAACGTTCCTGCCGCGAACATGATCGACAGGTAGAGGACGCTACTCCGGCCCGCCCAAGGGAGCATGGTGACGATCACCAGAACGACCGCGAATATCACGATCTCCGCTTTGGTGAAGCGGCCATCGACATCGAAGCCAGGCAGCATCCGAAAACCGGCGTTAGCGTAGTCTTCGCGGTAGAGCAGCGCGATGGCCAGGAAGTGAGGGAACTGCCACAGAAACAGAATTCCGAAGAGCAGCCAAGCGTCGCGCCCGATACTGCCGGAGGCGGCTGCCCAACCGATCAAAGTAGGCATGGCGCCCGGTATGGCGCCGAGCAATGTACAGAGGGGCGTCTTCCTCTTCAGCGGCGTATAAACCAGCAGGTATCCCAGGAGGGTCCCGATCGCCAGCCCAGCCGACAAAAGGTTGACCGACGCGGCCAGCAGCACACCCCCGGCGACGCTCAGCGCCAGCCCAAACCAGCAAGCCTCGCGGCTGCCGAGCCTGCCGGACACTAGAGGCCGATTTGCGGTGCGCCGCATCTGGGCATCGTAACGCCTCTCCATCAACTGATTGAGAGTCGCGGTGCCGCTGGCGACCAGCAGCGTGCCCACCAGCGTAATGAACAGCCTGCCCAGGCGCAGCGGTCCCGGCGATCCCAGGTAGTAGCCCGCTGATGTGGTCATGAGAATGAGCAGGTTCACTTCTGGCTTGGTCAGGGTGTAGTAGTCCCGCAGCTTCGAAGGGAGGGGATTAGCGGCGGCAGGATCGATGATTGCGTGAGTGGATGCCATGGGGTCGTCGCTACAGTCGATCAATCAGTCGCGGGCCAGACCGCGTCGGTGTTCGCAGCGCCGGCCGCGTCCCGGCACCGGTTCCGATTGCGATACATTATGAAGACCATCGCAACCGACATCAGAGTGGGGGGAACGATCAAGATCAGGATTCCACTCTTTAAAGCGTCAATCATACGGGTGCCCGAGGAGGCCGCCTGGGTGTAGCACAGGGCGCAACTCTGGGCCAGCGCGGGCAAGGGGCTCGCGAACAACACTGCCACCGCCACCGCGATCAGAGCAAGTCTTACTGGCGCAGATCCCCGGTTCATGATGTGAAGGTTCTCCCTGGAGGCCCTTGCGGCGCGGTTTTTTCCCGATAATAAATCTCTTGCCGCCGAGCGCTCACGAACAGTATCCCGCACAATGGCTGAGGCGGGAACTGTCAGTCCAGCCAAACTGCATCGACAGCAACACGAAAATCGTGAAAATCACTACGAACAATAAGAATCCACGCTTCTCGGACCACAGGTGCATGAAGAACATGACGGCAATGCCGGCCTCAACCAGGGCCACGGAAAACATGCGCCGGAACATTTGCGCGGCATGGATATCCTGATAGGCAATCACGAATTGCAGGGCCGCCAGCGCCAATATGCAGAAATAGACGACCAGCGACTTGCCGATCCCATCCGGCTTGTGTTCTGTGACTGTAGTCATAGTGTTCCGCTCCCGGTTGTCATCTAGTGGGCAAGATTCATCAGATAGATAAACGGCACGACGAACATCCACACCAGGTCGACGAAGTGCCAATACAATCCCACGATTTCAATGTCGTCCGAATTATAACGGCCGCCTTTGTAGCGCAGGCCCACTGCCAGCAGGGCGATCACGCCTCCGATGACGTGCGTGATATGCAGGCCGGTGACACTGAAGAATGCCGCGCCGAACAACCCCGTGCCCCAGGGGTTCTTGAACAGCGTCATGCCTTCGCCGATCAACCCCATCCACTCCCGCAGGTGCAGGACGGCGAACAGGATGCCGGCCACGGCGGTGATCATGGTCCAACGAAAGGCGCCTGCTTTGTCCCCCGCCTTGGCCGACTGGACACCGAGATACATGGTCAGGCTGCTGGTGAGAAGGATAAAGGTCATGACCGCCACGTTGGTGATGCTGTGAAAGGGCCTGGGCCAGTCCGGAGTGGCATTGCGCAGGAACCCGTAAGCCACCAGGCAGGCGGAGAATGTCATGGTGTCAGCGATGATGAACAGCCACATCGCCAGTTTTTTGGTGGGGATGGCAAAGGGGCGATCCGTCATCATGCCGGCGGAGTGTCCCTGCATCGTCAAATCGGCTTGACTCACGGCGTCTCCTGTTCGCGATCGCGCTAAAGTTTCATCCAAAGCAGCAACAGCAGATACACCCAGAGTAGGTCCACAAAATGCCAGTAACGCGAGGCCGCATCCAGCGTGCTCCGGCGCAGCTCGGACTTGCGCAGTTTCGCGATCACGTAGAGCAGTCCGGCCAGCCCGCCCAGCACGTGCAGTACATGGGCGGCCGTAAGCAGGTAGAAGAATGAGCTGCTGGGATTGGTGGCAAGATAAAGCCCTTCCGCCCGGAGACGGGACCAGGCCACGTACTGGCCGGTTACAAAGAGCAAACCGAAGACCAGAGTGATGTAGAGCCAGCGCGCCGGACTCTCACCCGGAATCGTTATGCCGCCCATGAAGGTGGCCACGCGACGGCGGGCGATTTCGAGAGTGACGCTGCTGCATAGAATCAGCGCCGTGTTCAGGTAGAGGACCGACGGCAGTGTGAAGCTCTGCCAGTCGAGGGATGAGCCTTTGCGGACAATGAGCGCGCTGGTCAGCGCGGCAAAGGTCATGGTGATGGCATAGACGACCACCCAAATGCCGGTGCTGGCCGGTGGCGGAGAGTAATCCCGGACCGCGCGCGGGTCGCCATCCGCTGGAACCAGGTTGCGCCAGCCGCCGTTCCCCGAGTCGCGCTCGCGACGCAATCCGGTTTGCGGCGGTTCGTGGACTGTCGTTGCCATAATGCCCAGACTCTCCCGTCAGACTTCCAAGATTTCGCGCCTTACTTCTCGTCGTGCTCGGTCGCAACCTGCTCGGGCGACGCCTGCATCACGTAGTCCCCGGTCGAACTCTTCAACCCATACTGGTAGGGGTCGTGATAGACCACGGGATGCTTTCCGCCGAAATTATCGAATGGTGGCGGCGTGGGCGTGCTCCACTCGAGCGATGTTGCTTCCCACGGATTGTCGGGAGCGGTTTTGCCCCAGTAACGGCTGTGGATCAGGTTGTAAAGGAAAATGAACTGAGCGATGCCGGTCGCGATGGCGGCAACCGTGATGAACTTGTGCACCGGGATGAGGGGCTGGAGGTAGTCATCCACGAACGCCTGGTAGCGGCGCACATTGGCCGCGATTCCCAGATAGTGGAATGGCATGAAGATGCAATAGGCGCCCACGAAGCTCAGCCAGAAATGAATCTTGCCCAGGGTCTCGTTCATCATGCGTCCGGTCATCTTGGGGAACCAGAAATACGTTCCGGAAAAGATCCCGAAGATGGCCGCCACCGCCATGACCATGTGGAAGTGGCCCACCACGAAGTAAGTGGCGTGCAGCATGATGTCAATCGAAGGCTGGGCCAGGAAAAAGCCGCTGACGCCGCCGCTGACAAACATCGAAATGAAACCCAGCGCGAACAGGGAAGCGGTGTTGATGCGCAACCTGGAGCCGTACAGGCTTCCGACCCACATCAACACGATGATGGTCGCGGGGATGGTGATGATCAGCGTGGGGAAGGAGAAAGCCAGCGAGGAGAAGGGATTCATCCCGCTGACAAACATGTGGTGCCCGTACACCATGTAGCTGAGGATGGCAATCGACCCCATGCACGCGATGATGACCCGATGACTGAGCAGCGGCCGGCGCATGTTGGTGACCAGGACATGAGAAACAATACCCATCCCGGGGACGATGGCGATGTACACCTCGGGATGTCCGAAGAACCAGAACAGGTGCTGCCACAGCAAAGTTGATCCGCCGGAGTGCGGCTGCAACTGATCATTGATCACCAGGTTTGAAGGAACGAAGAAGCTGGTACCGGCGACGTGATCCAGAATGACCAGAATGCACGCCGGCATCAGTACGGCAAAGGCGGTCAGGCCCATGCAGGATGTGATGAACCATCCCCAGGCGGTGAGGGGCAGGCGCATCAGGCTCATGCCCTTGACCCGCAGATCCAGGGTGGTGGTGATGAAGTTCAGCGACCCCAGCAACTGGCCTACGCAGAAGATGGCAATCGAAGCCGCCCAGAGAACTACGCCGCGGCCCTGGCCGGGACCGCCAACCGATCCCACGGCATTCAGGGGGGCGTATTGCGTCCATCCCCCGAGGGTGGGTCCGTCGCCCACGAAGAATGACGCCATCAGGACGATAAAGGCGGTGAAGGTGACCCAGAACGACATCATGTTGAAGCGGGGGAAGGGCATGTCCTCGGCGCCGACCTGGATGGGCAGGAAGTAATTGCCAAAAGCCGCGAAGGGCGCCGTGGTGAGCACAAAGAAGACCATGATGGTGCCGTGCATGGTCATCAGTTGCAGGTAGTACTCGGGCGTCATGATGTCGCCCGGGGCCCCGGTCTTCGAAAGCAGATGCAGTCCGGGAATGGCCAGATTGGTCC
>DASQHA010000068.1:0-29765 GCA_035632335.1 Terriglobales bacterium
GGGTAAAGGTGTAGCCGGGCAGCGAAGCGCCACTGGCGTTCTTGGCCACTTTCACCCGCACCGTGGGTACATCGGGCGCAGACAAACCTGCCGGCCGCAACACCGCGTACTGGGTGAACACTTCGCTGTACATCTTTGTGACAAGATAGTCCTGGCCGTCAGTATCGTTTCGCCAAACCTGCCCGAGTTGGATGGACTTTACCGCCACGCCACACTCCTGCGTTCGCTAAAAACCTCTTTCAGGGTACCGGGACTGATGCGGTGCGTCAATTGGCCCGATGGTTCCGCGTCATTACGAAAGGACGGGCGGGAACGGATTGTGAGGAGGGCGAAATCCTTGTGGGGACGGCAAGACCTATGTGGAGACGGGCGCCCTCCCCCGTCCAGCCCGTCTGAAGGACGGCTAGCGCCCGTCATCCACGACCCACAATTTCGTTCAAAACAATTTGCTAAGATTGACCTCGATTTTGAGGAGCCTGCCATGCCCCGCGGCATCACCCCGCGCCAGCCCGCCAAGAGTGGCCGCCAAGAAGGCGTCCGCAACTCTTCCGGCAAAAAAAGACCGGGCGTCCTGCGGACGCCCCGGACGGGCGACGGCGCCCGTCCCCACACAGTTCGTGCGGCCGCAGCCTCCACCAAGGCACAGAGCAAAGGCTACAATCCCACGGCTCCCGGCCGGGTTCAGGAGATTCTCAAGCGGCTTGACGTTCTCTATCCCGACGTCACTTGCGCCTTGCATCACGAAAGCGCATGGGAATTGCTGGTCGCGACCATCCTCTCCGCGCAGTCGACCGACGTTCGGGTGAACCTGGTTACGCCTGAGCTGTTCAGGAAATATCCCACGGTCCAGGCCTTCGCCGCGCTCGAGCCCGAACAGCTCCAGCCGGATGTTCGCTCGACCGGATTTTTCCGCAACAAGTCGAAGTCGGTGGTAGGCGCGGCAAAAAAGATCGTGAGCGATTTCGGAGGCCAGGTCCCCGATCAGATGGACCAGCTTCTCTCTCTGCCGGGAGTCGCGCGTAAAACCGCCAACGTAGTTCTGGGCACCTGGTTCAAGAAAAACGAAGGCGTAGTCGTGGACACGCACGTTCACCGCATCAGCCGCCGCCTTGAACTCACGCGCAACGACGACCCGAAAAAGATCGAACAGGACCTGCTGCGAATCATCCCGCGGGAAAAGTGGACGATGTTCTCCCACCAGATCATCTGGCACGGCCGCAAATTGTGCATCGCACGCCGCCCCAAATGCGCCGACTGCCCGCTCGAAAACATCTGCCACGCCGCCGACAAAACCTGGAGCACGGTAGAGATCCATAAGAACGCCAGGTAGCACAGCCGGCGCGCTGTCATCCTGAGCGGAGCTGTTCCATTCGCTGGCGAATGGGAAAGCGCAGTCGAAGGACCCCTATAATGCACGCGAACCCAGCTATGTTGGGAATCTTTTCAGTCAAAACCGACCCGCACCCGCGGCACCCGTAGGGCTCATAGGGGTCCTTCGACTCAGCAGCTGCTTCGCTTCGCGAAGAAGCTGCTGCACTCAGGATGACAGCTGCTACACTTTTCTCATCACCCGTATGCGCACGCCTATCCTGTTAGCAGTATTCATTTCTATGAGCGCTCTTGCTTTGCCGCAGAACCTGCCGGCGCCCCCGGCGATCAGCGATCCCAAGCTGATCACCAGCACGCCCAACGCGAATGTAGAACAGAACCAGCAGAGCCTTTCGATCGAAAGGCTATTCATGACGCGTTCCGTGGGGGCCACGACCTGGTCGCCCGGCGGCAAGACCATCGCCTTTGTGACCAACATCAGCGGACGAAATAATATCTGGCTGGTGCCGGCCGCTGGCGGATGGCCCACGCAACTTACAGTCAGCGACCAGCGCCAGACCCAGCCCACCTGGTCACCCGACGGCAAGTGGATCGCCTACATTTCCGACTACGACGGCGATGAGCAGTGGGACATCTTTTTCGTCTCGCCCAAGACCGGTGAAGTCGTGAACATCACCAACACGCGAGAAATCTCCGAAAAGAGTCCGACCTGGTCGCCCGACGGCCGTTATCTGGCCTACACGGTCAAGCCCAAAACATCGTCGGTGTACGAGATTGATATCTTTGACACGCTGATGCGCGACACCAAACACCTGACCACAGGCACGCCAGCGGACAAGATGAACGTCAATCCCATCTGGTCCGCCGACAACAAGTGGATCGCCTATACCCAGCACCAGGCCAAGGGCACAGATTCAAATATCTTTGTCGCCGAAGTCGCCACCGGCAAAAGCTCCCTCCTTACTCCACATCAGGGAGAAGCAACTTACTCCGCCGGCGGATTCTCTCCCGACGGGAAGCATTTGCTGATCACCTCGAATGCGGGAAACGGTTACGACAACGTCGGATTGCTCGATATCGGCAGCAAGAAAATCGATTGGCTCACCCAGCACAAATGGGAAATTGAAGGCGGCCAATTCTCGCCAGACGGAAAGTCGGTGACCTGGACCGCGAACCTCGACGGCAACACCGACATTTACCTGCACGACCTCGCTTCCGGAAAGACCACTTCCCTGCCGCTGCCCAAAGGCGTAAACCATCTGGGCGGCGCGGAATCCGCTTTCACCCGCGACGGATCGCGCCTGCTCTATTACCACAACGGACCCACGTCGCCCAACGATGTTTGGGTTTACTCCCTGGCCGACGGCAAGTCGCATCAAATCACGGATTCGCTGGTGGCAGGGGTACGCTCCGAGGACATGGTGGAGCCGTTCCTGGTGCACTATCCCAGCCGCGACGGCAAATGGACTATCTCCGCCTTGGTGTACGTGCCTTACAACATGGCGCGCAGCGGGCAGAACGCGGCGGTGGTCTATGTCCACGGCGGGCCGGCATCACAGAGCGTGAACTCTTTCAGCCGCATCATTCAGCATCTGGTCAACCAGGGCTACATGGTGATCGCGCCCAACTATCGCGGCTCCACGGGCTACGGCAAAGAGTTTCAGCACGCCAACCTGTTCGACATGGGCGGAGGCGACCTGCAGGACGTGCTGGCCGCTGCCGACTTCATCAAGCAAACTGGCTACCTCGATCCCAAGAAACTGGTTCTGATGGGGGGGAGTTATGGGGGCTACCTGCCCATGATGGGCGTAACCAAAGCTCCGGACGTGTGGGCAGCGGGCGTGCCGATCGTGCCCTTCGTCAACTGGTTCACGGAAATCGCCAACGAAGATCCGGTGCTGCAGCAGTCCGACCTGGCCACTATGGGCGATCCGGAGAAAGACAAAGAGCTCTTCCACGACCGCTCTCCCATTTTCTTTGTCGATCAGATTAAGGCGCCGCTGCTGTTGCTGGCGGGCGGCAATGATCCGCGCTGTCCTAAAGAAGAAGCCCAGCAGGTGGTGGATGCGGTCAAGAAGCGCGGCGGCGTGGCCGAATACAAAGTGTACGAAAACGACGGCCACGGCTTTGCCCGGGTGGAGAACCTGATCGACGCCTACAAGCGCGTGTCGGAGTTCCTGAAGGCCCGTGTGCCGCCCGCGAACTGCGGCTGCTCGCTTACCGAGTGAAATGTGGGCGCGAGCGCCCCGCTCGTGCGGCAGCGTCCGTGGCGCTGCTCATCTGGAGTCGTCCGTGCCGGTCCTATGCGAGCGAGTCGCTCGCGCCTACATTACTTCTTGACGAACTTGTTGAAGAAATCGCCGGCATTCCAGTGGGGGCGCTCGGTCTGCTGCGCCACTTCATATCCCACGGCCAAGTCCACGCGAGTGCACTTAACCGTCGCATTGAAGTCGAGGGGCTGGCTCATGTCGTCACTGGGCTGGTGGTAACGTTGCACTTCCCAGTCGAACTGCATCTTCTTGCCATCAAGGTCGGGATTTACGGTTTGCAGTCCTTCCCCGATGTACAAGGCTGGGACGCCCTGCAGGATGAAGGAATACTGATCGCTGCGTATGAAGTAAACCTCTTCCGGCACGGGATCCGGGCTGACGATGAGATCCATGTGGCGGGCCACATCGTCGGCGACCGCGCCTAGCCTGGAGTGCTCGCCTCCCAACGGAACGATGTCCTTGAAGTCGTAGAGGAAAGAAACTTCGTCCATGTTGATGTCGGCAACGATCTGCGAGATCGGGACCGTGGGATTCAGCGCGTAATATTCGGAACCCAGCAGGCCCTCTTCTTCGCCGGTAACAGCGATAAACAGAAGCGATCGCCGCGGGGCGGGGTGCAACCCGGAATATGCGCGGACCATTTCGAGCAGCGCGGACGTGCCTGAGGCATTGTCCGCCGCCCCGTTGTAGATCTTGTCTCCGTTCACCGGATCGCCGATGCCCAGATGGTCTAAATGAGCGGTGAAGGCAACATACTCGTTCTTCAGCTGGGGGTCGGAGCCGGGCAGAATGGCTGCTACGTTCGGACTCTCCACTTCCGAGTAATGGCTGACGATGTGGATGGAAACGCTGGCCTGCAGCGGAAAGGCCTGCGCCTGGCTGTTCTCGGCCTCCTGTAGCGCTTGTTTCCACGATTTCGGCGCGCCTTCGAACAGCACCGCGGCCGTGGCGGAATTTATCCGAGCGACGCCCCGGATCTTTGGTTCCGCGTCATTCGGCACACCCTTTTCATTCAGCCAGCGCAGCGCCGGTCCCCGGGTAAAGCGGACGTATTCGGAAAACGGAGTACGCTGCTCGGTTTTGCCCGCCCAGATGGAGATAAATCCGATGGCGCCATGTTCGGCCGCCGCCCGCAATTTCTGTTCACTGGAAGAAAAATGGGCACCCGGAGCCGAGGGCATTCGGGACGGAGCGCCATACAACGCAGCCACGATCTTGCCCCGGACATCCACCCCGGCGTAATCGTCGTAGTTGAATTCCGGGGCGCTCACGCCGAAGCCAACGAAGACGACCTGGCCTTCGGCGGTAGTATCGGCCGAAACCGGGTCGCCGCCCATCACGTAATCCTTGTCGATGGTCAGGGTCCGGGTCGATCCGTTGTGTTTCACGGTGACTGAACTCCGGTCCCGCAACAATTCAATCTTCCGAAAATGTACGTTCTGGAAATACGATCCGCCCACTCCCGCGGGGTGCAATCCCATTTCCTCGAACTGCGCCCGGACATAATTTGCCGCCAGCTGATAGCCACGCGTACCGGTGCCGCGTCCTTCCAGCAGATCATCCGCCAGAAACGCCATGTGGGCCCGCAGTCCATTGGCGGTAATGCGTTGCAGGAGTTCTTCCGGTGGATAATCAGAGGGGCTGGTTTGTGAAAATCCAAAGGAAACTGCCAGAACCAGACTGAGGAGTAAAAGAAGACGCTTTCTTGACAAGCCTTCCTCCCTAAAAATGCCCAGACCAAACCCGCTGCCATCTACCGCGGGCGCCCGGAAATGGCTTTGATGAGCCCGGGAATCGTATATTCCGCCGCCTCCACGTCCACCGGCAGGCCAAGCGCTCGAAGAGTAGACGAAGTCACCGGCCCGATGGAAGCAAGCTTCACCCCTTTAAGATGCCGCCGGAGGCTGCTGCCGGTGTGGACGCGGTCGACTCGGCCGCGGCTTTCGTTGAGCAGCGCCACGAAATTCCTGGCCGTAGACGAGCTGGTAAATGTAATCCAATCGGGCCGTCGCTGCTGAGAAGCCAGTGCCGCCCGCCAGCGTTGCCGCGAAGACTGGGGAACCACCGTCTCGTAAGCTTCGACCACGTCCACCTGCGCGCCCAGCTTGCGCAGTTCGCGCGGGATCACGTCGCGAGCAACCTTTGCCCGCGCCAGCAACACCCGCTTCCCCCTTATTTTGCGGCGCAGGCTGGTCACTACCGACTCCGCCACGTACTCCCGGGGCACAACGTTCACCTTCACGCCGTGCTGCTCGATGGCCTGACGGGTGGCCGGGCCAATTGCTGCTATTTTCAGGTGGCGCATCGGGCGCCCGCCCATCCTTAGTTTCCGCAGCCTTTCCCACAGCGCGTCGACTCCGTTGACGCTAGTCAGAATAAGCCAGTCATACTCTGGAAGATGTTTCAACGCCGTGTCCAGCGCTTTGTAGGAACGTGGCTTGCGGATTTCAATGAAGGGGACTTCCAGAACTTCAGCGCCCAGGTCGCGGAGTCCGGCGGAGAGGGCGCTGGCCTGATGACGAGCGCGTCCCACCAGCACTCGCACACCCGATAGCGGTCCTGCCGTCTTTGACTTCCTGCTGGGTTTCATTTTTGGGAAATACCGGCTTCGTCAGCGCGGGCGCGTCGCCCGCGTCCACACTACCGCCACGAGATCAAGGTTGCTGCGGTGCGACTATCGCTTTTCCGTACACTTCGCGCAGAATTGCGTCGCCGCCCCGGCGCAGCAGGGCTTCGCCTACCAATTCACCCAGTTGCACCGGATCGTCTCCCTCACCCGACTCCCGCAACACCTTCGCCCCGTCCGGACGAGCAACCACGGCTTCAAGAAACAAACGGCCGTTGACCACTTCTGCCAGCGCTCCGATCGGCACCTGGCAGCCTCCGCCCATCTGGTTCAGCAGCGCCCGTTCGCAGCTGGTGGTGCGGCGCGCCGCATCATTGTCCAGGAAGACTATGTGCCGGCGCACGCCTGCATCGTCCTTGCGAATCTCGATGGCCAGAGCGCCTTGCCCTGCCGCCGGGCACATCAGTTTAGGGGACAGCACCTGCCGTATAAATTCCCGTTTGCCCAGGCGATTCAGCCCGGCCGCCGCGAGAATGACAGCATCGTAATCGCCGGCCGCGAGCTTGCGCAGCCGCGTGTCTACGTTACCGCGCAAGGGATGAATATCCAGGTCAGGCCGCAGCGCCTTGAGCTGCGCCTGGCGTCGCAGACTGCTGGTGCCTACCCGTGCCCGGTTGGGCAACTCTTTCATGCTTCCGTATTTCTGAGAGCAGAAAACGTCTCGCGCATCTTCGCGGCTGGTGACGGCCGCGATCTCGAAGGCCGCCGGAATTTCCGTGGGCAGGTCTTTCAAGCTGTGCACGGCGAGGTCAACTTGTTGCGCAGACAGCGCTTCCTCAATCTCCTTGGTGAACATGCCCTTGGTGCCGACCTGGGCCAGCGCGACATCGGTAATCCTGTCGCCGGTAGTTTTGATGACTTCAATTTCGACCTGGTGTCCCCGCTGCTCCAGCAGCGCCTTGATGTGGTTGGCTTGCCAGAGAGCCAGTTGCGATCCGCGGGAACCGATGCGCAGCCGAGCCACTAAGTTTTCGCTCCGGAGTCTCCACCCGAAGATTTCGTGGCGTTCTTGTCGTCCTGTTTTTTCTTGTCCTGCAGATCGAACAGCCGCCGCACGATATCGACGACGGTGGTGGCTTCGGGCTGGCTCACCGCGGTCTTCAGCGTGCTGATCGGGGTATGCATGATCTTGCTGATGATGCCGCGGGTGAGGGCTTCGACCGCCAGTTCCTGCTCCGGCGAGAGCGGCCCCAGGCGGCCGCGCACCCGGTCGATTTCCGCCTGGCGAATCGTCTCCAGGTGGTCCTGCAGCGAGACGATGGTGGGTACCACGTCGAGAGTTTGCAGGCGGATCTTGAAGCGCTCCACTTCTCCGGTGATGATGGCCTCGGCGCGCTCCGCTTCTTTTTTCCGGTCATCGACGTGCGAGCTCACCGCCTGCTGCAGGTCGTCGATGTCGTAAACGAAGATGCCGTCGAGCCGGTTCATCTCCGGGTCGACATCCCGCGGCACCGCGATATCGATAAAGAACATGGGCCGGTTCTTCCGCCGGGCCAGAAAAAGCTCGCCATGTTCCCGGCGGAATATGGCATGGGGCGCGCCCGTCGATGTGATGACGATATCGGCGCGGTCGCAGGTCTCGTAAAGCTGTTCAAACAGGATGGCCTGCCCCTCGAAGCGTGCCGCCAGTTGCTGGGCGCGGTCGTAAGTGCGGTTGGCGACAAAAATCGATTCCGCACCGTGGGCGATCAGGTGACGCGCCGCCAGTTCGCTCATCTTGCCCGCACCCACCAGATAGACATGCTTGCCCTGCAAGGATCCGAAAATCTTTTTTGCCAGTTCGACCGCCACCGAGGCCACCGACACCGCCGACGAACCTACCGCCGTCTCGGTGCGCACTCTCTTAGCCACCGCGAAGGCGCGGGTAAGAAGCAGATCGAGCTGCGAATGCACCACACCGACAGCGCGGGCCGTGGCGTAGGCTTCTTTCACCTGCCCCAGAATCTGCGGCTCACCTACAACCATGGAATCCAGGCTTGATGTAACGCGAAACAGATGACGGACCGCCTCGCTCTCGCGATATTCGTACAGGTGCGGCTCATAATCCGAGGGACTGAGCTGAAAGTAGTTGCCCAGAAAGCTGCGCAGGTCCACGGCGCCATTTTTCGCCTGGGTCAGCACTTCCACCCGGTTACAGGTCGAGAGGATGATCCCTTCTTCCACGCCCGGATGCCCGGCGAGACGCCGCAACGCATCGGGCAGGCGCGACTCGGGGATGGCCAGGCGCTCCCGCACTTCCACTGGCGCGGTCTTGTGATTCACCCCAATGAGTTGAAACTTCATGATTGGACGAACCCGTGAATCGTGCTGTAGTAGTTGGCCGACCAGGCAATCACCGCGGCCACCACCGCGCCGGTCGCAAGATAGGCGGCCCGCCGGCCTCGCCATCCCGCATTCCAGCGGGTAAACACCATCACCATGTACACCGCCCACATCAGCAACGACAGAAAAATTTTGGGATCAAGAAAGTCCAGCCGACCGTAAGTGGCCTGGGCCACAATGCTGCCCGCCACCAAACCCAGCGTCATAAAGGGAAAACCGAGCAGCAAAGAGCGATACCCGATCTGATCGATCACTTCGAGGGCCGGCAGGCGCAACAGAATCGTGGCCGGCTTCTTGGCCTTTAGACTCCGCTCCTGCAGGAGATAGAGCAGGCTGGCGGCAAAGCTGATGAACAGGGCCGCATACCCCACAAAGATCATGGCGATGTGCACGAATAGCCAGCCCCGGCGCATGCCGGGCGAAGTCAGCAGAAACGGCTGCTGGGTTGTGGCCGCAACGAAGGTCAAAACAAACACCAGCGGAAAGACCACAATCCCCGGCGACGTGGTGCGATATACCACATACACAATCATGAATGCCGCCATCACCATCAGGGACAGAAGCGACTCGGAGTTATGCACCGAAGCAAGCGTAAGCTGCCTCGAAAGCAGGACGGCTTCGGTCAACGATACGAATTGAAATACCATGCCGAGGCTCATCGCCGGCAGCGCGACCCGGTTCAACAGCGAACTGGTGCGGGTCAAAGCCAGCAGGGCGTAGAGCAGTCCCACGGCGTAGAAGCAAAGCGCTACTCTGAGCCACAGTATCGGCATAAACAGAATTTGGAGCCCGCGGTCCGGCACCCTTGCCGTCCGCCACGGTGATTATAGTCTGCACCAGAGCCAGGGCAGAAGAGTAAGAAGGGCTCCGGGTAGCGCCGGCGTCCCGCCGGCTGTCCGGAGGGCGTCTCGCCCTCCGCTCCTACGCGCGCGCAAAAACGGCAAGAACGGCGGGCTCTGCCCGCCCATAGGGCCGGCGGGACGCCGGCGCTACAGTAACCGGTTACTGCACGCCCAGCGTATGCAGGGCTCTCTCAAGACCATCGGGGCTTACAACGAGGCGGCGCCCACCAGCCAGCATGTCTTCAATTTCGTCGAAGGCCTCAAACAGCCTGAGCTTCACCGCGCCATATTGCTCGGCATCAGTCAGTTCGCGTCCATGCACTGTGGACCAGGTCTGGATAGAGTCGTCAGGCAGGAATACGCTCACCGCGAAAGTAGTCTTGCGGTCCGAAGTGACATCGAAAATATATTCGCCGGCTGGCGCCTCAGCCGCATCGTCCAAAGCCGCCCGCTTACCCACGAAATAGTATTGATAGACGTATCCCTGGCCACCGGTGTACGTCTTCATGCGCCGCAGAGTCATAGGAACGGTCGTTGGTCGTTGGTCGTTGGCCTTTGGTCGTTGGCCCGCTGGCCCGTCGAGAGAAGGCACCGCTATAACTAAAACCGAGGTCCGAGGTCTGCCTTCCTCCCTCAGCCATCAATCTTTGCCTCGCGCAGCAGCTTCACCGCGCGCTCCGAGCTGACCGGCGAATAATACACTTCCTTAAACGTGTATGACTTCGCCTTTCCCCCAATCACCGGCAGGATCTCGATGTGCCAGTGATAATCGTCATCGAGCGTTTTCCAATAGTCCAGGCTCTTCGAGCGAAACAAGGTGTTGGGCGAAGTGTGCAGCACCAGATGAAACTCGGCAGTCACGGTGCGAATCCTTTGCAGGGTGAGCCGCAGCAGCGCGGCCAGATCGAGCATGCTGCCGGGGCGGGCCAGAACGAAACGCCCGAAGGACGCGTCATGGGTCCGGGGGATGATCCAGGTCTCGTATGGCACACGCGGGGCATAGGGACAGAGTGCGATAAAGTCGCCACGCACCTCGATCACGCGCTGGTTCTGCTGCAGTTCCTGGGAAATAATGTCACAGAAGACACACCGTTCCTTGGCCTTGAAGTAGTCCCTGCCCGCCCGTAGTTCGTACAGCACCCGGCGCGGCACAAATGTGGTCGCGGTGAGCTGAGACGTGGGATGCTCGAATTCCTGGCCGGCATTCGAGCCGTGGTTTTTAAATATGCTGACGTATTTGAAGCGCGCATCGCGTTTCAAGTCTTGAATGCGGTGCGCGGCCAGCAGCAGGAACTGCTCAATCTCGGCGTCACTCGCATTCCACAACTGCCGGTCGTGCCGCAGATTCTCCACCAGAACTTCGTGAGCACCCACCGGGGCCATGCGATCGTAAAGGCCGTCGCCGCGCCGGGTCGGCTCGCCCTCGATGCGATAAAGCGGCGCGGGATGGACCACGGCACGCGCCGACCAGGGGCCGCCCTCCACTCCCGGCATGTTCGAGACCACTTGCGCCGCGACCGGCGAGTCCGCGCAAAACCGGCAGAACGCTTCCGCGCGGGGAGCGTGGTCGGGAACATCATCGCCGGTGATCACCCAGGAACGGGTGATGGGATCCTTCCGCAGTTCCATGGCTGTAAGGAAAACATCGGCACGGAGGGCGCGTCAACTGCGATCTGGCGTTTGGCCGGAGGTCCAAAGCTCCGTGTGGAGCGCCAGCCACGTACTCATGGTGATTTCCGTCAGCCGAAGAAGGCCACGGCCTTTGTTATAATCCGCCCACGAAGCCCGCTGAAATGACCGAGCCGTCCACGCCGTTGATGCGGCAGTACGCCGCCATCAAGAAAGAGCATCCCAGCGCCCTGCTGTTCTTTCGCCTGGGAGATTTCTACGAGCTTTTCTTTGACGACGCCGTCCTGGCCGCAAAAGAGCTGCAGATCACGCTGACCTCGCGCAACAAGGAAAAAGGCATTGCCATCCCCATGTGCGGCGTGCCTCACCACGCCGCCGAAGGCTACATTTCAAAGCTGATCCGCAAGGGATTCAAGGTCGCCATCTGCGAACAGGTGGAGGACCCGCGCCTGGCCAAGAAACTGGTGCGGCGTGAAGTGACCCGGGTGGTCACACCGGGCACAGCGGCCGATTCCTCTCTCAGCTCCGAGGAAAATAATTTTCTCGCCGCCATCGCGCAGACCGGCGAGCGCGCCGGCTTTGCCGCCCTTGATCTCTCCACCGGCGAATTTCGCGCCACCGAGTTCCAGGGAGAGGACGCCGTTAAAAGGATCCAGGAAGAAATACAGCAACTGCGCCCCAAAGAAGTTCTGTACGCCTCCTCCGCCCCGTTATTTGAGAGTAGTGGGAGAAGGCAAGACCTGTCTGGGGATGGGTCTTCGATCCGTCCAGGCCACCCAATGGGTGGTTCCGGCTACGCAGAGACTCCGCTGGACGATTGGATCTTCGCCCCTGACCATTCCATCGCGCTGCTGGAAAACCATTTTGGAGTGCTGTCGCTCGAAGGCTTCGGCCTGTCGGGCAAGCCGGCAGCCGCGGCGGCCGCCGGCGCCATTCTCTACTACGTCCGATCTACTCAGCGAGGAACGCTCAGCCACGTCGATCGCATCGGATTCTACGAACGTCAAACCTGCCTGGTGCTGGATGCCGTCACCGTGCGCAACCTGGAACTGATCGAGCCACTCTTCTTCAGTACGGCTGCCGGCGCCGATGCGGGCGTCACCCTGTTCCGCTCGGTCGACGCAACGGTCACGCCCATGGGCAAACGCCTGCTGCGCTCCTGGCTGCTGCGCCCGTCTATCGACATCACAGAGATCAATGCCCGCCTGGATGCAGTTGAAGCCCAGGTAAAAGCGACCATCGCCCGCGAGGAACTACGCCGCGCGCTGGATGGCATCCTCGACCTGGAGCGCCTGCTCAGCCGGGTCACGCTCGAAACCGCCAACCCGCGCGACGTCCTTGCCCTGGCCGCTTCTCTGGCCAGGCTGCCGGCGGTCCGCAAGGCACTGGAACGTCTCGCCAGCAGCAATCCCGATGTGGCCGCGGCCGACCCGGCCGCGCGAACGACGCCAGTCGCACAGGACGATGAAAAGCTCCACGGACGCCTAACCGCGCTCCACGCTGCAGTCGACGAACTCGCCGATCTCCGGCAGCGCATCGAAGCGACCATCATCCCGGAACCCCCGCTCTCCCTGAGCGACGGCGGTGTAATCCAGCCAGGAGTCGATCAGGAACTCGACCACCTCCGCGACCTGAGCCGCAACAGCAAACAGTTCCTGGCGCAAATCGAGCAACGCGAGCGCCAGCGCACCGGAATCGCCAGCCTGAAAGTAAAGTTCAACTCGATCTTCGGCTATTATCTCGAAATCTCAAAAGCAAACTCGCACCTGGCCCCTTCCGACTACGAACGCAAGCAGACCCTGGTCAATGCCGAGCGCTTCACCACCCCGGAGCTGAAGGAGTACGAATCCAAGATCCTCGATGCCCAGGAAAAAATCGTGGACATCGAACGCCGTCTGTTCGCCGAATTGCGTTCGGCGATTGCTGGAGAAGCCCGCCGCATCCGCCAGACCGCGCTGGCCCTGGCCGAAGTCGATGTCCTGGCGGCGCTGGCTCAGATCGCGGCCCTGCGAAATTATTGCCGCCCCAAGTTGGACGACTCCGCCGACATCGAGATTGTCGCCGGCCGCCACCCGGTCATCGAACAAATGGAACCGGACAGCGGCGACCGTTTCGTGCCCAACGATCTTTTCCTGAACTCGACTACCAACGCCATCATGGTGCTGACCGGCCCCAACATGGGAGGCAAGTCCACCTATCTCCGGCAGGCGGCGCTCACCGTGATCATGGCGCAGGCAGGGTCGTTCGTGCCCGCAACCTCAGCCCGATTGGGGCTGGTGGACCGGGTCTTCACCCGCATCGGCGCCAGCGACAACCTGGCCCGCGGGCGCTCCACGTTCATGATCGAGATGACGGAAACCGCCGCCATCCTGCACACCGCGACTCCGCGGTCTTTAATTCTGCTGGACGAAGTCGGCCGCGGCACCGCTACCTACGATGGCCTGGCGATCGCCTGGGCGGCGGTCGAGTACATTCATGCCCGCACCCGGGCCAAGACGCTGTTCGCCACTCACTACTTTGAATTGACCGAACTGGCGGAACAGCTCTCCGGGGTGAAGAATTATCACGTGACGGTGAAAGAAACCGGCGGTGGAATAGCATTTCTGCGAAAGGTTGCGCCGGGCGCGGCCGACCGCAGCTACGGAATCGAAGTGGCCAAACTGGCAGGGCTTCCTCACGAGGTGATCGTACGGGCGCGCGAGGTTCTGGCGGAGCACGAAAACGCCGAACGTCAGTTGATGGGACACCTCTCGCCGGGTTCATCTCCTCCAGCAGCGCAACTCACCATCTTTACCCCACTGTCCCAGCCGGTGCTGGACAAGTTGCGCGAAGTTGATTTGAACTCGCTGACTCCGCTCGAAGCGCTGAACCTGCTGGCCCAGCTGAAAAAGCAG
The DNA here is from genome assembly GCA_035632335.1 of Terriglobales bacterium. GTDB lineage: Bacteria > Acidobacteriota > Terriglobia > Terriglobales > Acidobacteriaceae > JAIQFF01. The sequence continues at coordinate 13,913 of DASQHA010000068.1, forward strand.
GTGGAATGAGGCCGCCGACTTCATAATGCCTAGACACAGCAGCTCCTCCGATCTACGCCGCAGCGTCGGCCAGCTTCTCATCATCGGGTTCGATGGCACCGAGATGTCCCCCGGCCTTGCCGCCCTGCTGAGCCGCCTGCAACCGGCAGGGGTCATCCTGTTCGCGCGCAACATTACCGGCGGAGAACAGACTCACAAGCTGCTCAAGGACTGCCAGGCCTGCGTCTCCACCCCGCTCTTCACCGCCGTGGACATGGAAGGAGGCAGGGTCGACCGCTTCCGCAACGTGATTGGCGGAACGCCTTCCGCCGCCGATGTTTTCTCGACCGGCAACCGCAAACTCTTCCGCCGGCACGGCAAACTGATCGGCGAATCCTGCCGGACATTAGGGTTCAACACCGACTTCGCGCCCGTGGTAGACCTGGCATTCGAGGCGTCAAAAAATGTGATGAGTTCCCGCGCCGTTTCCGCGGATCCGAAACAGGCGGTTCTCTACGCCCGGGAATTTCTCAAGGGATTGAAGGCTGCCAATGTTGTGGGCTCAGGCAAACACTTTCCCGGTCTCGGCGAGGCCAATCTCGACACCCACCAGGAACTTCCCTCCATCAGCAAGCCCTGGAAAAAAATCTGGGCGGAAGACTTGTATCCCTACCGAATCCTGCGCCGGGAGCTGCCGATGGTCCTGATCGGACACGCCAACTATCCTGCGATCACGCACGACGGCAGCCCGGCGTCTCTGTCCGGGAAATGGATTACCGGCGTTCTTCGCAAAAAGATCGGTTACAGGGGCCTGGTCGTCTCCGACGATCTCGAGATGGGAGGCGTATTAAAAGCCGCGCCCATTGAGCGGGCCGCGGTGGAACACATCCGCGCCGGCGGCGATCTCTGCCTGATCTGTCATATCGAGGAATATGTGACGCGATCCCATGCCGCCCTGCTCGAGGAAGCGGAGAGCAACCGCAAGTTTGCCCGACGGGTAAACGAGTCGGCGGCGCGTGTCCTGGCTTTCAAGAAAAAATCACCGGCGCTCAAGCGCCGGTCACCGGCCCCAACCCCCGCCAAGCTGGAAAAACTCTCACGCGAGGTGTGGGAACTGACCGAACAGGTGAGGCTGGCCAAACTGGGAGCCGCCATCGCATGATCGTCGGAGGCGTTATGAGCGGCACATCGGCCGATGGAATCAACGTGGCCCTGATCCGCATCGCGCCGCCCCGAACCATGCGGACGCGGGCGACTCGCCCGCGAGCTCCGCGTCCCGGACTCTCGTTCAAATTCCTGGCGCAAGCCGAATACCCCTACCCGAAAGCCGTCCGCCAGGTGGTGCTGCAAGCCATGAATGCCAGGCAAGCCAGCGTGGCCGATCTGGCCCGACTGAATTTCCTGCTCGCGGAACTCTATGCCGAAGCGGTGCTCGCTACCGAACGCCGTTTTCACCTGAAGGCGGAGTTGATCGGCTGTCACGGCCAGACGCTCTACCATCAGGGGGAGCCGGCGAACTTTCTGGGCCGCGACCTGGCCGTCACATGGCAGACCGGAGAAGGCGCCGTGATCGCGGCGCGGGTGGGCGTCCCGGTCGTCTCCGATTTCCGCCCCGCCGACATGGCTGCCGGAGGCAAAGGCGCGCCCCTGGTTCCTTTCCTCGATTACCTGCTGTATCGCGATCCGAAGATCGGACGCATCGTGCAAAACATTGGAGGGATCGCGAATCTTACCGCCATTCCTGCGGGAGGGACCGCTGAGCAAGTTTCGGCTTTCGATACCGGCCCCGGCAACATGCTGATCGACGCGGTCACGGATCGCCTTTTCGGCCAGCCCTATGATTGCGATGGCCGGATCGCAGCCGCGGGTACCGTGCTCGAACCGGTGGTGTCCGAAGCCCTGCGCTTGCCATTTTTCCGGCGCAAGCCGCCCAAGACCGCGGGGCGCGAGGAATTCGGACGCGAGTTCGCGCAGCATTTCCTCAAACGTTGCGGACGGGCCGGCAAGGCGGATGTGGTGGCCACCGCAGCTGCGTTGACGGTGCGCTCGATCGCTGACGCCCTGCGCCGCTACGTGCTGCCGCGCCGCGGAAATTTTCGGGAGTTTATTGTTTCCGGCGGCGGTGCCAGCAATCCGACTTTACTCGCCATGCTGGCCAATGAACTTCGGCCCCTACACCTGACCGTTCGCGCTTCGGACGAGTTCGGGCTGCCTTCCGCAGCCAAAGAAGCGGCCGCCTTCGCTCTGATGGCCTACGAAACCTGGAACCGGAGACCGTCGAATATTCCCTCGGCTACGGGAGCCCAGCGGCCCGCGATTTTGGGGAAGATATCGTATGCATAAACGGCCACGGGCAAACACAAGGTCCCTCGACTCGCTTCGGCGCGCTGGCGCGCCTTCATCTTCGCTCGGGATGACAAGTTTGTTGCTGTGCGCGCTTTTAGCCGCGACCCTTTCTTGCGCCGGCAAGCCTGATCCCAACACCGTGGTCATGATCATCGAGAGCAGTCCCACTAACCTCGATCCCCGGGTGGGTCTGGACGCTCAGTCGGAGCGCATCGACGACCTCATCTTCGACGACCTGCTCACCCGCGACGCCCATCTCAACGTCGCTCCCGGACTGGCAGAACGGTGGGATATCCCCAATCCCGTCACCTACATCTTCCACCTGCATCATGGGGTAAAATTTCATGACGGCCGCCTTCTCACCGCCCGCGACGTAAAGTGGACATTCGACTCCCTGCTGCAGGGCAAGATTCGCAGCACCAAGTCGGCGGTGTATCGTTTCGTGGATCACATCGACGCCAGCGATGACTACACCGTAGTCTTCCATCTCAAGGAGCCGTTCGCGACTCTGTTGTGGAACCTTTCTGACGGCGCCATGGGCATCGTGCCCTACGGCAGCGGCGACGAGATGACGCGCCGGCCGATCGGTTCAGGGCCGTTCCGCTTCGTAAGTGCCGAAACCGACAAGGAAGTTGTGCTGGCACGCAATGACGACTACTGGGGCGAGAAGGCGCATCTTCCCCGGGTCCGCTTTATTGTGGTGCCGGACACCACCACGCGCGCCCTTGAACTGCGGAAGGGCAGCGCCGACATCGCCATCAACGCTCTGACGTCCGACATGGTCTTGGCCCTCGAGCGCGACCCTGACCTCGCCGTCCTGCATGCTCCCGGCACGGTGCTGGCGTATCTGGCATTCAATCTGCGCGACCCCATCCTCAAGGATGAGCGGGTCCGGCAGGCCGTCGCCTACGCCATCGACCGGCGCCCTTTTCTCGAATATCTGCTGCGGGGTTTTGCCCGGCCCGCCAACAGCGTGCTGCCGCCGGAGAGCTGGGCCTATAACGGCGATGCGCCGGCCTACGACCACGACCCCGCCCGCGCCCGCCAGTTGCTCGAACAGGCGGGATATCCCGAGGTCAACGGCGTCCGCTTTCACCTCACTATGAAATCGTCCACCGAAGAAAGCACGCGCCTGATGGCGGCGGTGTTGCAGCAGCAGCTGCGGCAGGTCGGAATCGCGCTGGATATCCGGACCTTCGAATTCGCGACATTTTTTTCCGACGTGACCCACGGCCTGTTCCAGCTTTATTCCCTGCGCTGGATCGGCGGCAACGAAGACCCGGACATCTTCGAATATATTTTTCATTCCTCCAAGTTCCCTCCCAGCGGCGCCAACCGCGGCTACTTCGCCGATCCGCGGATCGACGCGCTGATCGACCAGGCCCGCCAGGAACTCGACCAGAACACCCGCAAGCAGCTCTACGCGGAAATCCAGCGCACCCTGGCCGACGAACTGCCGTACATCAACCTGTGGTACTTCGACAACGTGCTGGTGCACTCCAGGCGGGTGCAAAACCTGACGCTGAATTCCTCGGGCAATTACGATTTTCTGAAGACGGCGGAGTTGGATGCAAGTCGCTAGTCGTCGGTCCTCAGTCGTCAGTAAATGCAGGTCGCTCTTGCTGACGACTGAGGGCCGACGACTGACGACTAGTCAGTGTTACCATCGAAACATAGCCTTCCACCATGCGCATTCTTTTCATCGGCGATATTTTTGGACGTCCGGGACGCAACATTGTTAAGGACCGTCTGCCCGGGCTGGTAAAAGACCGCGCCATTGATCTCGTGATCGCGAACGGGGAGAACTCCGCCGGCGGCTTCGGCATCACGGGAGCCCTGGCGGAAGATCTGTTCGAACTGGGCATCGACGTCATCACCACCGGCAACCACATCTGGGACAAGCGCGAGATCATCGACTACTTTCAGTCTGCCGATGGCAACCAGCACAGTCCGGCCCGCCGGCTGTTGCGCCCGGCGAATTACGCGCCTGACATGCCCGGCTGGGGCGTGTATGAGGGCAGCAAGAATGGCGTTCCCTATGCCGTGATCAATCTTCAGGGACGAGTTTTCATGGCCGCCAACGACGATCCATTTCGCGTCGCCGACCAGTTGTTAAAAGAGATCAAAGCTAAAGTGATTTTTGTCGATGTGCACGCCGAAGCGACGTCAGAGAAGCTTGCCCTGGGATGGTACCTGGACGGCCGGGTCACGGCCCTGGTCGGCACCCACACTCACATTCCGACCGCCGATGAACGGGTCATGCCTGGTGGCACCGCCTACATCACCGACGTCGGGATGACCGGCCCCTACGACAGCGTCATTGGCGTGCAAAAGGAAATGATCATCGCGCGCTTCCTGAACAACATGCCCGCCCGTTTCGAAGCTGCCAGCGGCGACGTCCGCCTCTGCGCCGTCATTGTCGACTGCGACGAAATCACGGGTCACGCTAAAAAGATCGAAAGACTCATGCTGACCTGAAACTCTGTCATCCTGAGCGGAGCTTGCACTTCGCAATGCGAAGGGCAGGCGGAGTCGAAGGACCCCTAGGATCGGCTCGAACCCGAAATTCACGCAAAGCGGCACAGCGCCGCGTTCAACGAAGCACGCTTGATTTCCCCAACGCTTTCTCCAGTTCCCCGCGATTGCGCGAAGGCAAAAAGCGCAATCCGGCTCGCGCTAATGCCAGGTAGACCGCCCTCGCCTCGGGAACTTTCTTCAATTCTTTCAGATGCTGTCGCACCACTGGCGCATCCCCGCGCACAATCGGCCCGCTGAAAGCTCCCGCCGGACCCAGCTTCGCGTAATTCGCCAAAGTCTGCCGCACTATCGGCAGCATCTTCCTGCGGGCTTCGTTGTTTGAGAGCCCGGCGGCGCGCGCAACTCTCTCTGCGGTCACCAGCAAAGCGATCAGCAAGGGTGAAGCGAACGCTCCCCAGGCGTGGTATGCCATCTTCCTGTTCTTCGAAATGGAAAAAGCCTCGCCGCCCAGGTCGCGCACGATTCGGCGGGCCAGGCGCAAAGCTGACAGATCGCCTTCGAGCGCGAAAGGCACTCCCTGAAGCGACGGTACCGATCCCGCTACAAACGTCATCACGGGATGGACCGAAGCCACCGCAGCCCCGCGAGCCCGCAACCGGCGCAGTTCGTCGCTGCCGAGCGCGCCGCTGGAATGCAGGGCCGTCTTGGCTGTCCACTCCACCGCGTCCGCAAGCCGCCGGGCGGCACGCGCAATCTCGCGGTCGGGGACGCAGAACCAGATGACATCCGCGTCGAGGCGAGGGCCGGTCGCGTTCCAGTCGGCCTGCACTCTGCTGGCGAGGGCCCGCGCTTTGCGGCGGGACGCCCGGCTCTCGCCGGAGACGATTTCGCTGATGCGGTAGCGCGCTCGTGTGAGTTCCAGCGCGAGCGCGCTGCCCAGTCTTCCCGGCCCCACAATCGCAATGCGCGGCTTGACCGCCATGGCCGCAGCATAGCACTTCGCCCCGTGGCAAAAGCTGCAGCTCATCTTTCGGATCCGCCTTTTCCGGTGGCTTTCCGGCGTGCGGCGCTACAACCTGACTCGTCTGCGTTGTCTGCTTTATAGTATTTCCCATGCCGAAATCATTGCGAAAAAAAGCCGGCTCCGCCACAGCCCGAGTTCTCTCCTCGCGCGAGGTCTACAACGGGCCCGCGTTTCGCGTCACCGCCGACGAGGTGCTCGAACCCAGTGGCGTGCGCACTCGCCGCGATATTGTCCGCCACTCCGGTTCGGTGGTGATTCTCGCGGTCGAAGAAGGAAGACCCGAACCCCGCATCCTGCTCGAACGCCAGTACCGTCATGCTGCCCGCCAGCTGCTGTGGGAACTGCCCGCCGGACGGATCGATGCCGGGGAAAGCGACCTGGCCGCCGCCAAGCGCGAACTCCTCGAGGAGACCGGCTACACCGCCTCGCGCTGGCGACGCATCCTGAGCTTCTACGCCAGCCCGGGCTTTTTAGCCGAGACCATGAATCTCTACCAGGCGCGAGGACTCCGTCCCGGACAGGCCCAGCCCGAGGCCGATGAGGTCATCCATATCCGCATGGTGCCGCTTTCGGCGGCGGTTCGCATGGTGATGCGGGGCACGATCAAAGACGCCAAGACCATTTCCGGCATCCTCTGGCTGAGCCAGTCGCGAGCCGGTTCAAAGCCGCACCGCTAGCGGCCGTTCGGTATTGCAATCCCTTGACAGCACTCTCCCGTAGCAGCACAATTGCGTCAAATGCAGGGTGCGGCCTCGCCTGGTAAGAGAACGTGCCCGAGGGGGCGTACGTGGAACGTTTGAAAGGTACGGTGAAGTGGTTCAATAACGCCAAGGGCTACGGTTTTATCGGACGCGATGACGGCAGCCCTGACGTGTTTGTGCATTACAGCGCAATCACCTCCGAAGGCTACAAGAGTCTTCAGGAGGGCGATCAAGTCGAGTTCGAGGTCACGCAGGGACAGAAGGGCCCGCAAGCCGCCAACGTTACCAAGGCATCGTAGATTTCTTTTCCAGCAGCGCCGGTCCTGCCGGCTGTCGCGAGAGCATCCCTTCGACTTCACTCAGGGCAGGCTCTGCCCTCGCCCGCGCCGGCAGCAACCTATCCCAACGGGCTCGACCTTTCCCTTCCGCCCCAACTTGTTTAATCTTTACCGCAATGGACAACAAAGCCATCGCCGGCATCCTGTACGAGACCGCCGACCTGCTCGAAATCGACGGTCAGGATTCCTTCCGCATCCGCTCTTATCGCAACGCCGCCGAAGCCATCGAGGCACAAACTCAGCAGATTGCCGACCTGATCGACGATCCCAAGAAAGTGCTCGCCATTCCCGGCATCGGCAAAGGCATGCTGGTGAACCTGCAGGAAATGTTCAAGCAGGGGAAACTTCCGCTGCACGCCGAACTGCTCAAGAAGTATCACCCTTCGATGCTCGACCTGCTCAAGATCCAGGGCCTGGGGCCGAAAACCATCGCCCTCATCTGGAGCGCCTACAAGGTGAGCGATCCCGAGGGCGTGGCCAAACTGGCCCGGGAAGGAAAGATACGCGAGCTTCCGCGCATGGGAGCGAAGCAGGAACAGAAACTTCTGAAGGCCATCGAAGACTATCGCCGCATTGCCGGCCGCTTCCTGCTCGATGCCGCCGAACAGCAGGCCGGCAAGATCATCGAGCACCTCCGCGAATATCACGGCGTAGAAAAAATAACTCCCGCCGGCTCGCTTCGCCGCGGCCGCGAGACCGTAGGCGACCTCGACATCCTGGTCACAGGCAGGGCCTGTTGCGATGATGCGGCCCGCCAGGAACTCATCGAACACGTGATCAAACTTCCCGGCCTGATGGAAATCATCGCTCGCGGCGACAATAAAGTCAGCTTTCGTATGCGCGGCGGCATGCAGGTGGATGTGCGCCTTCTGCCTCCCCAATCCTTCGGCGCCGCCATGCAATATTTCACCGGCTCGAAAGCCCACAATGTGGCCTTGCGCCAGCGCGCCCTGAAGATGGGTTACACCCTCAGCGAGTACAGCCTGGCCACGCTCGAAGGCGAAAAGCCGGTCGCAGGAAAAACTGAAGAAGAGATCTACGCCAAGCTTAAGCTCGACTACATTCCTCCCGAGCTGCGCGAAAATCTGGGCGAAATCGATGCCGCCGAAGCCCACACCCTGCCCAAGCTCATTACCCAGGCCGACCTGCAGGGCGACGTCCACATGCACACTGTCGAGACCGACGGCCGCAACACCATTGAGGAAATGGCCGAGGCCGCCCAAGCGCATGGTTACAAATACATGGCCATCACCGACCACTCCAAGAACCTGGCTTTCGCCAACGGCCTCGACGACAAGCGCGCGGTCGAACACATCCGGCGCATTCGCGCGGTCAACGACGTGCTCGGTGAGATAAGAATCTTCGCCGGCATCGAAGTGGACATCCTGGCCGACGGCACTCTCGACCTCTCCGACTCAGTTCTCGAGCAGATGGATATCGTGATCGCCAGCGTGCACTCCCATTTCAACCAGACCCCGGCCGAGATGACCGACCGGCTGCTCAAGGCGATTGAGAATCCCAACACCTCGCTGATCGGCCATCCCACCGGGCGCCTGTTGCTGCGGCGCGACGGATATGGGTTCGATATCGACGCCGTCCTGAAAGCCGCTGCCAGGAAGAAGGTGGCGATGGAACTGAACTCTTACCCTGATCGCCTCGACCTCAACGACCGCCATCTGCGCCTGGCCAAGGAGCACGGGGTAAAAATCGTGATCAATACCGACTCTCACCACACCTCGCACATGGACAAGATTCGCTTTGGGATATTGCAGGCCCGCCGCGCCTGGCTGACCAGGGAGGACGTTTTGAACACGCTTCCGGTACAGAAGTTTGCCAAAGCCATGAAGCATGGGTGGTGAGGGCCCAGCCGGAGTGGCCGCGGGCGACTCGCCCGCGAGGTTTTCGAATGCGCGGGGGGGGCGCCCGCGAACACCCATGATGAGTCGGCTGCGTGCCCGGATTTTGAAGATAAAATGCGCATCGCGTATCACCGCGTCGCATCTATAGCGTATGGAATTCCGACAACTTGGCCGTTCCGGCCTTAAAGTACCCGCGCTCAGCTTTGGCACCGGCACCTTCGGTGGAGGCACCGAATTCTTCAAGGCCTGGGGCGCAAGTGACGTCGCTGAAGCCACTCGTCTGGTCTCCGTCTGCCTGGAGGCGGGCGTCAATCTGTTCGACACCGCCGACGTCTATTCCGCCGGCCTCTCCGAGGAAATCCTGGGCAAGGCCATTGCAGGACGGCGTCAGAACGTCTTGATATCGACCAAGGGCACGTTCCGCATGGGCAAGGGGCCGAACGATCTGGGATCATCGCGGCATCATTTGATCCAGGCTTGCGAAGCCAGCCTGCGGCGCCTCGGCATCGACTACATCGACATCTATCACCTTCATGGATTCGACGCGCTCACGCCCGTCGAAGAAGTTCTGAGCACGCTCCACCAACTGGTCGAGAGCGGGAAGGTGCGCTACATCGCCTGCTCAAATTTTTCCGGCTGGCACTTGATGAAATCGCTTGCCGTCTCTGACCGTTATGGCTGGCCGCGCTACGTAGGGCATCAGGTTTACTATTCGCTGATCGGAAGAGAATACGAGTGGGAACTGATGCCTCTCGGACTCGACCAGGGCGTTGGCGCCCTGGTCTGGAGTCCGCTGGGCTGGGGACGTCTGACGGGAAAGATTCGGCGCGGCCAGCCGCTGCCCGCCGGCACCCGCCTTAAGCAGACCGCGGAGTACGGACCGCCGGTGGCAGACGAACACCTTTACAAAGTTGTGGACGCCCTGGAGCAGGTGGCCAAAGAAACGGAAAAGACCGTGGCCCAGGTCGCGCTCAACTGGCTGCTGCAGCGGCCCACAATTTCGACCATCATCATGGGCGCCCGCAATGAAGAACAGTTGCGGCAAAATCTTGCCGCGGCGGGATGGTCGCTTTCGGCCTCGCAGGTCGCGGTGCTCGATCGGGCCAGCGAACAACAGCCGATCTACCCGTACTGGCACCAGTGGCAGTTCGCCGAACGCAACCCGCTGCCGGTCGCCCATTAATTGATGGAGGACGGGCGTCCCCTCCCGTCCCGCAGCAGAAATCACACAAAAACAGGCCACGGATTTTCGTGATGATTTGGATCCGTGGAAATCCGCGCGAATCCGTGGCGCATCTTCTCGGCATTGCCTGCACGAGCGGGGCGCTCGCACCCACATTTCATTTGACTCTCTTGTAGACTTCGCCGCCTTTCATCACGAACACCACTTTCTCCATCACCGTGATGTCCGCCATTGGGTCGCCTTCTACCGCGACAATATCGGCGAATTTTCCCGGCTCGAGAGTTCCTATTTCACTCGAGCGTCCTAACAACTCGGCCCCGTTCACGGTCGCCGCCCGCAGCGCATCGATCGGCGTCATGCCTCCGCCCACCAGCGCGCCGAATTCTTTGGACACAAAGTCGGGGTCGTCGTCCACGCCGTAGGCAATTTTCAGATGGTGGGCCAGCGCCCGCTTGAACGCCGGTCCCTGCTCCTTCACGATGGCCACTCCCTTGGCGAAGCTGGCCGGATCTCGCCCCTGCGAAAGGCCGGTTTGCAAATCGTGCTGAAAGCAGAAGAGCGTCGGCACCAGCCAGGTGCCGTGCTGCTCCATCAACTGCGCCCCTTCCTCATCCATCACAGTACCGTGTTCGATCGAATCCACGCCGGCGCGCACCGCGGCCTTGATGCCTGCGGCGCCTTCGGCATGGGCCATCACCTTTTTCCCCGCGCGGTGCGCAACCTCGACCGCCTTGGCCATCTGCTCTTCGCTCAACTCCTCGACCCGGTAGTCGCTGATCGGATCCAGCACGCCCCCGCTCGCCATCAGCTTGATCCAGTCCGCGCCGTATTTGATATCGCGCCGGACGGCCCGCTCCACATCGTCCACCGTGTCGGCGATGTTGGGACGCGGCGCCAACTGCTGGTCGGGCGCCAGCACGTCCGCGTCTCCATGCCCGCCGGTGACAGAAACAAAGTTGCCCGCGGACACCATGCGCGGTCCGCGAATCAGTCCACTCTCGATGCTGTTGCGCAATGCCAGTTGACCGTACCCCAGGTCGCTCTCGCCGGCATCCCGCAAGGCGGTGAAGCCGTGGTCCATCCAGGTTTGCAGGTTGTGCACGCCCCACAAGGTCTTCTGCGCCGAAGACATTCGCAAACCGGACGCGGAAGACTGGTCCTTGGGATTGCCCAGCACATGGGCGTGCGCATCAATCAAACCGGGAACCACCGTGTATCGCGAAAGATCGATAGTGGGAACACCGGCCGGGGCCGAATCCGCAATTCGTAGAATGCGGTCCTTCGCAATCAGGATGTAAGCGTTGGTGGTCACCCGCCCGGTCCGTACATCGATCAGCCGTCCAGCGCGCACCGCAGAGGTCGCCTCAGGCGCCCGTTGACCGAGAGCGCTGCTCGCCAGGGAACAAAGCAGAACTCCCACGCTTGCGGTGTAACGCCACACTCTTCTTGAATCCATCCTTGCCCTCCGAGTTCGACTAAAAGAACTGATCAGCATACGAGGCGGCAGCACCAAGCGGCAACCCGGAGCCTCGAAAAGTGTGGGGCGGAACTCTTGTCCGCCGCTTTTGACTTCAGCCGAATGCAAGGCGAACCTGGTCGTGAGGAATGCCCGGAGAACAGGTGCGGCAACCAGGCGAAGGCCTGAATCAAACGGCAGCGGAATCTTTGATCGGGTCTTCTGAAGAGCGAGGCGGATGGTTCTGCGGGGCCCAGCCGAGCCCTGCTCGGCCTGGACGGGGCGAAGCCCCGTCTCCACACACGGTTCTTGCTGATTACTGCTGGCCCGGCGCTTCAATGTAAGGCGGAAGCGTATAGAATTACGGCAGCCGAGGCTTGCCATGCCCGAAGACACCCCTTCACAATCATCTCCCCTTCCCGAGCCGACTCCGGAGCCGGACTCGACTCCGATGATCGACCTGGGCCCGGGTCCGGGCATCAACATCGGCGAGGAGTTCGGCACCGCGAAACGAAATCTTCCGCCGGCGAAGATTGTCGCCATTGTTCTGGGGATCGCCGCCGTCCTTCTCGGGATATTTGCCTTCGTCACCCGAGCCAAGCCTCAGGGCAACGGCTCAATCGACAATATCGCGGTGGCGGAAATACCCGACCAGCATGCCGTCATGGTCGCCGTAAATGTCACTCTGCACAACTCGGGCGAGAAATCTCTTTGGATCCACGATATCAAGGCGAAGGTCACAGCCGACGGAGGCGAATTCAGCGATGAAGCCGCCTCCGCCGTTGACTTCGACCGTTACTTTCAGGCCTTTCCCGTGCTCAAAGAGCATGCCTTGCCCGCCATACCGCCGGAGACCAAGATCCCTCCCGGCGGACAGGCCCAGGGCACGGTAGTGGTGAGCTTTCCGATAACCAAGGACGACTTTGACAAGCGCAAAGCGTTCAGCGTGGCCATCCAGCCATACGATCAGCCGCTGCCGGTGGTCTTGGCTAAATAATGGGGTCGTTACTGGTGCTTCTGCAGATACTTTCTGCGCACCAGGTGGGTTGATGCGGTGGGTTTGATGTCGTCGTACTTCAGGCAGCTGATCGAACCGTCCACTTCCAGCACCGCCAGCGCGACCTCAGGCAGGCCCGCGATTCCGTGCTCCCGCAGGGACTGTTGCAGCTCGTCCATGCTGACATGCTCGCGGGCCATGTGGGCGGCGATGATCTTGCCATCGTGCACCAGCAGACTGGCCTGGCCCTGCACCAATTTACGGAAGCGCCGGTTCCCGCCGGAAAGCTCCGCGATCAGGTAATTGAGCAGCAGCAGGGTGGAGGCGGCGACAACTCCGCCCAGGACCGACGTATCCGAACCGGTCATGGCGTTCTGTACGGCGTTGCTCAGCAGCAGGAGCAAAGTCAGATCGAAGGGCGTCATCTGCCCCACCTCGCGCTTGCCGCTGACCCGCATGCCCAGCAGAACCACCGCGTAAATCACGGTCGTCCGCAGCGCGATGCTGATCAGAACATGACTGCCCGGATACATGCTCTCTTATTGCGTCGCCGTGATCGGCGTGGGGGCGCCTTTCGGCGTGCTTAAGTATCCAGTGGCTTTGTTCTTGTCCACCGTCCAGACCACAAGTTCATAGAGCATGCGGTCGCGTCCGCTGTAGAACTGGATGGGCTCGCTGACGTTGCGGTCTTTCTTCTCGATGGTCTTGTCGTCCGAGGTCACGTTTAAGGTGAACTTGCCTTTTTTGGCGTCCGTCTTTTTCAATTGCAGCGCAACCGTGGACACGGGCTGAGGCTTAGCGCCCTTGATCAGGGTGAACTCGTAATAGTTGCGATCGCCCTTGTGCTTGAGGATTTCCAGGTCTCCGCGGGTGTTAGCAATCAGGCCGCTCTGCACTCCCAGATCGCCAATGGTGCTCTGCAACTTCGCCTTGGTCGCTTCCAGATCGGCCTTGGTCGAGGCCACATCGGTTTTGACTCCGCCGACATCGGATTTGACTCCCGCCACTTCCCCGCTCACCGCGCTGATCTGCTGCTTTTGCTGTTCCGACAGGCGCGCTTCCGAAGCCTTCTGCTGCCGCATCAACTCCGCGGACCGGGCGGCCATCTCTTTCTTGGTCATGCCCAACTGGGTGGCCAGGGTTTCATCATCGGCTTCGGCAGATTGCATGCGCTTGCTCAAGTCGGCAATCTGCGCGCTGCTGGCGGTCTGGTCCTTGCTCATCTTGTCCAGACGCCCGCGCAGATCGAAAATGAAATAGAGCGATCCTGCCACGTAAATCACTGCGAGCGCCAACAGGATCCATTTGCCCGCACTGCCTTCCGACGCGACAGGAACCTCGCCGTCGTCCGCCATAATGTCTCCTCCGCTGATTAGATTGGAATGTTCAAGCAATTGTTGAATACACAGGGCGCAGTGTCAATTGCCAGAATGGTGCAAGTCGCATGGGCTTCGGGGATCGCGGGCGCTCTCGATTGCGAGCAGATTCAACTGCCTACGCTGTCCTGCATCACGGCATTTGCCGCCGGCAGGATGCCGAGATCGACGTAGATGGGTCGAATTAACTTTCGGATGGCGCGCATTTGCGTAGCGAACCAGGCCGCCCCCGTAACACAGCAGACTCCGCTCAACATCACGGTACGGGGCGCGCCGATGGCATTCGCCAAAACGCCGGCGAGCAGGCTCCCGAAAGGAGCCATGCCGACGAAAGCCATGGCATAGAAACTCATCACCCGGCCGCGTTTGCTGTCTTCCACGATGGTCTGGATGATGGTGTTGCTGGCGGCCATCTGCTGCATCATGCCAAAACCGCATACCAACATCAGGACCAGCGAAACCCATAGGATCCGCGACAGGCCAAACAGGACCAGGCCTACACCGAGGCAGGCCGTGGCAATGGGAATCATTCGGCCCAGTCCCAGCACGCTCTTCCGCAGGGCAAGCGAGATCGCGGAAGCCAGGGCGCCGATTCCGATCGCTCCCATCAGGAACCCCAGCGTGTGCGCGCCACCCCGCAGGATCTTTCCGGCAAAAATCGGCATCAGCACGGTAAAGGGCCAGCCCATCAGACTGACCATGGCGAAAAGCAGCAGGATGGTCCGGACCGGCGCGAAACCGGAAACGTAGGCCCAGCCTTCTTTCAGCTGCGCCAGCATGGAGTCGACCGTGGGTTTCACGATTCCGGGCGGCAGGCGCATAGCGGCGAGCGACGCAATGACGGCGATGTAACTTATCCCGTCGATCAGGAAACAAGAGCCTTCCCCCGACGCGGCAATCACCACTCCGGCCAGGGATGGACCCACGAGTCGCGCCAGGTTCACCATCGATGAATTCAGCGCGATCGCATTCCCCAGGTCCTGTTTGTCGTCCACCATCTGCACCAGGAAGGCCTGCCGGGCCGGCATGTCGAAGGCGTTGATCAGGCCCTGAAAGGCGCTGAGCCAGACGATTTCCTGAATGTTGATGTGCCGGGCCAGGGTCAGAACGGCCAGGGCGAGCGACTGGATCATGGCCAGAGCCTGCGTCACCAGCAGAACCTGGCGCCGATCAAGGCGGTCGATCCAGACTCCGGCAAACGGGGCGAAGAGAAAAGTGGGAATCTGGCCCGCGAAGCCCACGACTCCGAGCAAGAAGGCGGAACCGGTCAGGCGATACACCAGCCAACTGGTCGCCAGGCGGGTCATCCAGGTGCCGATCAGGGAAATGCTCTGGCCGCTGAAATACAGACGGAAATTGCGATGGCGGAGCGAGCGCCAGGCGCGCGAGATACCCGGATTGCTGACCGAAGTAGAAGAGATCTCAGCGCTCACAGAGTTCTATTGTGCCACCTGCGACCCAACGCTCGGCCGCCCGTCCGGAAATTGAAGGTTTTCACCGAGGTAGCTCGAAGAGTTCGAAGCCGATAAGCGCTTTTTACAGCTTCACCGTCCGCAAGCGCAGCGAATTCGTGATCACGGAAACCGAACTCAGGCTCATGGCGGCGGCCGCCAGGATCGGGCTCAGCAGCAATCCGAAGAACGGGTAGAGCACACCAGCGGCGATCGGCACCCCTACCGAGTTGTAGATAAACGCAAAAAACAGATTCTGCCGGATGTTGCGCATGGTCGCCTGGCTGAGTTTGCGTGCCCTCACGATGCCGTCCAGGTCGCCTTTCACCAGCGTGATGCCGCCGCTCTCGATAGCGATGTCGGTGCCTGTGCCCATGGCGATGCCGACATCGGCCTGCGCCAGCGCCGGAGCGTCGTTGATCCCGTCGCCCGCCATGGCAACCGTCCGGCCTTCCTTTTGCAAGCGCTGCACCACTTCGGATTTTTTTCCAGGAAAGACTTCCGCCTCGAATTCCTTGATGCCCAGCTTCTGCGCAACCGCCGCGGCCGTGGCACGACTGTCGCCGGTCAGCATCACCAGGCGCAGGCCCTCGCGCTGGAGCTCGCTCACAGCCTGGGCGGCGGAAGCCTTGAGCGAATCCGCGATGCCGATCAATCCCTCGGCC
>DASQHA010000069.1:0-13649 GCA_035632335.1 Terriglobales bacterium
TCCATACTCGATCTGCCGCTCCACCGCCGCCTTGCAGGTCTGGTCGAGCAGCGTGTTTTCGTACGTGGGCATGACCAGGAGCGGCATGAGGTACTCGAACATCGAACCGCTCCAGGAAAGAAGAATCGGTTCTCCACCGGCTGTCGTGAGCAGACGCCCCAACGCAAACCAGCTCTCCTGCGGAAGCTGCCCCTGCGCAATCGCCACGAAGCTGCACAATCTTGCTTCGGAAGCGAGCAGATCGTAGTAACTCGCATCCCGCCGGCGCTCACTCACGTTGTATCCGATAGCCAGTAGGTTGCGCGCCTTGTCGAACAGGAAGTCATACTCCATCGCAGCGAGTTCACCACATTCGAGTGCAAGACTTTCGATAGCCGCAATCCTTGTCCTGGCACGCTGGCTTGCGACCGGAAGCTCCAGTTCAAGCCTCGCCAATTCGCGCAGCGTGGGGACCTGGTCGATGCCGCCAGCGTCGCCGAGCGTCAGCTCATCCAAGGCGCCCTGACATTGACGAGCGAACGCATCTGCCCAACACTTCGTTTGACTCTCGGAGTGAGGATCGAGGTGATCCACCAACTCGATGGCGGACGCCGCCAGCCTGTCAAGACAGAGCCGGATAGCCGCGAGTGTGGTCGGCCGGGACTCCAGATTCATGTGGAGTTGCGCGACTTGAGACGGACAGGAATCTCCCGCAGTTTCCGCCAGAATCTTCAGCGTGTCCTCGAGCCCGTCGAACAATCGCGATCCCAGGATCTTCTGATCGGGAAGAGCCACAAGGCCCGCGCGCAATGTCAGCAGATGGCCCGCAAGGTTCCCGCTGTCCACGGTCGAGATGTATAGAGGCGTCAGCGGTTTCAGAGACCGGGTGTCGTACCAGTTGTAGAAGTGGCCCCGGTGCCGTTCCAATGCTTTCATCGTGTGCAGCGCATTCGCCGTGCGCTCGATAAGTTGTGCTGCGGAAATATAACCGAAGTCGCAGGCGGACAAATTGGCGAGCAGTGCGAGTCCCATGTTGGTGGGCGACGTGCGATGCGCGATTGCGCCTGCGGGATGCTCCTGATAGTTATCTGGGGGCAGCCAATGATCTTCCGGACCCACGAAGGTCTCAAAGAACGCCCAGGTTCTGCGCGCAAGATTCCGGAGGAAAACAGTCTGATCGGCCGCCAGCCTGGCGCGCCGGCGAGCGAGCGGCAGGCTGATCCACCACGCAATCGCGGGGGAGGCAAACCAGAGACCTAGTACGGGCCCAGCCACGGCTAACGAGGTTGGTCTCGAAAGCGCCAGAAAAATCACCGCGAGATTGGCAATGGCGGGGCCGATCCACATGGATTGGCAGAAGGCGAACAGGTCGTTGCGGCCACTGCGATCCGGGTCGCCCGACGGATTCCATTCCAGAAGTCGTTTGTGCGTGAAGAGCATCCGTCCGGCAGTGCGCACAACCGCATCCAGACTGAAGAACGCCTCGTACGGGAGGCACACCAGGGTGAATATCGCCTGGGCAAAGTGGCGCTCAGTCGAACGCATCCAGGCCAAGAGGTGCTGGCTCAGCGGCACATCATCCGCCTTCTGAAACACATCCAGAATCGAGGCCATCAAAGGTGGGATCAGAATGATTGCGATTACCGATAAGGTCCAGAACCAGGCCGGTGACAAAGCCGTCCAGCCTAGCAGCAATAGCAGCGTCATTGCGGAAGGCGCGAGGCTACGCCGAAGGTTGTCGAAAATCTTCCAGCGGGAGAGGCCAGAGAGTGGATTGTTCTGACGGCGGCCGCTCGGGCCGGGAACACGCGGTTGCAGCCACCGCGCAATCTGCCAGTCCCCGCGAATCCAGCGGCGCCGGCGGCTTACGTCGGCTCTGTAGTGAGAGGGATATTCCTCGTACAACTGCACATCGCTCAGCAGGCCGGCGCGCGCGTAGCACCCTTCCAGAAGATCGTGGCTGAGGATTCGGTTCTCGGGAAAGCGCCCATTGAGTGACCGCTCGAACGCATCGACATCATAAATCCCTTTGCCAATGAACGAGCCCTCGCCGAACACGTCCTGGTAAACATCCGAAACGGCGCGCGTATACGGGTCGATGCCTGGTTCACTCCCCCACAGCCGCGCATACCGCGACCGGTTCGTGCCAGGCAGGCTCACCGCTACGCGTGGCTGAAGGATGCCGTATCCCTCAGAGACGCGCTGCTTGTCTTCGTCGTACCGCGGCCGATTCAGCGGGTGCGCCATGGCTCCCACAAAGTGCCGGGCCGAATCGCGGGGAAGTTGGGTATCCGTGTCGAGGGTGATGACATACTTCACACTCGATAAAACTGCTATCTCACCGACGACGAGCGAGAAGCGATCCCCTGTCTGCCCAAATGTTCCCCCGCGCAGAAGCGAGTTCAATGCCGCAAGCTTTCCTCGCTTACGCTCGTAACCCATCCAAAGCTGCTCTCGAGGATTCCAGCGGCGCGGGCGATGGAAGAGAAAAAAGGTGCCACTCTTCGGGCCACCGTACTTTTCGTTGAGCTCTTCGATTCTCTTTCGGGCCAGGCACAACAGCGGTTCGTCCTCCGGCAGCGTTTCCTCGCGCGCGTCTCGAAAATCAGTCAACAGGCCGAAGTGCAAGTTCGCGTCCCGATTCGCGAGGAACCGGACTTCCAACGCCTCGATCAGGTCCTCGACGTCTTGAGCGCTGGCGAGCATAGTTGGGACCACAGCCAGAGTACGCAATTCCAGCGGAATTCCCGCGGAGAGGTCCATGCGCGGCAGCGCATGGGGCGTCGCCAGCAATGTTGCCAACCAGTTCACTAGGGCGACCGCTAGCTGACTTGCGCACAGAAGCGAGACGACACCAGTCAGTGCGAGTGTCCAGCCATGAAACCCACCTGCGTGCGCCTTCGCCAGTAAACTCGCAGTGAAAAGCACCGTAATCAGCAGGATCGCGCCCAGATAGACAGACAAAGGAAAGCGGCGGATCACCCCCTGGAAAGTCTCGGATACAGATGGGCGGTGAGCCGTTCGCCCGAGCTGCGGAAGTCCCTTGTCGATCAGGTAGAAGCCAACATGCGCCGCTCGATCTTCGACGCCTTTCTGGGCCAGACCCTCGTGCGCCAGTTGGATCGCTTTGCGCGCCACGTCGGCTTCTGGCAGCCGGCTGCTCTTAGCTACCTTCTCCACTACGTGACGATAGCGGTCGCGTGTGGCAAAATCCATTCTGCCGTAAGCTCCGGCGGGGTCCTCGCGCAGCGTCTGCTCGACCACGCTCATCGTCTCGACGAACTCGCGCCAGTCCATTGCTCCGAGAAATCGGAGGCTGCCGATGGTGTTGCTGATGGAAACCTGGTCGGCGGCCTGTTGTTGGTTCTCCGACTGCACCAACTGCTCAATCGTCAGGCCGGACTCGGAGAGTCGCTGCTCAATCCAGGTGAGCGGCAAGGCCAATGCGGGACCCTGGCCCTGCAACCGGCGCGCAAATTCCGCGACAAAGGAGCTCACCATGGGCGGGCTCGAGCGCGCCATGTCCGCGATCACTAGAATCAGGCTTTTCGGGTCCTTCTCGGCGACCTCCGTCATCTGGTCCGCCCAAGAGTCTGCGTGGCTCCGGTCGATCCTGTCGGCGGCCACCCGTATTCCAACGCGCCGGAGATTCTCGATCAGTGCCAGACGCAGCATGATCGGGATGGCCCACAATTCGCCTAACTTCAGAGCCGTGACCGTTTGGTAAGCTGCTACGAAACTGGTGAGGCTCTCGGGATCCACCCGTCCGTCACCATGTGAAATCGTCTCCAGCGCGATGTCATACACGCGCGGAAGTCCAGCCGAAGCTCCATTTAACAGGGGAGGTAGTTCCTGGCTGTATCCCTTTGGCAGGTGTCTCTTGGCCGTCCGAATCTGCTCTTCGATCAGATAGAAGTTATCGAGGAGCCACTCCCCGGCGGGCGTAATCCTGCGGTTCGCCTGAACCGCGTCCGTCAGCAGGCTGCGGACGCCAATCAAAACGCCTTCGTTCTGTGCCAGCCGTGTTAGAAGCCGATCGCGAGCGGGTCCCCGACTCAACTGATGCGAAGCCGCCAGGGTCTTGCCATGCAGCTTCATCTGATCGGCGCTGAACAGCTCCGATCGCAGCGGTGGCTCGTCGCCGGAGTACTTTTTGGCCAAGCCATTTCCGCGGAGGCTCGCACTCAACTGGAGCCAGCTTTTGTTAATGGTTTTGCTGCTCGTCTTCACCTTTGAGGTTAAACCGACCGCCATGATGCCCCGTTCGGCCCGTGCTCGCACAAGCCCAGTGAGCCGCACGCCGTCACCTGGACTTCGTTTCCCAGCCCGAGCGCGTTGACTTCGCGCCGCAGCGCCTCCAGGACCTGGCCTGAGCCCCGCGCCGCGCAGCAAGGTACGCCTTCGGGCTTCTGCTGGTCGCAGACGAACACGTGAAACCGGAACGGCTCCATGCTTCTCCGGTTTCAAAGTAACAGATTTGCTTAGCCGATTTCGCCGCTCGCAATTGCGGCCCGGATGCAACATGTCGGGCGCACAAATGGGTAGCGTACCGCACGTCTTGCAGGATCGATTCGACTTGGGGCTGTTTATCTCCCGAAGACGGCCACTGTGCAGTGGTTAAGGTTGTGGGACCTGGTTGAGGATCTCGGTGGCAATTTTGATTTTCGCAGCGGGTGGCCGGTTCAACGAGGAGCTTTGAGCCGGCGAAAGGAGCGCGATTCGGGCGGGTTTTTCGTCGATAAGGTACCGAAAAGTGCACAGTTTGGTACCGAAGCACGCCATAACCGTTTGATTTCTGGCGGTTTCTGCCATGCGCCAAAACCGGGAGCGTTCGACAAAACCCCGCGAGATCGGCCAAGTGCTTCCAGGATTACTTTGTTCAGCGGCAGCCCTGTCTTGAATCTGCGACTACGAGCACGCACGGGGAATCTCTTCAGCATGAGCATACGTGTTGACCGACGAACAGTGGATCTCTCCAGCTACCCGGACCTCGTGGTGATTTACTGGGGATGAGGGTGAATCGTATCACTGGAATCAAAACCCTTCTCGGCTTTGGACCGAAGATTTCCGCTTCTGCCAGCGTCGCCACATCACCGCTGGCGCGGTGGGGCTGCAGGTTCTTTTCAGGCGCCAGGTGTGAGTCGCGATATCGCCGACGTAGTAGGGTTCGACACGGTTGCCAATATCGAAACCGCCCGGATCGGCGAACGCATGCAGCATGGAGTTGCGAAACTGCCATAAAAGGTTCACGTGCTGCAGTCTCCATAAGTCGGCCCGGGCGGGAAGCTGGTTCGGGAAAGAATCTGACGTAATCGACTGAGGTTGTCCCCACGTCCACGCATTGAGCGGACCGGCGATAGCCGCACATGACGAAGACAGCTACCCAGGTCAGAACGTAGACCGCGGTCCGGGCGGCGACGTGTCCGGCTCGGGAGTCTTTCATATAGGTGCGCGCCTTGGGCTCCAGGACCATGGCAGTGAAAAGAATGAGCGCGAAGGGGCCATAGGTCGCGAATAACTTGATCCAGTTCTCGAACGTCATGTAGCCTCCTTTCAAAGGTCGCCCGCGTATATTCTAAGCTGCGTTGGGACCGAATGCCATGCTTGGGTGTGTGGGTGTGTAGCCTGTTATCGGCCGGATTTGCATGGCGTTAACTGCGAGGGACGGTTGGCTTTCAGGTGCCCCTTCCCCGTTTCACTCACATGCCGGTGGCTCGCCTCGACGGGCCTTTCGATCCTCCCCCACCCTCGGTCGAAAAAGTAGCCTTTAAACTACAATCGTGTCCGCGCATAAGACCAAAGCCGTGTTCACCGACCCGATGCTACTGCTGCCCGCGCGCACATTGCTCGAGGGCGCGAACTGGGCCTGAACTCGACCGTGGCTGCCGCCGGAGCGCCCTCCTGGACGAGCGTCACTCGTGCCGCCTCCCGGCTCACCGACTCCCAGCGGCAAGTGGCTCCAAGCGGCCGGTTTGCTCCTGGATCACGCGCAACCCCGAAGTTGAGAAAGTTAGCTGAGGAGATCGGCAAGCGAGCACGGCCGATAAGCGCAAGATGCCCCGATGGTCCAAAATGCCGGCTTGCATTGCTGGCAGCAACGTCTGATATCCTGCCATTCCGGAGGCTTTATGAACGTTCGTTGCGTGGTGACGGGGCAGAAGGAATCCGGCAAATCCGTTTTCGTGCGTGACGCGCCCGTCGAGCCCATCACCCTGTCGCTGCTGCCGGGGTTCGAGTTTCACCGATTGTGGGGGAGCGAGTCGGTCCCGAAGCTTCCGAGCGACGGCACGGCTCCGCCTCATCCGCGATACTTTCCTCCCAAGGGTGGCTTCCGATTCGGTCTGTTCACCGTACCGCCCGAGACGCGGGAAACAGGGCTAAATAACCTGGGTCCCGCCTTGGCCGAGCTGCAGCAGAAGTTACCGGGAATGGTCGAAGCCCTGGAACTTGACAATCCGGGCATGCACACTACCGATACCGTGGACTTCGATGTGATTCTCTCGGGCGAAGTGTATCTGGAGCTCGACGACGGCGCCGAGGTTCTGCTCAAGGCGGGAGATTGCGTGGTTCAGAACGGGACCCGTCACGCCTGGCGCAACCGTTCCTCGGAGAACTGCGTGATCGCCGTGACCCTGGTGGGTGCGGAACGCGGCCGGTAAAGCTTCGAATCGGCCGGCTCGTCCGCCGCGATTTTCGTGCTGGCTCGGTTACCTCGGGTATCCGAGGCGTCGATCAGCGTGGACGCGGTTGACACGCTCGCCCCTGCAGGGGCATGGATGTCTGTTGACCGAGGAGACCCGTGCCCGTCGAGACCAAATTCCTTCGCCTGCGCCAGCCTGTGGAACTGGGCCACCGAATCGACGGCTGGCGCGTGTGCTGGCTGGGCGGCTGGGACCGACACTAGGTCTTTTATGTCGTGATGGTGTCGAGAGTGAAAAGGTGAAAAAAGGAATGCTCGCCACTGATCACCAGCGAGCGGAAAGCGCCAGGCAAGAGCGTGGGGAAGCGGAAGCCTGGCCTGCACCTCGGCCGCTGTCCGCCGCGCTGACGGAAGTTTGTCCCTTCGATCCGGAACTGCTCACAGAAGTTCTGCGTCCGTGGGTCCTGGATCTGGCAGAAAGGCTGCAGGTCCCTGCGGACTACCCGGCTGTGGCGCTGATCGTCATGCTCGCGGGCGCCCTCGGGCGACGGGCGTCGATCCGTCCCCAGCGACACGACCACTGGATGGTGGTACCAACCTCTGGGGAGCGATCGTCGGCAGATCTGGAGTGTACCAGCGCTGGCGCCGCAAGCAGGATGTCGTGCTGCGGCAGGAGCACAGAGCCGGTGAGAAGCTTTTCGTGGATTGGGCGGGCACGACGATCCCGATCCATGGGTCCGGTGAAGCAAGCGCATCTGTTCGTTGCCGGGCTGGGAGCCAACCGGCACCGTCGCCGCCGATTCTAGAAAGACTTCCACACCTTGCTTGTTCGGGAGTACGGCGATGAACACGCCCTTCCCGCCGATCTTGGCGTCTCCATGAATCGGCGCTAGCTTTTCTACACGCGGCTCGGCACTGCGTACATCTACCCGTCGGGCGTTATATGTCCGGTTGGTTTTCTGCTGCCTCACAGAAACTTCAAGTACATGGGACTACCGGTTGGCGAGTACCCGCCACAGCCCTTAAATCCAACCTTCAGAACCGAAGGTCGCGTCAAGTAGTTATAATGGCGATCGATAAGTGCGCCATCACAAGTAAGCGCATTGCCAACGGAGGTCCTCTTCGTGATCGGCACAGTGATTTGGCACTGCGGAATTACTGACCCGCCCGGCATGGTCGGGACGAGCATGGTCGACAGAGCGCGCGTCATTCATAGGACAAACCGCCTTCATGGCGATCCTGCACGAGGAGCCCAGGGGCCGGGATAGGACCCGCACCACGATGACCGAATCGCGCCCCTGGCTACGCTTTTACGGCAAGGTCCCACACGGTCTCAGTTACCCGGAAATCACCTTGTATGACGCAGTGGCTGCGACTGCCGCACGTGTCCCGGATGCCATCGCCTGGGACTTCCTCGACAGGACCTCGAGCTATCGCGCTTTTCTCGCGGACATCGACACGTGCGCCAATGCGCTTGCCGCCACGGGCCTTCGGGCGGGCGAGCGCATCTTGATTTCGATGCCGACTTCGGCGCAGGGGGTGATTGCCTTTTATGCAGCGAACAAGCTCGGCGCTCTCCCGGCACTGATCCATCCCCTATCCACGACGCCAGAGATCGAACAGTACCTGGACGATAGCGGCGCGCGCATCGCTGTGACTTTGGATGCGTTCTATGAGCGCTTCGCCACGGTTAGGCCGAAAACGCCGCTCGAAACCCTGGTCCTGGCGCGGATTCCAGACTACCTCGCGCCACTGAAGAAATTCGGGTTCTGGCTTACTAAGGGGCGAAAGATACCTGCGGTGCCCGAGGATGCGCGCGTGCGCTGGTGGACCGACCTTATGGCCGGCAGGCACACGGCGGTATCGCGGGCGCCGGCGACTACCAACGACCCGGCGGCTATTCTGTTCTCGGGCGGGACTACCGGGCTGCCCAAGGGCATTGTGCTCTCGAACCGCAATTTCATCAGCCAGGGCATGCAGGCGGCCGCCTGGGGCGGGGTCGGCGAAAGCAATTCGATACTTGCGATTCTGCCGATTTTCCACGGCTTTGGTTTGGGGGTATGCGTGAACGCGGCCTTCATGGTGGGCGGGAAATCGATCCTGGTGCCGACGTTCAGCCCCAAGCTGGTGGCGAAACTGTTGCGCAGCAAGCGTCCCAGCTTTCTTTTCGGCGTGCCGACGCTCTACGATGCGCTAGCGCGTGACGAGTCGCTGGCCAAAGTCGATTTGTCGTGCTTGTGCGGAGCCTTTTCAGGCGGAGATACGCTACCGAGGCCGGTGAAGGAGCGCTTCGAGAAGCTCGTGGCGGAGGGTGGCGGGCGGGTGAAACTGCTCGAAGGCTACGGCCTCACCGAAGCGGTAACGGGAATCATGGCGATGCCGCTCCAAGAATATCGTGAGGGCTCGATCGGCATCCCCTTTCCAGACATGCTGGCCAAAATCTGCCGTTGCGGAACCACGGAGGAGTTGCCACCGGGCGAGGAGGGCGATATCTGTGTTTCCGGACCGGCGGTGATGATCGGTTACCTCGACGATCCCGAAGCCACGCGCGAAACGTTGAGAGTTCACGCTGACGGCCGCACATGGCTGCATACCGGCGACCTAGGCAAAATGGATGCCGATGGCTTTTTCTACTTCACGGTGCGCTTGAAACGCATGATCAAGTAGTCGGGCTTCAACGTCTACCCGGCGCAGGTCGAAGAGGTGCTCTACCAGCATCCCCTGGTTGCGGAGGCGTGTGTTGCGGGCCTGCCCGATCCGTCGCAGGTGGAGAGAGTGCAGGCCTTCGTCGTGCTTAAAGACCCGGTGCAGGCCAATGCCGAAACTGAGCGCATGCTGATCGAATACTGCCGAGAGCGCCTGATCAAGTGGTCCTGCCCGCGGCAGATCTCGTTCTGCAAAGAGATGCCGAAGACGCGGATCGGCAAGATCGACTACAAGGTACTGGTTCAGCAGCTTGTGGCAGCACAGCAGAGCCGGGATAAAGCATAGATGCCGGTTGAACCGATGGTCGCGCATGGCGGCAACACAGTGGCCGCGGCCCTTGCTGCACACGGCGTGCGCTTCGTCTTCACGCTGTGCGGCGGCCACATCTCGCCCATCCTCACCGCGTCGAAGGCGCGCGGCTTATGCGTTATCGACGTGCGCGATGAGGCGACCGCGGTCTTCGCCGCCGATGCCGTATCGCGGCTGACCGGTGTGCCGGGAGTGGCTGCGGTGACCGCAGGGCCCGGCCTCACCAACAGCATCACCGCGCTTAAGAACGCGCAACTGGCGCAGTCGCCAGTGATCCTGCTGGGCGGCGCGGCACCCACGGCGCTACAGGGGCGCGGGGCGCTGCAGGATATTGACCAGCGTTCGCTCATCGCTCCGCACGTCAAGCGGTTCCTTAAGATCCGGCGCGTGCGCGATCTCGGGCCAGCGGTCGAAGAGGCTTTTGCCGTTGCCCGCGCAGGCGTCCCTGGACCGGTGTTCATTGAGTGCCCGGTCGATCTGCTCTATGACGAGGCGAGCGTACGCGGCTGGTACGCCGAGGCCGCCGGCAAGGGAAACGCTGTTGCCGACCGTCTTCTGCGCTTCTACCTCAATCATCATGTCGAAAAGTTATTCGCCGGCGGCGGGGTCACCGTGCCAGTAGTTTTGCGCCCGATGCCACCACCAATGGTCTCGGACGCCAGCGTACGTGCCGCGGCGGCAGCGATTTCGCGGGCCGAGCGGCCGCTCCTGGTAATCGGCAGCCAGGCGGTGGTCCGCGCTGCCGACGCCCCCCAGATTGCAGCGGCTGTCGCTCGCCTGGGGATTCCGGTGTATTTGTCGGGCATGGCGCGCGGACTGCTCGGGCGCGATCACGAACTGCATATGCGCCACCAGCGCCGCCAGGCTCTGCGCGAGGCCGATTGCGTCGTGCTCGCCGGAGTGCCCTGCGATTTCCGTCTGGATTATGGCCGCCACGTCCGGCGCAGTGCCACCCTGGTCACTGCGAATCGCAGTGCCAAAGAAGCCCGAATGAACCGGCGGCCGGATGTGGTGGCGATCGGTGATGCGGGTCTGTTCCTCGATCTTCTGGCCCAGCGGCTGGCACAGGCAGGCTGTGGCTGGTCACCCTGGATCAACCGGCTCCGTACGCGCGATTCAGAGCGCGAAGCCGCCATCGACGAACAAGCCGGGCACGAGGGCGAATGGGTGAATCCGATTGCGTTTCTGCGCATGCTCGACCAGCATGCGGGGGAGAATGCGGTGATGGTGGGTGACGGCGGTGATTTCGTTGCAACTGCGTCGTACATTGTGCACCCGCGCGGACCGCTCTCGTGGCTCGATCCGGGCGTGTTCGGCACGCTCGGCGTGGGCGCTGGTTTCGCTCTTGGTGCGGCGCTGTGCCGTCCTGAAAACGAGATCTGGATTCTCTATGGTGACGGCGCCTGCGGCTACAGCCTGATCGAATTCGACACTTTTGCACGGCATGGGATCCCGGTAATCGCCGTTGTCGGCAACGACGGCGCCTGGAGCCAGATCGCTCGCGAGCAAGTGAAAATGCTGCACGACGACGTCGCCACCATGCTTGGGCGCAGCGCCTACCACTTGGCGGCAGCGGGCCTGGGAGCGGAAGGGATTCTGGTGAGGAAAACCTCCGAGGTACCAACGGCGCTTGCGCGCGCGCGCGAAATGGCGCGAGCGGGCAGGCCGGTCCTCATCAACGTGTGGCTGGACAAGACCGATTTCAGGGAGGGATCGATCTCGATGTAGGCCTGGTGTTCAGGCCCACAAGTCGCGGCGCAGTCACGGAAATGGCGGAAGGTCTGCGTCGGTTGTGCTCCGTCAACTACGTGAGGGTGCAGCCGAGTTTTCGGAAAGTTGCGCTCCGATCGCCTAGTTGTCGCCAGCCGGCCAAATGGGCGCTCTTACGCATTCGCACTTGCATGCTCCAAGAGACGACTGAGCGGTTGGCTGAGTCATATCGCGGATGTGGACTCGCGCCCCTGGGGTTTCGCGAGGCGATAAGCGTCACCGGGGGAAATGTGAGCCTGGCCAACACTAGGAACACTCGGAAGCAAAAATCTGCAAGGCGGCCACCCGTGTGCTGTAGTTTGGCGCTAGCGCAATAGGGCCGAGACCTCCTTAAAGTGCTCATGGCGGGCGTCGCGAAGCCATTCGAACACAACGGACTCGGTATTGGTCGCCACGACGCCCGCAGCGCGCAGTCGATGCATGGCGTTGGCATGGTGCTCCTGGTTTCTGGAGCAGCAGGCGTCCTCTACAACAAATACGTCGTGACGGGCAGCCTGCAATTCCAGCGCCGATTGCAGGACACATACGTGCGCCTCCATGCCCGCGAGGATTACCTGCGTACGGCCGCTTTGCTCGAGCGCGGTCGAGAATGCAGCCGCGCCAACACATGAGAAGCACGTCTTCTCCAAACGCGGAGTGCCTTCAGGAAGCATCTCCACAACTGGAGCCGCGGTCGGTCCGAGTCCCTTCGAATACTGCTCAGTTACCAACGTCGGAACCCCAAGACGGGTGGCAGCCCCCAATAGGATTCGAACGTTGCGGATCACGCTCGCTCGCACCGCCGGGTTCATGGCCGCCGCCAGCCGCTCTTGAAGGTCTATAATCACCAGCACCGAATCGGCGGCCCGTGCGAGCATTGATGTCAACAGCGGCATGTGTTGATGCGGCATGTGTTGATTATGAGGTAATCTTGGCATGGAATTCTTCGATGTACTGAAATCGCGGCACTCCATACGCGCCTTCGCGCCGACGCCTCTTGAACACGAGAAGCTCCAGGCGATCCTGAATGCGGCAAACGGAGCGCCGTCGGCAGGGAATCTTCAGAGTTACGAGATCTGCCTGGCACAGAGACCTTCGCAGACACGTGCCGTCGCCGCCGCGACATTCGATCAACGATTTGTCGGCCAGGCACCGATCGTTCTTGTTTTCTGTTCCCATCCCGCGCGAGCGGTCAAGAAATACGGCGACCGGGGGGCGCAGTTGTAGTTCTCCGGTCAGAATACGAATGGGATGAACATCTTGGTGTGCTGCCTGTACGCTTGGTATGTAGCACCGAAATAGCGAACGTTCTCCAGTTCCTCAATCTTCGCCGTAGCCAGCAGAAAGGCAGTTGCGCCCAGCACCACACTGCTTCCAACCCAGGATGGGTGCTTGAAAAACACGCCCCAGGCCAGCAGAAGCAACGAGCTGTAGAGCGGATGGCGGATGTGCTTGTACGCGCCCGTCGTCACCAGTTGGGTCGTCTTCTCGACCCAGAGCAAGGGCGCATCATGGCGTCGTCTGGCATCCGGCCTGCCGTGGGTGCGCAGTAGATGCACCCCATAGACGCCCGGAAAGATGCAGCCGATCAATAGGAACCAAGAAATCAACTGGCGGATAGAGAACGGGTTGCCGAACCATTGCTGAAAGTTGATGAAGTTCAGGAAGAAAAGGGCGAGAATGCACTCCCAGGCAAAGAAGCGGTAGAAGCCATGTGAACGGGGCGCTTTCAGGGAAGCGCGTGAGACGTAGGCCAGTGCAGCGGACAGGATGGCGAAAACGATGAGTCTGAGCACGTCTCTTCTCAATGTAATCCCCTGACTCATTGGCCGCGTAGTCGACATGTCGGACTCAGGAGAGACAACTGGGATTCAAACTCAAGGTCGACATCGATGCACGGTCGCCTCCACCCCACGCAAACTCAATTTGAGAAAAGCGACTGGTTAAGAGGGAGAACATCGCTGGGCTATTATCCCCACGGCAGTCATTTCTTCAGCGATTTGGTGCACTACGTTCGCAGCGGCGACTTCATCCAGGCGCTGATCCGCGATTCCCAGGACCTCGACGAATACGCATTCGCGCTCGGCGCTCTGGCGCACTACGCCGCAGATAGCAACGGTCATCCAATCGCAGTGAACCGTGCTGTGCCGATACTCTATCCAGCTCTCCGCAAGAAGTACGCCGACGTGGCGACCTACGAAGACGATCCGGCTGCGCATCTGAAAACGGAATTTGGCTTTGACGTCCTCGAAGTCGCCAACGGACA
>DASQHA010000070.1:0-5414 GCA_035632335.1 Terriglobales bacterium
GTTGCACCCTGCAGGCCTGTTGGGCCGGCCGGACCCGCAGGACCTGCAGACCCTGATGCACCTTGTGGGCCGGCCGGCCCTGCCACGCCCTGTGGTCCGGGTGGTCCCGTCTCCAGCGTCCAGGAGTTCAGTGATGTGCACGCGTACCAGTTGGTACCCGCTGGCGCGCTGGTTTGGAAAAATGCTTCGCCCACCGAACAGGTGGCCGGCAGGGCCGTTCCGGACTTGAAAGGCTTGGTCGTGCTCGCAGCCGTAAAGTCGACGCTCTTGGATTGTGTTCGCAAATCCACAACCGTTTGCGCCATTCCGGGGCATAACAGAGCCAAAGTAAGAATCCAATACCGAAGACTCATCGATGCAAATCTCCTTCCTCGCATATCTTCAATTAAGATACATCGGCCCGCGGCGTTATTCGCGGCGTGAAAACGGCGGGTCTTGAGGAAGTTGGACAGGTTTTCAGACGGGCACCGCTCAGGCGAGCGCCTTTCTAGATTGGATCTTACACGGGGTCCCTGGAATCAGTGCCGCCGAAAAGCACGAAAGCGGTTGAAACGAGGAGCGATAGAATGTTCGAAGTGGTGTGATCGTAGGAGCGTGCTTGACGCTCATTTTTTTATTGCCAGCCCGGTTGCAGCTTTTCGTATTGCCCCTGGCTGCCCGGCGGCGGGCCCCCGCTCTCGGGACCGGCGACAACATTACCGCTCGGATCCTTCCACCAGTTCGTGGCCGAATTGCTCACTCTTACGTTCGTCCCAGTCGAAGAATGCATCCACTGCTGGCCCAGCGTCGCGTCGCTATACTTCTGGCGAACCGCATCTTCACCGGCCCACTTCTTGCGCAGGTCGGTCGGCAACTGGCCGCTGTTGGGGTGATTGAACCCGCCCGCTGATGCGGCCGAGGCCTGACGCTGTCCATACTGGGCGATCGATTGCGCCATGGCGTGCTGCATCTGTGTGACGGCTCCAGTGACGTCCTGCACTTCCCGGTTAAATTGGGCTTCCCACTGCGGGTTCATCTTAAGCGTTTCGAGCATTGTGTTCCAGACATAGTAGGCCAGACCCTCCTGCTCGGGATCCGACACCTCGAAGCCGCCAAGCTGATAGACGAACCACATCGTGACGCTGGGCCCGAACGCAGCCTTCACGTACAGAGTGTTGGCCATCACGTAGCCGGTCGAGCTGCCGCAGCGAAACATGGCTTCTCCCACGCTGGCCGCGGCCACAGACCTTTGTTGCGCGGCATAGGGACGGACGACGGCGTTCATCTGCGCAGTCGCGTCTCGAAGCTCGTCTGCCCCGGTGATGACCGGCTGACGGCACATTCTCGCGGCGATGTACTGCTGTGAGAATTGGCTCCCGGTCAGATAGCGCGCCAACAGCACCGGCCCTCCCCAGGCCCCCTGAACGGTCTGGCCCTCGCGCATTCCCGCAAATCGCGTCATCTGGTCCGGAACCTGGCGCGGATGCACGTCGGGGTCGTCGTAAAAGACATGAATCTTTCCGTCGGGTGATTCGGCCCGGATGACGGCGTGCGGCTCGATCTTGTTGGCGCGCGTGAGTCCTCCGCGCACCTGCCATCCCTGGGGCACGCCGACTTGGAAAGCATTCTCTTGCGGATCGCGCCAGACGGCGAAAAACGTGTTGTTCGCCGCCCGGGAGGCTGCCGGCGCCGGACCTGCCGCCGGACTGGCAGGAGCGGCCGACGGTCCGGCGATGGCATCGTGCATTTTCTCTAGGGACCGGCGAGCGGATTCCTCGCGCTTCTGCCGGGACTGGTTGAGGTCGTTTTCGGTAACGGGCGTCTGGGCCGGGCTCTTGTTCACCATGGCCTTAAGCACCTTCTCGGACACGCCCTGTTGCTTCAGCTTCACCAGGTCGTCCGGCCTCAGAGAATATTTGCCCGGCTGGTTCTGGATCATGGCCAGGATGACATCATCTCCCAGCCCGCCTTTGACCATCTTGACGATGGCGTCATTGGTCAAAGGCTCCTGCGCGGCGGCGAGGAAAGCCAACACGGAAAACAGACGAAGCCACTTCATGATTCTCTCCCGCGGCTCCGGAGAGCCCTCAGGCGTTCGATTATACAACCAGCAGTTGCCGGGAGCGATTTCCCTCCTCTAGGGGGAGAGATAGCCATCCTATTAAGGTACAGCGATAAATCACGGTGAACCCTGTCACGGGTAGTGGGGTCGGCAGCATCAGCCCTCGCCATGAAAGAATTGTTGTGATTGCCCTTCCGTCGGAGAGGACCATCCCGGTGTCACCTGATCACGCCACCAGTCAACGCCAATCAGTTCGCAACCGGCTCGCCATCAGACGAACCATCCTGGCGCTCGTCTGCGCCGCTTCGGGTCATCTGCCATCCGTTCTCGCGCAGCAGCCGGACCCTCTGCTCAAGTGGATGGACCAGATCGCGCAGCAGCAACTCGACCGGCGCGAGCACGCCATCGCCGCAATTCACAGCCGGGACGACGCCGAGCGCCGGAAGCAATGGGTCCGCCAAAAGCTTCTGGCGCTGATCGGAGGACTGCCCGACTTCAGCGGCCCGCTCAATCCCCGGATTACCGGCCGCATTCAGAGCGCGAACTACACGATCGAGAAGGTGATTTTCGAGAGCCTGCCGGGCTTCTATGTCACCGCCAATCTCTACCGGCCCAACCAGCCGGGCCGGTATCCCGGGATTCTTTTGCAGGCGGGCCACACACAGGAGGGGAAGCCGGAGGGTCAAAGACTGGCGGCGAATCTCGCGTTGAAGGGCTTTGTGGTGCTGGCTTTCGACCCGGTGGGGCAAGGCGAAAGGGAGCAGACCTATGACCCGCAAGTCGACCGGCCGCTGGCGGGCTGGTCAGTTCCCGAGCACATCCAGGCGGGCGCCCAAAGCATTCTCATCGGCGAGAGTGTGGCTCGCTACTTCATTTGGGATGCCAAGCGCGCCCTCGACTACTTGGCCAGCCGCCCGGAGGTGGACGCTGCGCGCCTGGGAGCCGTGGGGTGCTCGGGAGGCGGGGCGCTGACCACCTTCATCGGGGCTTTGGACCCGCGAGTGAAGGCGATAGCGCCGGCCTGCTTCATCAATTCGTACCGGCTGTTGTTTGCCGGCCCTGACCCTGACTCGGAGATGAGCCCGCCCAATCTTCTATTCAGCGGGCTCGACATGGCCGATTACGTCGAATTGTCCGCCCCGGCTCCCTCGCTGATCCTGGCAACCGAAGGCGACTATTTCACGCCAGCCGGAGCCAGGCTCGTTTACGAGGAAGCCCGGCGCTGGTTCGGCCTCTACGGTGCTGAGGACAAGGTGCAGTTTTTTGTCGGACCGGGCCCTCACGGGACGCCCCTCGAAACTCGAGAGGCGATCTATAAATGGATGATCCGCTGGCTCAAGGACGGCCAAGGGGATTTCCACGAGCAGCCAGTCGAAATCTACTCCAACCAGGAACTCCTCGTTACGCGCACGGGCCACGTCGATGATGAACCGGGCAGCCGTAAACTCTATCAGTTGATCCTGGACGAATTTCACGCCAGGCAACGTCAGGGGACGGAAGCCGAGCTTCTCGCCGAGCTGCGCAAACTGAATGTTCCTTCCGGTGGCGCTGCGCCTGAAGTGCGGATAAAGGATGAGTCGGACGGCCCCGAAAGCCGGCGCCAGAAGGTGAGCTTTGAAAGCGAGCCGGGAGTCGAAATTGGCGGAACGCTCTACATCCCTCACTCGAGCGGGCGAAAGCCGGCGGTCCTGCTCGTGGCCGATAAGATGAGCAGCTACTGGATTCCATCGACAGCTTCGTTAGCGGAAAAGATCGCCAAGGCAGGACGGATTGTTCTCGAGCTCGAGCCGCGCGATTCACCGGGGGAAGGCGCCCGGCCATACGTCGGGAACTGGCTGACCAACACCCGAGCCAATCAAATCGGGCTCAATCTGCCTGCGATGCGGGCCCACGACATTTTGCGCGGCGTGGACCTGCTGGCTGCCCGCGGTGACGTGGATCGGGCAGCGATTCGGGCCGCGGCCCGCGGCGTGAAAGGAATCTGGCTGCTGCTGGCGGCTGCGATGGACGAGCGTATCGCCGGGATCTGGCTGGACCGAACGCCTTTCAGCCTGCGAGCCGCACTGGAGCATTCCATGAACACCGGCTTATTTGACGCGGTGATCCCAAGCTTTGCGCTCCATTGGGATCTGGAGGATCTGGTCAAAGCCATGAGAAACCGCAAGGTGCTGTGGACCGATCCGACGAACTGGATGGATCGCCCCGTTCCTTTGGGGCCACGATTTCAGTATCGCTACGTGCTCGGCGACACAACTGATCTGCACGACGAGGAGGACAACCGGTACATGGATGCGTTCCTGGAATGACGAGCCCTGACATCACGCGTCATTCCGGGTTTACTGTAAGCGTTAGGAGCCTGTGAAATGCCGAGCCGCCGATGGGCGGTCGTCATTCGTTTATTGCTGATCTTCGCGAGAGCCGGTTGGGGCGCGCGCGTATGGGAAGCGCCGCTGGTGATCCCCACGTACGAGCTGGGCCCGCCCAATCCGAATCCGGCTCTGATGGATGCCGGCGGGCGGCGTCCTATCTACCCCTATGCTGCGCTCGATTCGCTCACCAATCACCGCATCGAAAAAACCTACAAAGCGGTTTACCTCGAGAACGAGTATCTGAAGGTGACCGTGTTGCCGGAGATCGGCGGGCACCTGTACGCGATCTTCGATAAGACCGCAAATCGCGATGTTCTGTACACCAACCACGTCATCAAGTACGGGCTGGTGGGCATCCGGGGCGCGTGGATTTCGGGCGGCATCGAGTGGAACTTTCCCGACGGCCACACGGTCACCACGGTTTCACCCATCGACTACGCCATGCGCACGGAACCCGACGGATCGGCATCGGTGACGGTGGGCGACACCGAGCGCGTGCAGCGCATGCAATGGGCGGTGACCATCCGGCTGCGTCCGGGCCGCAAGGCGGTGGAGACGGAGGTGATGCTCAACAACCGGCGCGAGGTTCCCGGCCGCTACTGGTACTGGGCCACAGCGGCGGCGCACGCCACCGATGATCTGCGGTTTGTGTATCCCATGCGCGAAGCTTATCCGCACATGTTCTGGCCGGTATTTTCGTTTCCCATCGAGAACGGCGTGGACGTCGGCACGTATCGCGAGGTGCCGAACGCGCTGTCGCTATTTGCGCGGAACTCGAAGCGCGATTTCATGGGCGTGTATTACGAGAAGTCGGATTGGGGCGTGGTGCACGTGGCGGATCACCGCGAGGTGCCGGGCAAGAAGACCTGGACCTGGGGCAATGACGACGCCGGCAAAATCTGGATCGGGAAACTTACCGAGACAGACGGCCAATATGTGGAATTTCAGGCCGGCCGTTATGAGACGCAGATGGTGCACGAGTTTCTGGCGCCGCACCGCGTGGA
>DASQHA010000071.1:0-2671 GCA_035632335.1 Terriglobales bacterium
TCTTTTGCCTTCCGCCATTCGTGTTTGTGTTCGTATACCCGGCCCAGGTTGAAATGGGGATAGCAGCGGGCCTCATAGCGTTTGGCCACGATGGCTTTCTCGAACCACGTAATGGCTTCGTCCCACTTTTCCTGCGAGATCAGATACGCCCCGATATCGTTATAAGGATTTCCGAAATCGGGATCGACCGCGATCGCTTGCAGGCATTCGGCGATGGCGCGGTCGTAGTCGCCAAGAAAGGAATAAGTCCAGCCGCGGAATGTGTAAGCCTCGGCGGTCGGAAACGCATCGATGGAACGGGTGTAGGAGTCGATCGCCTGCTGGTACTCGCCGGCCATCTGCTGTTCATAGCCTTTTTGAAAATACTCAGCGGCGGTCTGGCGAGGATCAGTGTCCGACATAACAAGTCAGGTCCGGCGGCCGCTCAGTAGGGCCAGTTCGCGCCATTTCCAGTGGCAATCCACGTCCACGAAGCCAATCTCGCGCAGCCATCGCAGCTGGGTTTCGAGATCCAGCAGTTTGTTCGACCGGTCTTCGGTCTCCAGCGTGTAGCCGATACGATGCAGGAATTCCTGGTGAAGCTCGGGAGTGACGGAAGCTACATGCTCAAGGTTGCAGAAAACGCCCTGAGGGGAGAGCCGCGCGTAAATCTCGGCGTACAGCGCGCGCTTGCGTTCGTGGATGAGATGATGAATGGCGAAGCTCGAGACCACGGCGTCGAACGCGCCGACATCGGGAAGAGGGTCCTCCAGATTGTGCGCCACGACCGTGACGGAGGCATCGTTGCCAAAGCGCCGGCGAGCGGCGTCGAGCATGGCGGGAGAAAAATCAAGGGCGATGGCGGTCGCGTCCGGATGGTCAAGTTTCACCAGCGCCAGCAGACGCCCGTCCCCGGTGCCGAGATCGAGAATGCGTCTGGCAGTCGGCGGAATCAGTTCCAGCAGCGTCGATTCGCCTTCAGTCCGGTGGGGAATCGAGTCGGCGCGGCCCAGGTAGTCGAGCGCATGTTCGGTTGAGCACCATAGATTGACGCTCATGCGGAAAGTATAAACTTATCTCAATGGCTAAATTCACGACGCGTGGTAAGAAGTGTCAGGCACCGATCGTTAAGCTGATTCTGCTGCTTTTGCTGCTGGCTCTTGGGTGGGCCCAGGCGGGGCAGTCGGAGGAGAAACAGAAAGCCGCGGGCGAGTCGCCCGCGACCACACAACCCGCCAAACAACCCACCACACAATCCACCCCACCGGCCGCCGCCGAAGAACAGAAGATCTCGCCGCAGGAAGCCGAAAAGCTGTTTCGCTCGGTGGACCAGATTCTGCAGTTTGCCAGCCAGGATACGCTGTATCCCATCAAGCGCGAGGTCAAACGGCAACTGGTCAGCCGCGACCAGGTGGAAGCCTATGTCACCAAGCACACCAGCGAGGACGAAGATGCCAAACGCCTGCGCCGGTCCGAGTTGGTGCTCAAGAAGTTTGGCCTGCTGCCCCGGGATTTCGACCTGGGAAAATTTCTGGTGGTGCTGCTTAAAGAGCAAGTCGCGGGATACTACGATCCCAAGACCAGGACGGTGAATCTGCTGGACTGGCTGGGCGCAGACCAGCAAAAGCCGGTGCTGGCGCATGAACTGACCCACGCGCTGCAGGACCAGTCCTTCAATCTTGAAAAATACATGAAGCCGGCGGACCCGGACCTGGCTAGGAAAAAGGAGATCACTGCCCAGGACATCGAGAACGACGAAGAAAGCACCACCCGACAAGCCGTCGTCGAAGGCCAGGCCATGGTGGTGCTGGTCGATTACATGCTGGAGCCAATGGGCCTGTCGTTGAAGGACTCGCCGCAGGTCGTGCAGGGCCTGAAAGACGGCATGCTGGTCGGCACCGCGGATGCGGTCGAGTTCCGCGGCGCTCCCATTTATATGAAGGAGGCGTTGACCTTTCCTTATCGCTACGGCATCGATTTCATCGCCGACCTGCTGATCAAGGGTGGGAAAGAGAAAGCCTTTGCGGACCTCTTTCGGAATCCTCCTCGAACCACGCGGCAAATCATGGAGCCGCAGACTTATCTTTCGGGCGAGCACCTGGAGCCCATGAATGTGCCCGACTTCCGGCAGGTCCTCAAGAATTATGACCGGTTCGACGTGGGCGCGGTCGGAGAGTTTGACGTGGCCGTGCTCATCGATCAATATGCCGGCGCGCCGATTTCGAACCAGCTGTATCCCCACTGGCGAGGCGGCTACTACTACGCGGTGCGGTCGAAGGCCGACCCGGCCGCGCCGCTCGGCCTGCTGTATGCCTCACGTTGGTCCAGTCCGGAAAAGGCGGCCAATTTTGCCGCCATCTATGCCTCGGCGCTAAGCAAACGATACCTTCATGTCCACGACGTATTGGAATCCGGCAAGGAACCGCCGGTGCCCGCCGATGCGTTGGACCACCTGACTGGTAAACGGGCCTGGCTGACCGAGGAGGGGCCGGTCGTCATCGATGTGCAAGGCGACACGGTAGTGGTCACCGAAAGCCTCGATCAGACCACCACCGACAGCCTGGAACAGGAAGTGCTGGGCGCGGTCGTCGCGGCTGCCAAATAGTGTTTGATCGTGTGGGACCGGGTCTCCGACCCGGTCAGGCGGTCCGAATGGCCGCAGTTCTACCCGCGATCCAGACTCGCTGCGGTG
>DASQHA010000072.1:0-2557 GCA_035632335.1 Terriglobales bacterium
CATTGCCTGTCCTTCAGTGCCGCCAATGTGGTGAGACGGAGCTGGAGCACGCGACGATGCTTCGCGTCGACCAGGTTCTCGCCGGAGTCGATACGTCCTCCGAACTTGAAGTCATCCGATTCGCAGCCTAAATCAACCGCCACAAATCCTTACCAGCCGCTACCGCTAACTCAGCACGACACGGTCTCGTTAGTGGCGTATTCCTGTAGAAGGACCGCAGGAGATGGCAGCTCTCGACTGATCGCTATGCCCCGCAGTGGAAAGCGTGCCGGGCAAACTGAGTAGCGCGTGGGTGCTTAAGGGAACCCGGATGCAGTGTCGGCCATTTTCGAGAACATTGAAGCTGGCGCCGGTATCGACGACATCATGGAATGGTTCGACGGGTTGGATCGCGAGCAGGTGAAGGCCGTCATCGAATTTGCCGCTCCGTAACGCGGGTTCCGTTCGATCAGGCAACGCCCCACATGACGCCGCCTACGGCGTAAATCACATCGCTGGTCCTAGCTGCCGCTGCCGCCGAATCGGCCTTTGCCAGTCGCTACCTTGGTTCGACACACAGTAATAGTACGTGTTGTCCGAAACCAGTTGAAGTACGAACGAGGCTGCCTGACGGTTGCGCCGCTCAGTTGCTATCGTTGGGGCGTGGCCAACGTGACAGCGACGTACTGGTGGCAACCGGGAAAACCCGAGAAAGCGCTCCCCGGTGTTCTCCTCCAAGACGAAGAACATGATTGGGTGCTGCACTTGGACGGCAATTTCGAAGAGCCCGACTTATCCGCGCTGGCGAAGGCCGGTCAGCCCGTGAGACGGCCAAGCGATTTTCCCGTCCTGGTCGGCAGGAACGGCCAAGGTCAGCTTATTTCCTTAATCGATTGTCAGGTGCTGGAATGTTCCTACACTATTCCATCGTTGTCGCGCGGATCCTTGAAGCTCTGGCCAACGATCCTGGCTTACGGCGTGCATTTCGAAAGCGCGGAAGACTTCCGCTTGATGTCCCTGTCAGTTCGCTACTCACAGTTGGACACTTGGGCCGCAACACACGGCTTCACTGTCAATTTTGGAACCGCGTTTTATCCGGTGGAAGTTCGGTATGCCAGACCAGGTCCGGTTGAATGCACTCTCCCCGACGGCTTGAAGGTGAGTATAGATTTTTCCGCTTCCGGTCCAGCGATGCCGATCACAACGGATTTGCGGACGGATAACACAGAGTAGCTGGCTCACGGCTACCTCAACGACCGATCTGCCGTTTAAGAAACTTCTGGAATACGTCACGGACGTTGCAAATCTGATTTCGCTGGGAGTCGGCGAACCCCTGAGGCCGCGGGAAATGTCTGCGACTTGTAACGCCCAAGATCCATCCGGCGCCAGGAGGCTGGAGTCCGTGGACCTTATCCACAACCGAAAACCGCTCGCCCCCGTCTCGCGTGAAGTTCCGTACTTTGAAATGCTTTTCACGCTGCCTGACGTTCGCGATCGTTTTGAACACCTAATCGCTGCGTGGCTTGGACGAGATGATGCCTTTCGATCACTCTGTGCTTTGTACTTCGGAACAATGCGTAGCCCATTTATGTATGTTGAGCATCGGTTCCTAAATATGTTTCAAGCACTCGAATCTTTTGACCGCAGAACGTCCACGCTTCCGGCTGAGAAAATGCAGAAGCACGGGGAACGGCTGACTAGAATCTTGAACTCGGTTAGCGATGCAAAGGACCGCAAGTGGTTAGAGAACGCTCTTCGACATAGTCACGAGCCGGCCGCTGCGGATCGGATCAAGCATATAGTTGAAACGCTAAATGCAAGCTGGTTACTGAGCCCAAAAGGCATCGAACTGTCAGCGGATTACAGGAACTATTACACGCACTTCGACCCAAAGACCGAGGCGAAACTACCTCCCGTTGAAGAACGTGTTCTCGCGATGCATAATCTCGCAGTCCGCCTGCGTGTGCTCTGTGAGCTCGTTCTCCTGAACGCCGTGGGGTTTCCAATGGCCAAGGTACGCGAGCGGTTGAAAGAAACGCGACGGTTGGAACGCCATCTGTCTAGCGCTGCTTGCCCTGAATAGGCTGAAGGCCTCTGTGAGGCGATGCGGAGTCGTAAATCCACTGAGCCAGCCGCTCCCGCCAATCCGGTTCCGAATGAGAGTAAGTCCCGGTGGTGTGGAGGACCTCGGGCTTGGCCGCCTTCGGTGAAGGCCGCGTGCATGATGGTGGTAGCCCCAGCCGACAGCTACAACACCCAGTCCGAAACGGGCCATATGCGTGCTGTTTCGATGAGGTTGGTCAGCAATATCGGTCCCTTGGGCTGCCGCCCCGACTGTCGTTGTGAAGCTTGGTGTTTCACTAGAAATCTGCGCGGGCAGACTGACCCACCATCGCCCAGCGCTGCGATATGCTTTATATGTCGACCTTGGCGGCGCCGTTGGAGGTTCCATGAGTCTCCGCGAACAGCTTCACGCATACATCGCGCAACTGGAAAAACGTTTGCGCTGGAGCACCTTGCTGCGCGGTCTGGCCATTCTCACCGGCGGCGCTTTGGCGGCGACGCTGGTGCTGGTCAC
>DASQHA010000073.1:0-7460 GCA_035632335.1 Terriglobales bacterium
CTTCCAGATGTATGCAGACGGCATGGGCTTGGCGCGGATCTCGAAAACGCTGAATGATGAGAAAGTACCAGCGCCTCAGCCACCGCGCACACGCGAAATGCAGGCGTGGTGTCCGTCCTCTCTGTGGGAGATGCTGCGCAATGAGAAGTACTGCGGTAGGAACGTCTGGAACAGGACACGGAAGATTCTCAACCCGGAGACTGGGCGTAAGATCAGCAAGGCCCGTCCCAAGGAAGAGTGGAAGCGGGTGGAGGTCCCGGAGTGGCGCATTGTGCCGGAGCCCCTCTGGGAGGCACTGCAAACCAGAATCGCGCATGGCCATCAAAAGTTCAGTGCCGCTCGAATGGGGGGCATGAACCGGACAGCGAAGGCGCGCTCGTACCTGTTCTCCGGCCTGCTGCTGTGCGGTGCGTGCAAATCCAGGATGGTCATCATTAGCGGTCGGGGCAAACGGGGATACGTGCGCTACGGCTGCCCCAGCCATCGCTACCGCGGCGTGTGCGGCAATGCCCTGACGATCCGGCAGGACCGCCTGGAGTTGCAACTTTTGGCTGCACTGGAACAGCGGCTGGCAAACCCGCAAATGGTCGAGTACACGCTTACGCGCTTCCATGAGGAGTTGCAAAGACGGCTGACGGACCTGCGGCGGCAGAGCGGCTCGACGGCCGAGCTGCATCGGCAGCGCCGGCAGCTTCAGATGAAGGCCGAACACATCACCGAAGCCATAGCAGAGACGGGTCACTCACCTGCACTTCTGTCGAAGCTGGCGGAGATCGAGGCTCAGATCGGACAAGTGGACCGCAGGATTGAGGCGCACAGTCCGGTGAATCTGTCCGCAAGCGTTGACGAAGTCCGCGACTTTGTTTATCGCAGTGTTGTGAAGTTGCGTGAACTGTTGCATCAGGACCCGGAGCGCTCCAAAGCGGTGCTCTCGCGGTATTTGGGCCAAATGGTGCTCACGCCGACAGCAACACCGTCGGGCCCGGTTTACCAGGTTTCTGAGGGCAGCATGGACCTGCTGCCGGGAAAAGATGTAATGCCGTTGGTGGCCAGGGACGGAATCGAACCGCCGACGCCAGCCTTTCAGGGCTGCGCTCTCCCGGCCGCAGTTGGTGGAAGTTCCGAGGTGCTCAGTCGAACGGCAGCATGAAAGACGTACGAGAACCACTGTGATAGTTTTTGTGATAGACGTGAGGCGAATCGGGATGACCGGGTGCTAATCGGCATTCCCGGCAAGGGCGGATTTACTAGCCCTCTGGCACCACCTGAGGATTCTGGAGTGGCTTGTGGTTCCAGTGGCCGTGGGTTCGAATCCCACCACCCACCCCATCGCGCGGTCCTGCTAACGGCTTTCCGGCGGCCAGCGCCGCGTCTTCCAGACGGTACGAAAACCTTGCGGTAAATCCAGCTTGCCGCCTTTGAAGAAGAACGTGGCTACTCCCGGCAGGTGAGGAAGCCAGAACGTCTGTCGCGTTCGTTTGACTTCCAGGTCCTCACTATCTGCAACCTCCCCGGTGCTCGGCGCCGCCTGGATGCCGTGGATGTCCTGAAGCGTAGCGGGCATTTGATTTGCAGGCGCATGTCTGACACGGATCGAGGAGTTGTAGACCAGTGTCTGTTCAACTCCGCGCCCGGACTCGATCTCCACCAGGTCGGCGTAAAAACGGTGGCGGATTCCGTGCAACTCCACTTCCGTGAACTCCAGTGCGACCACAAAGTACGGGAACGGATCAGTGTAGCGTTCCAAACGCCGGATCCTCCCCCGCACCGGTGCACCCGCCGGGATCAGCACGGTACCTTTCTTCGGCGCCACTTTGTCTGCGATGACACCGCCGATCAACGTTCCCACGGCTGCGTCGCCTGAGATCGGGCTGCTCAGCTTCACGACGATCTGCAATCCGCCGGGGAGCGGTCTGAGCGTGTCGTCGATCGAGGAGACCCCGAAGTGGATCGTCTGTTGGGCAGAATCCGGTGCGTCAAAATTCACCGTGCTCTGCGTCTCGAAAGTACGGCAGTGCGTGAACTGGACCCGGTTGTGGCTGATTTCACCGGAGAACTTCCGCATGCGGAACTCTGCGGACTCGGGCAACAGCGCCACCACATCGCCCGCCAGACGGATTCGCGCATAGTTGATGTTCGTCACCGCTTCGGTAAGAGGCAAGGTAGGCGGAATATCCTCGGCGTTCAGTTCCAGGCGAAGCACATCGTAGGTCTGCAGGTCCGCCCAAAACGAGCCGTGGAGGCCCACGGTGCCTGATCCCTCCGTTGTCTGAATCTTCTGCCCACTCCACATCAAAGGCAGCCGGTAATCGTAGCGCGCCAGGCGCCGCCCGCCGATCTCCTCTTCTCCTTTGTACTGAGTGGAGACATAGCCGTTCTCCAGAATATCTTTCAAATACAGCCCGAAAAGGCCGTCGCCAAGGACGCCGCTGCCCGCATAACTGATCGGGTGCCGGGCCGAGAACTTCCGGTCACCGGGCGATGCGAACAATTCCCTTTGACCGTTGGTCAGTACTTCGAGGCAAATCGTGTCCAGAGGCCGCATCTTACCCTGGGGCGGCTGGTACTCGCGCTGCACCGTCTCCAGGCAAGTAATATTGGGCAAGCGCTGCAATTCGTCTTGGATGTGGTGTTTGACGCGCGAAAGAAGCAGCACCTCTAGCGGCAGATCCTGAGCGATGGCCAGCGCGGCGAGAATCACTCCAGCAGCCATCGCAAAGGTAGCGTGCTTCATGGGCTTGCCTTTTTCCAATCATAATGCCGCCGGCGTCTGTATTCATCCGCACAAATCCGATCCCCAACCAGACGAGTGTGATTGACAGCCCTACAAAGGCATGGCAATATCCTTTTGTTCTTCCGCGCCACACAACTCAAGGACATCCGCCTCTGTCCGAACACGGGGGTTGAACATGATCGACAGACGTATCTTTCGCCCAGCGGCTGGTTTGCTTTGGCTGGCCGCAGGTGCTGCTGTGCTGCAACTTGCGCCGCCGGCTCTGGCACAAGGCGGGTTTGGCGGTCCGGGGACGTACGAAATCACAAACCTCAAATCCGGGAAGGTGATGGATCTGGATCGCAACGACCAGACCTCCGTCATCCAGTTCTCGTCGCGCGGCACGGAGAACCAGGCCTGGTCGATTCGGCCTGCCGAAGGCGGCTATTACTACCTGCGCAACATGATGAACGGCTACGCGCTCGAAGCGCCGGGCAACGAGAACAGCACTCCCGTGATCGCCAGGCCTTTCAACGGCGGGCCTAATCAGCAATGGCGCTTCGAACGCGGCAAAGACGGCAATGCGCTGATCACCTCGCGCCTCGGCAAGACCTTGGATGTTCCCGGCGGCACCAGCCGCGACGGCGCCCGCCTGCAGATCTACGAATCCAACGGGGATTCCAACCAGCGTTTCATGTTGCGCCCCGTTTCCGGAAACTGGCCCGCCAGTTGGGACATGACGCCAAGCTCTACGATCACCTGCTCCTCCGATGACGGCAGGCGCCATTACTGCGATGCCGACACGCGCGGTGGTGTGCGCATCGCACGGCGGCTCAGCGGATCGCCTTGCGCTTTCAATATCGGCTGGGGATTTGAGGAGCGCGGCATCTGGGTCGACCGCGGCTGCCGTGCCGAGTTCGAGACAGGGGCGGTTGGCGGCTACGGAGGCGGCGCCGCCTCCGCTACTGTCACGTGCTCGTCCGACGATGGCGAGAGACACTATTGCTCCGCCGACACGCGAGGCGGCGTGCAGTTGCTGCGCCAGATCAGCGGCTCGCCGTGTGAGCTGAACCGCACCTGGGGCTACGATGATCGCGGCATTTGGGTGGACCGCGGCTGCCGCGCCGAGTTCCAGCCGGGCGGCGGGAGCATGGGAGTTGATTACGGAAATCCTCCCGTCGCTGCCCGCAGGGTTACCTGCTCCTCGAATGATGATGACGAGCGCAAACACTGCCCTGCCGATACTGCCGGCGGCGTGCGTCTGGTACGCCAGATCAGCGGCTCGCCGTGTGAGCTGAACCGCACCTGGGGATATGACAGTCGCGGCATTTGGGTCGACAAGGGCTGCCGCGCCGAGTTCGAGATAGGCGGCGCACCCGGATATGGCCGCGGGTATGGGGCCGGCGGCACGATCACCTGCGCGTCGAACGACGGCCGCCGCAACTATTGCGAGGCGGACACTCGCAACGGAGTCGTTCTTACGCGGCAGATCAGCGGATCACCCTGCGATTATGGCCGGACGTGGGGTTATGATGCGAGG
The DNA here is from genome assembly GCA_035632335.1 of Terriglobales bacterium. Taxonomy (GTDB): domain Bacteria; phylum Acidobacteriota; class Terriglobia; order Terriglobales; family Acidobacteriaceae; genus JAIQFF01. The sequence continues at coordinate 4,254 of DASQHA010000073.1, forward strand.
GGCATTTGGGTCGATAACGGCTGCCGCGCCGAGTTCCAGCTCCGCCGCTAATAAGGTGTCCCGGCGATTTCGAAACCACCACGCGCAGGGTGCCTCGCCCCTACGACGGCTACGATGCCGTCCACTCACCGGACCGAGTGACCGATGGTTGTGGCTGTACCCCTCTTGACGGTGCCGCTGAGCATAACCGTTGGTATCCAACACGCCGTACTGGTTGAATCGCTCGACACGACACGGACATGCGACAACCGGCCGTTGCGTTCGTACTCATGCACGACCGTGCCGGCGGTTACGGCCGCGATGCTGTCGCGCACAACCAGCGCAGCGGCAGCATTCCGGTGACGTTGTGCGATCAGGGCATAGAGCTGCAGAATCTCGGCATCCGAGTTGGAGCAAAATGAGTCCGCGATCACGATTGCGTCCCGGTCTGGAGCCAGCCACACGACGTCGGTGACTCGAACACGCGGTTCTGTCGAGGTTGGGCGGGTTAGCCGGAGTAGCAGAGACGTGGCGAATAGCGCGCCGATAAGAACAAAGAAAACGATGCTGATGAACTTGAATGGGCTGGCTGGGCGTCGCCCGGTGTGCGCTCCGCATCGGAGACAGAACTTCGCCGCCTCAGATACAGGTGCGCCGCATTGCCCACAGAAGACGGAAGTCATCGAGCCTCCGCCCAAGACGCACGGACAGCTTGACCGGTTACCGCCGGATAAGTACGGCCAGTCGTCGTCTTGATCAGCTCTCCACGATGCTCTGCGAGAAATTCGCTCAGTAATGCGAAAGAGGTCGACCAGAACTTGTCCTGCGCGGCGCTGCCTTGCCTCGTCGCCTCTGACGATCGAAAGTGCCGCACGGCACCCCACATGCGGAGATAGTCGAAAGTGGGAATAGCCAGTACGAGATCGGTTTCCAGCGCTTTCGCGGCAGATTTCATCCGGAAGGCCGCATCCACGCTGTCGCCGATGGCCGTGAAGTCGCTGGCTGCTCCTGCGCCCGCTTTGCCGATGGCGGCCACTCCGGTGTTCAGGCCCGCACGGATGCGCAAGGGCGCGGCGAGGCCGAACGACTCGTAGAGCGTGGCGGTGACCTCTGCGATCTTTGCCACGGCCCGCAAGATGCGCAGAACCTCAATGTGTTCCTGCCCTTTAGCGCCGTGCGTCCAGATCGTCATCACCGCATCGCCGATGTGCCTCTCGGCCGTGCTGCCATAGTGGCGCGCCGTGCGATCGACTTCGGCGAACCACGTCCTGACCAGTTTATTCAGCACTCTGGGATCGACCTCGCGGGCCAGCGCGGCGAGTCCCCGAATCTCCACCACCAGCACGGAAATGGTGGCCTGCTTGAGCGGACTATCGAGGGCGGTGACTCGGGCGGTAGCCTGAGCCAGGTTGCGAAAGCACAGGCGCGATTTTCCAAAGGAAAGGATATCGCCATCGCGCAGCGCAGCCGGCGCCGCCAGCCGGCGTCCGTTGAGGAACGAGCCATTCGAACTGCCCATGTCGATGAGATAAAACTCGCCACCCTCCAATTGCTGGATCATTGCATGGTTCCGGGACACAATGCCGTCGATCAACACCACGGCATTCTGCTCGCCGCGGCCGATCTTCCAGACATTGCCGGCGATCAACGGGATCTCTCGTCCGTCGCCTTCCTGGAACTTCAGGAAAGGCGCTAGTGATGGTTCGGTCATGTTTTGCGCCCTTCTAGGCCGCGGGAGCTGGGTATGATTCCTTTCTACCCCCCAAGGCTTTGAGGAACAATGCTGCTGATGGATAGCAATTGGAGGCAGCAGTCGGGGTCAACGATAACGACGGATAGCAATGCCAGGCGTGGGTTCGAACCCATCTACTCTTCGGTCATGTATAATGCTCAAGCGCTCGAGCCGGTATTTGACAGGTTTATCGACGGCTGAACATTGAGAGGAGACGGAAGATGTCCTATGTTGCTTGGATCATCTTGGGGCTGATTGCCGGTTTCATCGGCAGCAAGATCGTCAACAAGAAAGGTGAGGGGCTAATCCTCGACATCGTTCTCGGAGTCGTGGGAGCCATAGTTGGAGGATGGCTGTTCACCATGTTCGGTGGAAGTGGAGTTACGGGACTGAATCTCTACAGTCTGGCGGTGGCTGTTGTTGGCGCCATCGTTGTTCTTTTGGTGTACCACGCGATTCGGCGCGCTGCCTGAACGGCCGCTCATCTCGGGGTGGGAAGTGGACCGATGGCGAAAGCCGTCACCACTCTCGATCGGATCGAATCCGGTCTCGAAGAGAAACAAGTCTGCCCGCGAAGTATCCGACTACAATCGCGAGCACGAAACACAGGACCAGAGTGGGCGGAGCTTCCGCGAGCATAAAACATAGGTATGATGGATCGCGGTTATTCTCCGGTCAATAGTGGCGTTAGTTAGCGTGGTTGCGGCGCGCAAATTTATGTTGCGCGAAGCTTGAGCCCAAGACCTACCTGGTTTCCTGAACTACTTCACGAGGACGGTCTTGTCGGCCTCGACTTTCACGGTTTGCGTGATCGGCTGTCCGGTCGCAGGTACGATTTTGACCGTGTACTCACCGGGATTGAGGAGCAGCCCCTGGAACGGGTTGTTGAACTCACCCACGTGCCCCATGAACCTGTCGTTGACGTAAACAGCGGCAAATTTGTCAGCGTTCTCGACGCGCAGTCTGCCGAAGGGAGGCTTCGGAGGAGGAAGAGCCTTGAGAGTTTCGGAAATGGTGGTCTTCTTTCCAGCCTGAATGGTTACTTTGGTCGTCAGCTCCTCGTACCGGGGATCGATCAGCTTGACCTCGTGCTCGCCCGCGGCGACCTGATACGTCCGCGCGATCCGAAAGTTTGCGGCCGGACCAAGATATTTGCCGTCCACGAATACACCCGTGCGTCCAGGATGTGCCTTGACGCATAATGAGCCCATGCTCTGCCCTTGAGCTAGCAGCGGCAACAGCGCCATCATGCCGAATAAAGCCGTCCATCTGTGCCTCATGGAGAACTCCAGAATCGGAACGAGGTTCATTGTATCACTGTGTACGCCGCCGGGCTTCAAGAACCGCTAGCGCGCTGGGGTCTTCGGCAGGGCGAAGGCCACGTACGCGCCGCGGATCGTCACCTTGGTGGATGCCGTCAGTCCCGACTGTGCGGCAGCGCAGAAGACCACGTATTCCCGGCCGCCGGCTTCGTAGATAGCCGGCATGCCCTCGAG
>DASQHA010000074.1:0-3583 GCA_035632335.1 Terriglobales bacterium
GGGCCAGGGCCAAGGCCCGCTGGCGGGCCCGCTCCGACAGATCGCCTTCGGCATTGGCCTGCAGACGCCAGGCAATGCGCCGCACCAGGAACTGTTTGTGGTTCGACCGGGACTCTTGCCCGAACACTTCCCGGTACTTTACCTTCAATCGGCCTACAGTTTGATGTCGCAAGCCATCAATTTCGCGCCACATCGATGCGTTCTGCTGCCGCTTTGCATCTTCCATTCGGCTCTCTGTTTCCTCTCTGTGGAAATTCACCTGTAGTGCTGGCAGGCCCGTCCTGCTTGCACCGGAACAGTCCCATGGACGCTCTTCGGCGCCGAGAAAGCAAGCCCAGGTGGAGGAGTTCTTACCGTTTCGGTTTCCGAGAGGTGCGAGCCGGCGCCGCAACCGGCAGAAGGCCCTAAGTCATAGAAATACCAGGAGTTCTACCTGCCACCATCTCGCGAGCCGCCAGGAAAAGCGCCTTCCTTTTTTATAGACGGTAAAAACGGTAAAAACTCGGTCGTAAAAGTGGGTTGGATTGCTCTGAGAAGGGTGGGAACCGAGAACCGTTCGGGGACCCAAAGAATTCTGCCCACTGGCTAGTTAACAGCGTCTGACGGCCCTTGGCGGACGGTCACTGACACCAGAAACTGACGATAGAAAGAACGCGGACCGGCTCGATCTCAGACTTCCGTCCGGCGCGAATGTCAGGATCAGCCTGATTCGTAAACATAGCGTTTGCCTGCCAGTTATCGGCACATGTTTTTGCAGCGTATGACAAATTGAGCTGCGGGGGCAGTCATGAGCCTTATGCCGCCAAGCGCTGGATCGAGGGAGAGGCTTGTGGTACTGAGGGGACCATCAGTACCACCGATTTGGCCTTCCTCGATGCACACACCATGCACTGCTGTGATTCGATCAGCGCGGGTGATGCTGTTTTCAGGTTTTCCATTGTGGAACGAATGGCTGCGAGCACGGCGTTCTTGTACGGACTATCTGGCCAGCCCTCCGCACAGTGCAGTCGATAGTGCTCCACTCTCATCCATTGTCCAACCACCGCCAACCGTGACTGAAGCCGCTCGGCGCCCAAGTGGCTCGAAAAAGACCCGAAGTCGATTACTGCTGCGGTTGCCATTTTGTCCTCGCTTTGATAACTGATTGTGCGCTCGTTGCTGCTCGCGGAAAACCTCATTTAGTTGGGAATGGAAGTGGTTAGATGGTTCAAGTTGGCGCTACCACTTTCGGGGGAAACTCAAGCACCCCTCTAGGGCGGGACCGGCGGACAGCCCCGCCGCGCTAAAGCTCGGGAGGGACGTAATGCTTTCTGCCGTAAAGCCATGCATCGACGGACCACTCGCCGGGCCCGATCAGCGCCAGCGTAACGCCAAGCACCGCCAATACGGCGGGATTCCAGATAATTCCGCGTAAACGCGCACCCGTTTCGATTTGCGCCACAGGCATATAATCGTCGCAGCCATGAAGACCCGACTGGGCGTATTCTTTCTTCTACTTGCCGTACAGCTCTCGCCGCTTTTCGCGGAAGAGGCGGCATTCCGCTGGGTGCAACTCCCCAACCCGCAAATGGAAGTCGACGGGCTTCCCTGGTATGGCGAGAATGGCGGTGAACTTTTCCGCCTCCCTATCAAGCTCAAAGACACCTACCGGCCGCCTGTGTGGAAACTGGCACAATCTCCCAGCGGAGGGCGAATTCGTTTTCGGACGAATTCCACGGCGCTGGCAATTCGCCTCGATTACCCGGAACCGCCGGGCATGAAAAACATGCACGCCTTCGGGCAGAGCGGTGTGGACCTGTACGCCGACGGGGTGTATCGCGGAACGGCAATCGCGGACCAGGATCCGAAGCCTGGTAAGACGCAAGAGCACACATACTTCAAGAGCCAGCCGCGCATCGATCGCGAGATCACCCTATACCTGCCTCTTTACATGCCCGTGAAGGTGCTGGGAATCGGGCTGGATCCGGACGCGCGAGTTCAGACCGCCCAGCCATTCGCGCTCAAAGGGCCGGTGGTCTTTTACGGAACCTCCATCACGCAAGGCGGCTGCGCCAGCCGATCTGGCATGAGCTACCAAGCCATCCTGGGGCGGATGCTCAACGCTGACTTCGTCAATCTCGGATTTTCTGGGAACGGTCTGGGGGAACCGGAGCTGGCGCGCGCAGTCGCCGGCATCGACGCTTCGTGTTTCGTGGTGGACTTTGCCCAGAACAATCCGACCGTCGAGTCTCTGGCCCAGGCCTATACGCCATTTCTCGAAACCATCCGCGGCCGCTACCCCGAGACTCCGATTCTGGTGATGACGCCGATCTATTCGTCCCGCGAATCCTGGGCGCGCGATGCCAGGCTTGAAGGCATGCGGGAATTGATCCGGCAGGTGGCCGCCCGGCGGATTGCCGCCGGCGACCTACACCTGGAAATCGTGGAGGGCACCGATTTGCTGGGCCCGTCCGGGGGTGACGGCCTGGTGGACGGTACCCATCCCAACGACCTAGGCTTCCAGTGGATGGCCAAAGGACTGGCCGGCAGAATCGCGAAGGTGCTCAGGCTCAGGCTGGAGCGATAACCGCCGAACTCCGGGCGCAGAGAAAGTCAAGAACGTGCACTACAGAATTGAATGCCGGAGATTCGCCGTTTAGCCCGATCGCATGATGAACTCCGTCGCGCACGGCATCTTCGGCCGGCAGCGCAGTCACGTGCAGAGCTTGCCGAACGTGTCGTAAGGCGCCTTGCACCCATTGACACCGCCCCACCGCAGGCGCACAATGCTGTTTCAGGAAATCGGAGTGAGCCAGATGGGAGGCCGCATGTGACGGCAAGGAGGTGAGTATCGAACCCTGCAACGATGAGGGCGGTTGCACCTGATTCCCGAGGGCAAGCACCAAGAAGACCAACGAACGATCAGATTTGACGTGCGTGGATGAAATAGCCACCGCGCAAATAGCGCTTCTAAGCTGGTGATAATCGGCAACGAGGGTCTTCTAGTCCGAGGGGATGCAGGGTGCGCCGCCCTTTTGCAATTTGTGCCTACTGCCTCAATCGGCCCGCGCATCAACGCCTGCGTTCAGCCTCAGGAACGCCCTTCATAAACTCCACAATGCTCTGTCTCTCCCCTTTGGACAGAAACACAAACTGAACCCCCAGCCCATCCGGTGTGCAGCGGACCACTTTCGCCCGAAGGACCACTGGTGGACTGACGTAGCTACCCGTCCGTTCCAACGTCATCGTTACAATGGTCCCCGGCATCCATTTGAACTCCGCGAAAATGAAAGCGCCTGCGATGCTAATGTCCTTTACGATGTGGCGGGCACAAGCGGTGCCGTCCAGGTAGTTTGCAGCAACGTGCACCACCTTTCGACGTGAAGCTTGCCTCCGCTCCAAGAGGTGTTCGGTCAGATCCCCCAGCAGTTCGGCCCACCATTTACTGGGCAGGAAAATCCAAGCACGCGACCTCCTCCTGACTCAGGATGGCCGGCAGACGAACGACTCTTTTGGGATACGGAGTCTCCGCCACGCTCCATGGCTTTCTTAGCGTTTTGACGAAGAGAAAGCGGATGGCCGCCACGTGCTGCATCACCGTGTT
>DASQHA010000075.1:0-26035 GCA_035632335.1 Terriglobales bacterium
TCGACGCATCCGCGGTTGCCGCAGCCACATGGAGGACCATCAGGCTCGACCGTCATGTGACCGAACTCCCCGGCCATTCCGGTCATGCCGTGCCAGATGCGTCCCCGAAGCACGATGCCGCCGCCCACGCCGGTCCCGAGAGTCAACATGGCCATGTCTTCCACATCGCGCGCCGCGCCCAGCCATTTCTCGCCGAGGGCGGCGACGTTGGCGTCGTTCTCCAGGATCACCCTGGTGCCGAGAAGACGCTCGATTTCGTCCCGCACCGGAGTCTCCGCCCAGCCCGGAAGATTCGGCGACTCCCGCAGCATGCCCGTCTTCAAGTCGATGATGCCGGGCACGCCAATGCCGATCCCCTGCAAAGCGCCGGCGCCGCGATACTTGGCGGAGAGAACCCGGATGGCATCGCACATCTCTCCGATGACGTGATCCTTGCCCAGCGCGACACGCGTGCCCAGCGTGACCTTTTCCATCAAGTCGCCTTGCTGGTTGACGGCCGCGATGCGCAGGTTGGTACCGCCGAGATCGACACCGATCGAAAAGTTTTGCATAAGCAAGTAGCGTATCAAATTTCAGGTAGAAAACGGCTCAGCGCTGGCGCGCTACTTTTGACACTTTGGACAATAGTGACTGCTGCGGCCCGCGATCACCACGCGTTTGATCGGAGTCTTGCAGACCAGGCAAGGTTCGCCTTCCCTGCCGTAAACCCGGTGCTGCAGCTGGAAGAATCCCTCTTCACCGTCGGCGTCCACATAGTCGGAAACGGAGGACCCGCCCAAGGCGATAGCCTCCCGCAAGACTTCCTGGACCGCCGGGTAAAGCCGCTGCAGGTCTTCCCGCGTAAGCGACGAAGCACGCCGCCGCGGGCGCACCCCGGCGCGGAACAGCGACTCGTCGGCGTAAATGTTGCCCACGCCACGCAAGAGTTTCTGGTTCAGCAGAGCGCTCTTGATGGGCGTTTTTCGGCCATGGAAGAGGCTGACAAAATGCTCCTTCTGGACCTCGAGCGGCTCGGAACCCGAGGCTTCGAAGCCCTGCGCCACACTCAAACGCCCGAAGCGTCGTGGATCGACAAAGCGCAGTTCCCTGCCCGACTCCAACTTCGCCACCAGGTGGGTATGCTTCGCCATTTCGCTGTCCGGCGGGCAGACCACCATGCGGCCGGTCATCCCCAGGTGAACGATCCATTGGGATGGTGTGGGGCGGGCGTCCTCGCCCGCCTTTTTGCGCTTTGCAGACCCGCGGGTCCTAGTGCGCCCCTTGGCGGACAAGAGTGTCCGCCCCACACTGGCGGCGGGTTCCAGATCGAATACGATGTGCTTCCCTACCCGCCGTACGCCTGCGATCCGGCGAGATTCTAGCGTGGCAACAATTTCCGCAGCCGTGGATTTCAGGGGCTCAGATTTCGACCCCAGCCACACCGATTCGATGATGTCTCCGGTGACCCGGCTGGCCAGGCCGCGGGCAATCGTTTCCACTTCAGGAAGTTCAGGCATGGAAGCAGTCTACAGTCGTCGGTCTTCAGCCGTCAGCCAGGCCCTAATGCTGACGACTGAAGACTGACGACTAGGGACTACGTTGCTCATCCACAGTCCGGCGGGTTATCATTGTCGGTACACATCAGCCCTGCAAATCCTTGTAATTCAACGTAGCGCAGTTCACCGTGGGCTTGGAGTGTGTGCGACCCTGCAAATGCGGCCGGGGTGGCCGCGATTTTGGACCACGGAGCTGACTTTGAAGAAGGGCAAGACTGCGGTCATCGTAGGTGCGCAGTGGGGCGACGAGGGCAAGGGCAAGATCGTCGACGTTCTCTCCGAAAATTTTTCGGTCGTGGCCCGTTACGCTGGCGGACATAATGCCGGGCACACCGTCATCATCAACGGCAAGAAATTCATTCTTCAACTGGTGCCCTGCGGGGTGCTTCGCCCCGGCTGCCGCAGCGTGATCGGCAATGGCGTGGTGCTCGATCCCATCGCCTTTCTCAAGGAAGTCGCGGCTCTGCGCGAAACCGGCGTGAAGGTGGACGGCAGCCTGTTCGTCAGCAACCGCGCCCACGTCATCCTGCCTTACCATCGCATGATCGAGCTGGCTTCGGAAAATGCTCCGGGGCGGGTAAAGATCGGCACCACTTCGCGCGGCATCGGGCCGGCCTATGAAGACAAGATGGGCCGCCGCGGCCTGCGCGTGGCTGACCTGCTCGACCTGAAGCTGCTGCGCACCCACATCGAAAACGCCTGCAACGAAAAAAACATGATCGCGCACGCCTTGTTCAATTCCGAGCCGCTTGATCCGGACAAGATGTATCAGGAATACGCCGAGGCGTCGGCCAAAGTCGCGCCGTTTGTGTGCGACACAGCCGCGCTGCTGAATCAGGCTCTGGCTGACGGCCAGTCCATTCTCTTCGAAGGCGCGCAAGGCACCATGCTCGACATCGATCACGGCACCTACCCGTTTGTGACCTCTTCCAGCGCCACCTCGGGCGGGGCGGTCATTGGAACGGGAGTGGCTCCGACGGCGATCGACACTGTGATCGGGGTCACCAAGGCCTATTGCACTCGCGTCGGCGGCGGACCGTTCCCTTCCGAAGCTTTGGACGCCAGCGGCGATCTGCTGCGGGCCCGGGGCAACGAGTACGGCGCCGTGACCGGGCGCCCCCGGCGCTGCGGCTGGCTCGATTTGCCACTCCTGCGCTACGCTGGCATGATTAATGGGATTTCCTGGCTGGTCGTGACCAAGCTCGATGTGCTGGACGAACTGGCTGAGATTCCGGTTTGCGTCGGCTACAAGATCAATGGCAAGGTGACGGCCGAAATTCCGGCGCACGGCAGCGGCTATGACGCAATCGAGTGCGTCTACCGCACCATGCCGGGCTGGCGCACTTCCACGCAAGGCGCTGCCCACGTGGACAAGCTGCCCGCGGCGGCGCGCGACTACCTGGATTTTCTGGAGAAGGAAAGCGGCGCCCGCATCGGAATGGTCTCCACCGGGCCGGGGCGCGAGCAGACCATGTTTGTCGATGGCTTTTCCGCCGAACTGAAGAGATTGACTGGACTGAAAACTGGGGCTTCAGCAACAATCTGAAAAACGGAGCGCATGATGGTTGTCCTGGTAGTGACCTGGATGGCAAAAGTTGGCCGCGAAGCTGAAATGGCCGCAGTCTTTTCCAAGTTGACCGAGGAATCCCGCAAAGAACCCGGCTGTGCGATGTTTCTGGCGCATCGCCACAAGACCGAGCCACGCCGCTTCCTGGTCTACGAGCAGTACAAGGACGACGCCGCGCTCGAGGCCCACCGCGCCACTCCTCATTTTCTGCAATACGCCAAGAAAGAGCTTCCAAAACTGGGCGACCGGGTGGAAGGAAATCTGTTCGAACCGCTTGGGTAAAGGTTCGTGTGGCCGCGGGCGACCCGCCCGCGGTTTCAATTACTTCTGCTTGTCCGCCATCAAAACCCCGCCCGAAGCATAGCTCTCTTTCGACACTTCATTGAAAGCCACCACAATGGCTTCGCGGCGAGCGCCTGCTTCCTCCACCATCGCGTCAGTGATGCGTTGGGCCAGTTTGCGCTTCTGGTCGGTGGTGCGGCCGGCCAGCATCGTGACTTGGACTAATGGCATGGAAATCGCTCCTGGCTCCTGGCGCAAAACTACTGCGCCAGTTCGTATCCCGCGAAAAAGAAACTCAGCTCGAAGCGCGCCGTGTCATCCGCATCCGAGCCGTGGATGGCGTTGTTCTCGATGCTGGTGGCCCACTTCTTGCGAATGGTGCCTTCCTCGGCGTTGGCCGGGTTGGTGGCGCCCATGAGCTTCCGCAAATCCGCGATCGCGTTTTCTTTCTCCAGAGCCAGCACAACAATCGGCCCGCTGGACATGAAGTCAGTCAACGAACTGAAGAACGGCCGGCTGGCGTGCACGGCGTAGAACTGCTCTGCCTGATGCTTGGATATTTCCAGCATCTTCATGCACAGGATCTGAAAGCCATTCTTCTCGAATTGCTCAATGATGTCGCCGACGGCGTGCCTGCGGACGGCATCAGGCTTCACGATGGTCAAAGTGCGTTGCAGTGTTTTCATTTGTGGTTGTTCGCCATCCCTTAGTCATTGGTAGTTGCTGAGAACCGGGAACTCACATCTGTCCTAAACTTTCATGCCCATCACCGCCGCCACGGTCTCGCCAATCTCCGCCGGCGATTTCGCCACACGAATCCCAGCAGCTTCCATGGCCTTGATCTTCTCTGCGGCGGTGCCCTTCCCCCCGGAAATGATGGCGCCGGCGTGGCCCATGCGGCGTCCCGGAGGGGCGGTCTGCCCGGCGATGAAGCCGACCACGGGCTTTTTCATGTGTGTTTTCACGTACTCCGCAGCGGTCTCCTCGGCGTTGCCGCCGATTTCTCCGATCATCACCACCGCTTCGGTCTGAGGATCGCGATTGAACAGCTCGAGCGCATCCAGAAAGTTTGTGCCGATGATGGGATCGCCGCCAATCCCGATCGCGGTCGACTGTCCGATCCCGCGGGTGGTGAGCTGATACACCGCTTCGTAGGTCAGCGTGCCGGACCGCGAGACGATGCCCACTGAGCCTTCCTTGTGGATGCGGGCGGGCATGATGCCAATCTTGCAGTGCCCCGGCGAAATGATTCCCGGACAATTGGGTCCGATCAGGCGCGAGCGCCGGTTTTGCAGAAACTCCCAGGCCCGAACCATGTCCAGCGTCGGGATGCCTTCCGTGATGCAGACAATCAGCTCGAGCTCGGCGTCGGCCGCTTCCATGATGGCATCTGCGGCAAACGGCGGCGGTACGAAGATGACGGAGGTGTCCGCCGCAGTCTGGTTCACGGCTTCCTGCACGGTGTTGAAGATTGGCCAACCTTCGTGCGTAGTGCCGCCCTTGCCCGGGGTCACGCCGCCGACAATCTGCGTTCCATACTCCGCGCAAGCTTTGGCGTGGAATGTGCCTTCCCGCCCGGTAAGCCCTTGCACGATCACCCGCGTCGATTTGTTTACCAGAATGCTCATGGATTCCTTTGTAGCGCCGGCATCCTGCCGGCTGTCGGGAGGGCATCTTGCCCTCCCTCCGGGCGAGCGAGACGGCCGCCGGGACCGCGGCCCTACGCTTTGGCCGCCGCGACGACCTTGTCTGCGGCATCCTTCATCGTCTCGGCCACAATAAAATTCAGTCCCGACTGCTTGAGAATCTCCCGCCCCGCCTCAACGTTGGTGCCTTCCAAACGCAGCACGATGGGAAGCTGAATGTGGGTCTTCCGCGCCGCCTCGACCACCCCGGTCGCCAGCGTATCCACGCGGAGAATCCCGCCGAAAATATTGATCAGCACCGCTTTCACATTCTTGTCGCTGAGCAGGATTTCAAAGGCGTGCGTGACCTGTTCGGCGTTGGCCCCCCCGCCCACATCGAGAAAGTTCGCCGGCATGCCGCCGGCGTACTTGATGATGTCCATGGTCGCCATGGCCAGGCCTGCGCCGTTGACCATGCACCCCACATTCCCGTCGAGCTTGATGTAGTTCAGGTTGTACTTCGATGCCTCAACTTCCAGCGGATCTTCCTCGGTGACGTCGCGCAGCTCGCGAAGCTCCGGGTGCCGGAAGATGGTGTTGTCATCGAAATTCATTTTGGCATCGAGGGCGAACAGCCGGCCATCGGTGCAGGTAATGAAGGGATTGATCTCCATCAATGAAGAATCGGTTTCTTCGAAAGCACGGTACAAGCCGGTCATGAACTGGACCGCCGGATTGATCTGCGGCGCCTTCAGCCCCAGCGCGAATGCGATCTTGCGCGCCTGAAAGGCTTCCAGGCCCATGCCCGGATCGATGTATTCCTTGAGTATGGCCGCGGGATTCTCCGCCGCCACCTGCTCGATTTCCATTCCGCCCGCCGCCGACGCCATGAACACCGGCCTCGCCTGGGCGCGATCGATCACGATCCCCAGATACAGTTCTTTCTCAATTGGCAGAGTCTCTTCGATCAGCAACCGCCGCACCACCCGGCCTTCCGGCCCGGTCTGATGTGTAATCAGGGTCATGCCCAGGATCTTGCCCGCAAGCTCGGCGGCTTCCGCGACTGACTTGGCGATCTTGACGCCGCCGCCCTTGCCGCGCCCGCCGGCATGGATCTGGGCTTTGACCACCACACCCGTCGCTCCCGCTTCGAAAAGCTTCCGGGCGGCGGCCTCTGCCGCGTCCCGGCTCTCGACCATCTCCCCGCGCGGCACCGCAACCCCATACTTCTTCAGGATATTCTTGGCCTGGTACTCATGAATTTTCATAATGATTCCCGACTAGACCGATCGGCACAACCTGGCTTGCGGTTCCGGGCAGCAGTTCAACAGTTGATTTTATAGAAGCGCTCCCTGAAGGGCAAACGTGCAAGGCCATCAACCACCAAAACACAAACACGTGCACGAAGGTCGAACAGTTCCCTTCGTGTACCTTTGTGTCCTTGGTGGTTTACCGGTTTTGCAGATTCACCCGCAACTTGGAATGCTACTCTTATAGCCAGCGCCATGATCACCGACGCCCTGCAACGCATTGCCAATCGACACGAATCGCTCACCCGCGAAGAAGCTCGCGCCGTGATGACCGAGGTCTTCTCCGGAAGCGCCACCGACGCCCAGATTGCAGCCCTGCTGGTCGCGCTGCACATGAAGGGCGAGACGGTGGAGGAAATCGTCGGCTTCGCCGAGGCCATGCGGGCCGCCGCCGAACCCCTGCCGCTGCGCGAAACCTCAACCCTCTCGGTCAGCGGCACCGGACGCGATGCGCTGGTTGACACCTGCGGCACCGGCGGAGACGCTCATGGCACCTTCAATATTTCCACCGCCAGTGCCTTCGTGGTTGCCGGAGCGGGTGTGCGCGTGGCCAAGCACGGCAACCGCAGTTTGAGCTCCCAATGCGGGTCCGCCGACGTCATGGAGGCCCTGGGCGTAAAGATCAGCCTGCCCAGCGCGGTTTTGGCCACCTGTCTCGAAGAAATCGGCATCGTGTTTCTATTCGCGCCGGCCATGCATTCGGCCATGAAGTATGTGCAGCCTGCCCGCCGCGAGCTTCGGCTGCGGACCATCTTCAACCTGCTCGGCCCGCTCACCAATCCGGCACAGGCCTCCGCGCAGGTGGTTGGCGTGTATTCGCTCGATCTGGTCGAAAAAGTGGCGGAGGCACTCAGCATGTTGGGCGCCCATCGCGCTCTGGTGGTCCATGGCCTGGATGGCCTCGACGAGATCACCATTACCGGACCCACCCGCATTGCCGAAGTTCGCGACGGAAACGTCCGCACCTATGAGGTCACGCCGGAAGAATTCGGAATCAAGCGCGCCCGTCTCGAAGATATTTCCGGCGGCGACGCCGCGGCGAACGCTGTCATTATTCGTGAAATTCTCGCGGGACAGAGGTCTCCGCGGCGGGACGTAGTCCTGCTGAACGCAGCCGCCGCCCTGGTCGCGGCCGGCAAAGCCGAACACTTGGGAGATGCGCTGCCGCTGGCGGCCCGATCCATCGATTCCGACGCGGCCGTCGCGAAACTGGATGCCCTGGTGCGGTTCACCAGCACATACATGTGAAGCGGACGTCAGACTTCAGACGTCAGACCTCGGACTTCGGCCCTCAGACCTCGGCTTCAGTGCGCCGAAGTCCGGGGTCCGACGTCCGCAGTCCGCCCTTTAGCTTCCTGCTTCAAGCGCTCAATCTGCTCCAGGTGGCTTGCCCCGTGGACTGCCATTCTTTCGATCAGCTGGCCCACGGTAAAGTTCTCTTTGGTTTCGGGATGAAATGCAGATTTGCCCAGGTCTGCCGGTTTGAGACGCTGCAACAGGCGAAGGTTCGAATGGCGATTCAGCCCGTAGAGCGCGACCAGTTCGGCGGGCGGAGTCTCCAGGCAGCCCAGGTTTCGTGCCCAGTCGTTCTGGTCCATCGGCGCAATGACCGGCTTCTTGTCCGCAAGCATCTGGCGCAGGCGGTACGCGTACACAATCTCGATGTCGGCAAGATGACCGAGTATTTCGTGGATACACCACTTGTCCGGCGCCGGTTTGTAGCGCAACACCTTCTCCGGCAAACCCAAAACCGCGGCGGCAACCTGCTTTGGGCTTTTTTCCGCCGCCTCGAGGTATTTTTTCAGTTCGCTTTCCGTCACAGACGCTCCATCATTTACTAAATTATTTCACTTCCACTTTCTCCATCCACTGCGCCACCTGCACGTTCCAGCCTAATTCTTTCGTCATCGTGTCGCGAAGCAAGGACGAAGCGGTGGGCTCGCCGTGCACCAGGTAGGTCGTCGTGGGCTTTTGGGTGAAGGTGCGCAGCCACTCCAGCAGTTCCGGGGTGTCGGCGTGGTCGCTGAATTGTTCGAGCGTCGCAATTTCCGCTCGAATGGGTACCGTATCGCTAAAGATGCGCACTTCCGGTGCGCCGCTCTTGATAATGGCCCCTCGCGTTCCCGGCGCCTGGAAACCAATGAATATCACCGTATTCTTCGGGTCAGGCAGACGCTGCATCAGGTGGTGCAGGATGCGTCCGCCGGTCACCATGCCGCTCGAGGAAACGATGATTGCGGGAAAGTTTGTGGCGTTGATTTTCTTCGAGTCTTCGACTGTCAGGGCGAAAGTAAAGCCGGGCCACTGCATCGGCGAGCCGTATTGCTTGATCAGCCGGCAAGTCTCGTCGCTGCACTCATCCGAGTGTTTCAGGAAGACTTCGACGGCTTTGATCGCCATGGGGCTGTCGCAGTAAACCGGAACGCGGGGAATCTGCCCGGATTCCATCAGTTCCTTGATGATGAACAGCAACTTC
The DNA here is from genome assembly GCA_035632335.1 of Terriglobales bacterium. GTDB lineage: Bacteria > Acidobacteriota > Terriglobia > Terriglobales > Acidobacteriaceae > JAIQFF01. The sequence continues at coordinate 8,796 of DASQHA010000075.1, forward strand.
TGGGTGCGTTCGACGGCAAATGCGGGCACAATCACGCTGCCGCCACGCTGCACTGTCCGCCGGATGATCGCGGCTAACTCGGGCCGGGGATCGTCCGTAGGGTGCTGGCGGTTCCCATACGTCGATTCCATGACGAGAATGTCGGCGGTTTCGCCTTCGGTCGGTCCCGTACGCACGACTTTGCCGGGTGCGCTGTTCTGGTCCCGGACGCGGCCAATATCTCCGCTGAACAGCAGCTTCTTCACCTGGCCCTGCAGGTTAAGAGTCAGCTCCACCATCGCCGATCCCAGGATGTGGGCCGCGGGGACAAAACGAAAGGAAACTTCGGGCGAAAGCTGCCTGGTCTCTTCAAACTGCACTGGACGGAAATGCTGCAAGGAATCTTCCGCCTCCGCGAGCGTGTAGAGCGGCAAGGCCGGGTCGTGCTTCGACTTCTTGTGCCGGTTGTAGAACCTGGCATCTTCTTCCTGCAGATGCCCGGAATCGGGAAGGATGATGCCGCACAAATCGATGGTGGAGGGCGTCGCATAAACCGGCCCGCGAAAGCCTTCCCGCACCAGGCGCGGGATCCAGCCACAGTGATCGAGGTGCGCGTGGGTCAGAATCACCGCATCAATGCCGGCCGCCGGCACCGGCGTGGGCTGCCAGTTGCGCAGCCGCCACTCCTTGGCGCCCTGGAACATGCCGCAATCGATCAGGACCTGAAAGCCGTCGTTGCCGTCAGGTTTTGCGCTGGTGTTCACCAGGTGCTTGGATCCGGTCACGGTACCGGCCGCGCCGAGAAACTGGATGTAAGCCAAGGATCGTCCTCCCCGGAAAACGATGTCAGATTGTTGATTGCGGATTGCAAATTGTAAAGTGGCGCCGGCGTCCCGCCGGCTGTCGCGGGGGCGTCCCGCCCGCGCTTCTATGCCGCCCTTAGAATCTGCAATCTACCATCAGAAATCTTCAATTTCTTTTCGCCGGCGCGTCAATTTTCCACACATTGTTACTCATGTCGCTCTCCGGCACGCTGCCGTCGTTCACCACGATTTCTCTGGGAGCGGAAACGGCCTCCATGCGCAGAATGGCTTTCGATTGCCCGCGCACCAGGAGCCGTTTCGTAACCTGGCCTTCTTCCATCTTGAGAGTAAGTGGAACTTCGGCTGCCGCGTTCCCCAGGTTCTCGACTGTGACTGTGACCACGTGGACATTCCCTGAAGTTTCCCACGGATAGACCGCTGCCACCTGGAAGTCCGGCAAACCACGGTCGCCATAGACCCAGTCATCGAAAAACCATCCCAGGTCGCTCCTGGTTTGCGCTTCAATCAAATGCTGCATGTACGCCGGTGTGGTGTCGTCCTTGGGACGATATGCGGCGAGCGCCTTCTTCAGCGCCTCGTCGCCGACCAGGTCGCGCAGCATCCACCAGACGTAAAGAGCCTTGCTGCGGTAAAGATCCTCGATGCTGGTGTTGACCAGCGATTCACCGGCTCCCGGACTGCGGCCGCGCTCTGCAGCCAGCGCTTTTTCCGCTTCTGCCAGCGCAGTGCGGTGCAGACCCATGAGGTCGAGCGCTGCCTGACGGCCGCTCTCCTGTTCGCGATAGACGGCCTGCGCAAAGTGGGCCAGTCCTTCGTAGATCCACGGCCGGGGAGAGAAGAATGCAGCATGCGTGAACTGGTGAACTGCCGTGAGCTGGGCCAGTTTTGCGTCGCCGTTCAGAGGCGTAAGCAGCATGCTTCCACTTTCGTACGGCGCCGCCTCGGGATCGCTCAACTCCAGGACTTCCGCCTTGACCTCGGCTCGGCCTTTCGACGCGCCGAACCAGTCGGTGACAAATGGAACCGCCAGCCGCACCGCCAGCGCATAGGTCTGGGCCGCAGGCTTATGGTCGGGCAGGTAGGAAATATTCACTGAAGGCTCATCCAGAGCGTCGTACGGGGCGACCACGAAGAGTGGGACGGTCTCGCCCAGGGGTTGAAAAGTGCACTGGTTCACGCTTTCGTACGCCGCGCCCGCCGGTTCATAGGACCGCAAGCCCCCAGCCTCGCCATTGCAGAGCAGGGTTGAAGGCGTTCCCTCTCCAGAATGGCTCAGTTTGATTTTCAGCTGCGCTTGCAGTTCGCGTTTCTTCCATCTCGCCACCGTTTCGAAAACGCTGTTGCCTTCCGACAGGTTCGCCGACTCGGTGGCCACGGGATACCAGGCGACGTAGCCGATGCCGCGCACGGCGGTGAACGACTTGTCGATCTGGTCCCAGTCGCTGTGCCGGGCCACGTTCGCCGGCACTCCGATTCGTGTCAGCCGGGTGGCGTCGAGCGGAACAATGCCCTCGTATCCGATATCCAGTTCCACAGTTCCTTTCGGCGGGACCGCTCCGGGCAAGGCGACGATCGCTTCCGAAAGCGCCCCGGTGTGGTCAATGTCCGAAGTGTAGGGCTGAGAGACGAACAGGGCCGGCTGGCCTTCGAGTTGGATCGATTTCCAATCCAGGCTGGAAGAAATCTGCAGCGAAAGATTCTTTTGCGGAACGGCAGAGTCGTTCCGCAGAGTGATCTTGCCCCTCACCGCCAGCCGCTGTTGTTCAGGTTCTATGCGGACATCCAGGGTATAGCTGGTGAAGCTGAAGGCTTCGCGATCGAGGGCGCGAGCCTGAATGATCAGACCACAGAGGACACAGAGGACGCGGAGGACCTTCATTTCTCCTTCGCAGCCTTTATCCTGCGCTGGCGCACGATTTCGTACAACATCACCCCCGCCGCGACCGATACGTTCAGCGAGGGCACCTTCCCCAGCATGGGGATCGAGACCAGGAAGTCGCACTTTCGGGCCACCAGGTCGTGGACCCCCTTGCCTTCCGAGCCCAGCACGATGGCGCAATCCATGTTGTAGTCGAGCGCGTCGTAATTCTGGGTGCCGCGCTCGTCCAGCCCGACAATCCACAGATGCTTCTCTTTCAATTCCTCCAGAGTGCGGGCGATGTTGGTCACCTTGGCGATGGGAAGGTGCTCGCTGGCTCCGGCCGACGCCTTGATCACGGTCGCGGTCACCCCGGCCGCGCGACGCTCCGGGATCACCACTCCGTCGGCGCCGGAAGCGTCGGCGGTGCGGAGAATCGCACCCAGGTTGTGAGGGTCTTCGATTCCATCGAGCACCACCAGCAGCGAATATTGCCCGCGCTTGGCGGCGATCACGTCATCCAGATCGTTGTAGTGTTTGCCCGAGGTGATGGCCACCACGCCCTGGTGGGCATTGTTCCCGGCCATTCGGTCGAGCTCGACGCGGGGCAGAAAGCGAACCGCCACACCGTTCCGCCGGCATTCGTCAACCACGCGCTGCAGGCGCAAGTCATGACGCTCTTTCAAGACGCCTACCCACTCGAACGATCGCCCCCGCGCCTTCAGCGCTTCGGCGACGGCATTGATCCCATAGATGTAATTCATCGATATGTAAGTTTACCCGACAGTGGGAGGCGGACGTCGGACTTCGGGCGTCAGACCGCGGACTTCGGGCGTCAGACGTCAGACGTCGGACCTCAGACGAGCCGGTCTTAAGGTCCGAGGTCCGAGGTCCGACGCCCGCCTGTAGCGCTTTCCGCACCCACTCGCTATACTTTTGATTGCACCGCTTCAGGAGATGGAATGTCTCTGTCCGCAGTCATCGTGGACGATGAACAGCTTGCCCGTGACGAACTTGCCTTCCTGCTGAAAGATGTCGGGGACGTAGACGTCGTGGCCCAGGGCAAGAACGGGGTCGAAGGCGTAAACCTCATCCGCGAGCACAACCCCGACCTGGTCTTTCTCGATGTGCAGATGCCCGGCCTTGACGGCTTCGGCGTGATCAAGAAACTGCTCGACAAGAAAGTCGTCCTGCCCAAGATTGTTTTCGCGACCGCCTTTGATCAGTATGCAGTGAAGGCCTTCGAAGTGAACGCCGTCGACTATCTGCTCAAACCGTTCGACAAGAAGCGAGTGGCGCAGTCGGTGCAGCGAGTGCGCGCCAAGATGGAATCCGGCAACACCTCATCGGACAAGCTGGAGACGCTGGTCCGCATGCTGGAATCGCAGAAGCCGCAAGCTTCCAAGATTCTGATCAAGTCGAGCGGCCGGCTTTTCCTGGTCAATCAGAAAGATATTGGCTTCGCCTCGATCGAGGAAGGCGTGATCACGGTTGTGACCAGCGGGGTCAACGGCATCGAGGGCCAATCCAATTGCCGTACCCTCGAAGAGCTGCTGGACAGTCTTGATCCCAATCTTTTCTGGCGGGCCCACCGCTCCTACCTGGTGAACATCAACCGCATCAAGGAAGTCGTTCCCTGGTTCAAGAGTTCTTATCAGCTGCGCATGGACGACAAGAAGCAGACTGAAATTCCCGTCAGCCGGGCCCAGACCAAACGCCTGCGCGAACTTTTCGGACTGTAGAAGCAATTTCAGATCGTTGATTTTCGGATTGCAGATTGTCGAAGCCGCGGCCCTACCCGGCTCGACCTGAGGTGTTCAATCTTCAATCTGAAAATCTGCGATCTGCAATTGCAAACGGGGGAGGCGGCCGGCTGGGAGGCCACGGCCGCCTTTGGGCTGCCACCGACTGCTACGCAGCCAGCGCTTCCAGAGCTGTTCGATTGCGAATCACCAGGGTCGATCCCTCCAGACGGATCAATTCCTTCTTCTTGAGCTCACTGAGCAGGCGGGTGACGGTCTCCCGCGACGAGCCGATCATCTGCGCGATTTCTTCATGGGTCATGCTGGAGCGAATGCGAATTTCCCGGCCTGCCATGTCCATCTCATTCCCGCCGCTCCACGAAAGCAGCAGGCGGGCCAGCTTGCCCGCGGAGGAACGCGCCAGGACCAGCTCGTGGATGTCCCGGTAAGCCGACTGGAATTCCCGGCTCAGCGCCTGCGCCGAGTGCAGCCCCAGCTCTCCGTACTTGTCCAGCAGCTTCATCAAGGCCGGACGATCGATGAAGTTCACCTGGCATGGCCCCACCGTTTCCGCTGTGACTTCGTAGGGCGTTCCGGAAATCACCGCGCTCAGGCCCAGGGCTTCGCCCGGCTCGGCCATTTTGAGGATCAGCACTTTGCCGTCGCGTGAAGTGGCTGAGAGTTTTACCTTGCCCGAGCACAGCACCTGGATGCCTCGAGGCGTCTGGCCTTCCACAAACAGGATCGCGGCCCCGGGATAGGTGCTCAGATGGCTGGCCGCGCTGAAGGATTTCAGCACGTCCGGAGACAGTCCGCAAAACCACTTGTCTCTCCTCAGCTTGCAGCTGACACAACTCTCGATAATATCCAGTCCGTAGGGCGTGTTCATCATAGCCACCACCTCGGCGCCCGCGGCGGTCCGGCTTCGCGCCGCAAGGGCGCTTTGGGCGGAGCGTCGATAGCGCGTACGGCGGCCCGAAACGGCCGGATATTTTCCGCTTGTGCCAGCAAGGCGGCCGCAATCCGCGAATCTTGCCCGGACGACCTGAGACACCGGATAAGTTCCCATCCCGCGGTGGTATTCGAGTGCTTGCGCCACGACAGGCCGCAGGCAAACAGGTACAGGGGATCGATGCACGGCTCACTGGGATAGTTCGACGGGACTCGGTTGCGGAGCGTTTCCATCCCTTTGGCAAATCCCGCCTCCTGGTACCGCCGGGCTTTGCCTCGGAAGACGAGGGACCGGATGAGTCCGGTAAGGGGGAGGGCTCGCCCACGGGTCGTTCGGTTCGGCTCCGGGTTGCGCTCTGAAAGCAACACTTCGATCCTCGTCTCCTGGCGTACAACAGCTCATAGGCCAGCTGATCGTGGCAACCTCGCATGTTTTCATGGGATTTCGCGTGGCACCTACGGGTGAGTGCCGGACGCAAATGTTCATGGCAGGTGGGGTGCCAAACTTCGCTCTGCACCAAAGTCGAAGCAAATACACGCATTGCGTTAAAAGGGGACGGCTACAAGTCGGACTGGAGGGGCGTTCGGGATGCCGATGCTTCGGCAGCGTGCCGATAAATCGTCATTTATGACCTGAAAGCATCATTCGTATTCCTGGCGGGAAATCCCCATTTTCAAAATCCTGGACTGGAGCGTGGTGCGCTTCATTCCCAGCCTGACTGCGGCTCCCCGTGGACCGGCGATCACTCCGCCGGTATCGCGCAGGACCCTGATGATGTATTGCCGCTCCAGGCTTTCCAGCGTGCCATCGCTTTCCAGGCCTTCGTGGCCGGTCCTCAGCTCCGCCAGGGGAGCGTTGAGGACCCGGCCATCGGAGAGGATAACGGACCGTTCCATGAGGTTCTCGAGTTCGCGAACATTGCCGGGCCATTCCCAATTCACCAGGGCACTCATGGTGGCGCTGGGAATGACCTCAATCTGCTTGTTCATGCTGCGGGCGAACTTCTGCACGAAATGCCGCACCAGCGCGGGAATATCCGTTTTCCTTTCGCTCAAAGGCGGCATCCGAATGGGGAAGACATTCAATCGGTAGTACAGGTCGCTGCGAAAGTCCTTTTCCGCGACCGCGTGGGCCAAATCGCGGTTGGTAGCGGCAATCAGGCGAATGTCCACCTTGATGGTGCGAGTGCTGCCCAGGCGCTCGAACTCCTGGTCCTGCAGGACTCGCAGCAGCTTCGGTTGCAGCTCCAACGGAATATCGCCGACCTCATCCAGGAACAAACTCCCTTTGTCGGCCAGTTCGAGGCGTCCGATTTTCTGGCTTATGGCCCCGGTGAAAGCGCCCTTCTCATGGCCGAAGAGCTCGCTTTCGAGCAGGCCCGTGGGAATGGCGGCGCAGTTCAATTTGACGAACACCCGGTCTTTGCGGGAACTCATGCGGTGAATGGCGCGCGCGATCAGTTCCTTGCCGGTTCCCGTATCTCCAAGAATCAATACGGTCGCGTCGCTGGGCGCAACCGTCCTTGCCTGGGCCAGCACCCGCTTCAGCACCGGGCTTTCTCCCACAATCTCTTCGAAATTGAGTTCGGAGCGGATTTCCTCTTCGAGATAGAGCTTCTCGCTGGCCAGCTTTTCGGTAAGTTGCGCAATCTCGCGGTAGGAGCGAGCGTTGTCCAGCGCCACCGCCACCTGCGCCGCCACCTGCTGGAGAAAGCCGATATCCGGCGGGGCAAAAGCGTTCGCCTCCCGGCTGGCAAGATTCAGGGTGCCGAGCTCGCCTTTGCGGGTGGTCAGGGGAATACAGCACAACGACTCGATTCCGTGTTCCAGCATCTGGCTGACGTAGCTGGATTGAATTCCCAGCAGATCTTCGCGGTTGAAAATCTTGGTCTCTCGTTCGAGCAAGGCGCGCCCCGCCGGAGTGTCCTTTACCGGCAGCGTCGTGTCGATGCCTGCCAGGCCTGCGGTCAAGGGAGAATCAAGCGGATAGAATGACAGGGAATGTGCCGCTTCATCGTAGACCGCAACGCTGGCATAATCGTAGCGGATCATGCGGCGCATGAACCCTGAAATGGCGGGAAATAGTTTTTGCAGGTCGCGGTTGGTAACCAGCGTGTTGTTCACTTCCAGCAGGACGCGCAGCCTTTCTTTTTCACGTACCAGGGCCTCGCGCGTTATAGCGTTCTCCACCGCCACTGCGACCAGCTTGGCCACCCGGGGCAGCAGGCGCATGTCCTTTTCGCCAAAAGCATTGGCGTGAGAACTGCCGAGGCCCAGCGCGCCCAGACGCTTTTGCGCGGTCGTCAACGGCAACCAGCAGTATGAGCGCAATCCCTTCTCGCGCAGCATGGTCAGTACTGGCAAGAATCGCGACTCCGCCGCCAGATCGGGGACCACCAGCGCTTGTTGGTTCTGCCAGGCCCATCCTGACGGCGATTCGTTTACCACCCTCTGGGCTTCAATCGCAGAAAGAACATTCTTTTCCCAGAAGTGACCGCGCATTACATTTTTCACGGGATCGTAAAGCGCGAAATGCCCGGCATCCGCTGCCGCTACGTGGCCCAGGTGTTGCGCCAGCGCGGCAAACAGTTCTGGCAGGTTGTGGTGGTGAACCACAAGGTCCGCCATCTCGAGCAGAGCTTCGTAACGCCGTAGATCGGCGTCAGAATCGAAATAACCTTCCGCACTCAATTTGCGCGAGCCCCAACTTCTCCCCCTCGGCAAACGCAGGGATTATAGACCCGGCGGCTCGCCCGAGAGTTCATTATTTTGTCTGTTGTTCCGTTTCCGGAAAAAAGCGTGGTCGGAGACGCCCAGATTCCGCGTGCCCCGGGTTCAGGTTTTCAGAACAAGATGGGATCGCCGTAGCGTCAGCCTCAGAGCAAGCCCGAGAGGTGAGGCGCCGGAGTGGCTTGCTGCATGCGAGTGATGTGGCCGGCTAGCGCGCTGAGACTTTCGTAGCGGTCGGCTAATCTCCCATAGGAAAGCCCGGCCCCGGGGAATACCATGCGCAGGCGGAGTTGGGCGCCGGAGAGGAGCGCGTAGGCGCGCAGGCGCAATGCGCTATCCATCAACTGTTTGCCCGCCTGCGCGATCCCCGCGTCGGCGCTCCGGGTGGCAGCCTCGCCGATACGAAGCAGGAAAGCCGCATTATGGGCGGTGTTCTGAACATACTCGAGGGCGGCCCGCATGCGTTCGCGCTGGATGGCACGAAATTGCCGCGGAGCGAGGCTGGCGCGCAGGAAGTCCTCTTCCTGCGGGTCCACAAGATTTCTGAAAGCTTCAAGGTCAACCGGCCGGGTGCGTCCCGCCAGGTCTTCCATGCGATGGACGGAAGAGTTGTGGCCTCCTTCCAGGTAAAGGAGCAGGAGCAGAATCGCCAGCGCCGCGAAGATCAGAATGAAAGAGAGAATCATTGCAATAACAGCCGTTGCAATTCAGCGTTCCACTGCTCCAGGTTATGCTCCGGCAACTCCTTCACGGTTCGATGCACGGTTTCCGGCGCCAGCACGTATGCCAGCCAGATCAGGACACAGCAGTGATAGGTCGCCATGGTGACAAAGTCGAAGGCGTAACCGGCCACGTACCCGGTCCAAACCCGCATGGTTTCGGTCGCCAGATCGACGCTGGCGAAAATTCCCAGGCCCAGCCCGATGCCATAGGCCAAGCTGCGCCAGGAAAGGTGAAAATAGGAGGAGAACCCCACCAAAACCAGCAGCAGGCCGCACTGCACGACACTCACGCCCAGATCCAGCAGGTGAACGCGGGAGAGTAGATGGAGCGGATGGCCCTCAGGGGCGCGGGCCACGACAGCAACCGCGGTCAGCAGCAAAACCGCAGCGGCTGCCCGGAAAACCAGCCGCCCCAGGCGTCTGATCCCGGGGTACTTCTCAAACACCCCGGAGGCAATTTCACGGATGATGGCGAAACGCAGCGTGACATCAATGGCCAGGCCCATCCAGTGCGCATACCAGTAATGGACTGGGGACACTGCGGCGCTATGATCCAGGAAAAAAAGGGTTCCTTCCTCCACCGGCTGGAACAGCGTATAGGCAAAGAACACGGGAAACTGGCGAAACCAGCCGCGCCGGTACATGACGACGGCGATCGGAATCTGGAGCACGTGGGGTGCGAGCCAGAGGTAATGCCAGAGGAATGAGTGCGGGTACATGGCCGATGGCGGGAACTATATCCCGTTTCACGGTCACCCGCAAACCTATTCCCCGTTGGACAACAGCACTCCGCACCTCCGGGTCCGACCCGAAGCTTTGCCCTCCAATCGATCTTTGTCAGCTACACGCCGTGCTCAGCCGGCCGTGTTTTGCGTCATGGTTTGCAGATCTGTCCAGGCGGACATTGCGGTCTCGGCCCTCCATCCGCCTTCACCGGGTTTGAATTTGAAAGCGCGCCGACCAGCAGCAGGCTGCCGACAAGTAAGAGCAGGAATCTTTTCACGATGGAACTCCTTTTCGAGTGGATTGGGAGGTTCAACCGTGGTAACGTCTGCCCTAATCGGTGATCTGTCTCACGAAATTGAAAGCCGTGCGGTTTTCTGAAATCAGGAAAATGGCGCTGAAATCAGCTCTCGAAGACCTGTTGGGAACGACGCTTGCTGGGGTGTCTGGAATTGCCGGGAAGGTCGAGTATGTCGCGAGCCTGCGCGATACCGGATCGGGCACTTACTCGCATTGGGGACTGACCCGCGCCTACGGAGAAACCGCCGCGCAGCACGCCCTGGCGGACGCGCATCGCCTGATGTTTCTCAAACTGCTGCGCACTCCGCTGCGGACCTTGCGCGATGACGTAATCGTTTCGAGCGGCGCATTACAGATGAGCGCAGAGGAGTATGTGGAACGGCTTCGCGGCCGCGGGCAGGCATTGCTGCCGGCCGACCTGGGCGGTGGGTCCGCCCGGCACTTCAGTTCAGTGCTGCAGGCTCTTTCGATTCTGGTTTCGGCCCCGTCGAAGACTCCGTCGGAAGCCATTCCCCCAGCTTGAGGGCGACGCCCACCACTTGACCGATCACTTCCGCTTCCTGCGGATGGCGCAACATCCGGACGGGCACGGGTGAGAGCGGATGCGGCTGCAGAATCATCTGCTCACCTTTCAGACTGCACCAGCAGCAGGTATAACCTTCGCGCATCTCTACAAAATAGATCGGACGCTCCAGTTCGGAGCGCCAGATTCCCGGCACGATCTTGTTCTTGCTTTCGTCCACCTGCAAAAAAGTGCCCGGCGGCAACAGGGGGTACATGGTGAAATCCTCGCTGCCGATGTAGCCATACATGTACTTGTCATGGCTCAGGTTGGCCAGGTACGCAAGCGGCACCAATCCCCACTGCTCGACGATGCGACTCAGGTTGGCGCTGCGACGGGGATCAAAAGAGGGATCAAGCCGCGTGGGGATCGCGACCGACGCCGTACCCTGCAAGGTTTCTTCGAAATGCGACTTGGGAGGAAGACTCAGCGGCAAATCCGCCGCAGACAGGCTCAGGTCGATCCCGTACCAGGCCAGAATTTCACGCAGATCGCAGCGATAAATGATGGACAGCGAGTAGAGGCGGAAGACACTGGGAATCAGTCCTTTGGTTTCGATGTCGGACAAACGGCTGGGGCACAGCGAGAATTCGTCGTTGCCGTGCCGTTCCGCGATGCGGATGCTGGCGCTTTCCACCTCGCGCATGGTAAGGCCAAGGCGCTCGCGTACGCCTCGTAGGTTCAGTCCTGCGGCGAGGATGGCAATTCGACTTTCAGGGGCCTGCATCGGGAACGCTCCGGATTACCTCGGTTACGCATATTGGATTCGAGGCTTGAACCCGCGGATCAAACCCCGAGAGCGGATTGCGGTCGCTGCGATCCGCCTGGTCCAGATTATGTCCGGCGCCGGCAGAGTCTGGCAGCGAACGATAAACCAAAGTTTACCGGCTTGCAAAGGACTTTTATCCCAGATCAAAATTATGATTTTGCAAATCGAATCTTCGACCGCTAAATGATATCCCGACTGTGCTTTCCGGGAATGCCTCCACGGCGACAACCGCTCCGAATTTTCACCCGGGGTGTCTATAATTGAACATGGCGCGGGGCTGGGAGAGTAAGTCGGTGGAGGAGCAGCAATCAGCTGCGGGCGCACAGGTCGATTCGAAACAACGACTTACGCCGGAACAGGCCGCCCGCAGGCAGGCCCGGGAGGCGATTGAGCTGTCGCGCCGGCGCGTCCTGCAGCAACTCCAGGCGGTCGAGAATCCTCGTCACCGACAAATGCTTGAATTCGCCCTTGCAGAATTGGACGACCGGCTGGCACGTCTGGGCTAGGTCTATGGTTTAGTTGAGGGTGAATGTTTCTCAAGTATAATGGTTGCAATCCCCCATGAAAGCTTACGTATACGTGTCGCTCAAGAAGAGCGTTCTGGATCCGCAGGGAAAGACCATCCAGGGCGCGCTTAAGAAAATGGGATGCAAAGGGTTGGAAGAGGTTCGCCAGGGCAAATATTTCGAGCTCACCCTCGACGGCGGACTGAATCGGAGCGAAGTTGAGGCGGAAGTGACCCGCATCGCCCGCGACGTTCTGACCAATCCGGTGATTGAAGAGTTTCGTTTCTCTCTCGAAGAGTGAATGACGATTGGCCGAATTCCCCGGTTCGGCGGTGATGCGGAGTTTTCCTGCTGCGGCAGGTGGGTTGCGGAAGGTGGAGTAAGCCTTCTGAAGTAGTGGCCGGATTTCTAACTCACAGACAACATTCTTCGGTTTACCCCCCGGCCGAAAATAGGAGCATTCGCATGTGCGGTATCGTGGGCTATGTTGGCAAGAAACGGGTCGTACCTGTCATCATCGAGGGACTTAGGCGGCTGGAATATCGCGGCTATGATTCCGCCGGAATCGCGGTGTGCGGCAACGGCGAGGGCCTGCAGATTCGCCGGGCCGAAGGCAAGCTGCGGAATCTGGAAGAGGTCATCCGCCTCAAGCCGCTCGATGGCACCTACGGCATCGGCCACACCCGCTGGGCCACCCATGGCCGCCCCACCGAAGAGAACGCTCACCCGCACCGCGACTGCACCGGACGCATCGTGGTCGTACACAACGGCATCATCGAGAACTATGTTTCGCTGAAGCGCAAGCTCATCGAAGAAGGCCACAAGTTCACCACCGAAACCGATACGGAAGTCATCGCTCACCTGGTCGAAAAATATTTCCTGAAAACGGCGAACGGCCATCGCGCCTCGCTCGAAGAATGTGTCCGCAAGACAGTCGGACAACTGACCGGGGTGTTCGCCCTGGCCGTGATTGCGGTCGACGAGCCGAACAAGATCGTGGCCGCGCGCAATGGCCCGCCCGCCGTAATCGGTCTGGGTAAGGACGAGTATTTCGTGGCCTCCGACGTACCCGCGATTCTTTATCACACCCGCGACCTGTTTTTTCTGGGTGATGGCGACATGGCAGTGATTACGCCGGAAGGCGTGCAATTGACCGACTTCAACGGACAACCCGTCGTCCGCCAGGTTCAGCACGTGACCTGGGACCCGATCATGGCGGAAAAAGGCGGGTTCAAGCATTTCATGCTCAAGGAAATCTACGAGCAGCCGCGCTCGGTGCGTGATACGACGCTGGGGCGGGTTTCGCAGGAGACCGGACACGTCTTCCTCGACGAGATGGAGATCACGGAAGCCGAGTTCAAGGCCGCGAAGAAAATAAACATCGCGGCTTGCGGGACCAGTTGGCACGCCGCGCAGGCCGGTAAGTTCATGATCGAGCGCATGGCGCGGCTTCCGGTTGAAGTCGATTACGCCAGCGAGTGGCGCTATCGCGATCCCATCATCACTCCCGATACTCTGACCATGCTGATTACCCAGTCGGGCGAAACCGCGGATACCATCGCGGCCCAGCGCGAAGCCAAGGCCAAAGGTTCAAAGACGCTGGCGATCTGCAACGTGGTCGGATCGATGATCACGCGCGAGGCTGCGGGAACCATCTACACCCACGCCGGTCCGGAAATCGGCGTAGCTTCTACCAAGGCTTTTACCGCTCAACTCACTGCTCTTTACCTGTTCGCGCTCTACCTGGCGCAACAGCGCGGCACCATGAGCGCCGACCAGGCCAAAGAGGCGATCCAGGAACTCACTCGCATTCCCGGAAAGCTGGAACACCTGCTTACCCGCGAAGAGGAATGTGAAGACCTGGCAAAAGAGTATTCGCGCTCGCAGGACTTCCTGTTCCTGGGACGCGGTATCCACTATCCCATCGCGCTCGAAGGCGCGCTCAAGCTGAAGGAAGTCTCCTACATCCACGCCGAAGGCTATCCCGCGGGAGAGATGAAGCACGGCCCCAACGCGCTGATTGACGAGAATCTTCCGGTAGTGATCATTGCGACCCGCGATCCCAAAGACGCGCTCTCGATGACCCGCTACGAAAAAACCTGCTCCAACCTCAAAGAGGTAAAGGCCCGCTCCGGAATGATCATCGCGCTGGCCACGGAAGGCGACGAAGACATCAAGGAAGCCGCCGATCACGTGCTCTACGTTCCGCCAGCGCCGGAAGAGCTGCTGCCAATCCTCGAAATCGTGCCCCTGCAGTTGCTGGCATATCACATCGCAGTGCGCCGCGGCTGTGACGTGGATCAACCGAGGAATTTGGCGAAATCGGTCACCGTCGAGTAATCCAGTTTTCAGTTTTCAGTTCTTAGATCTCAGTGTCATCCTGAGCGGAGGGGAACGTTCGCAGCGCGAACTTTCCGCGGAGTCGAAGGGCCCCTATAGCTACCACTGAAGTGGAGGGTCTAGGGGGCTTCGACTCCTTCGTCGTTCGCGAAGCGAACGACTCTCTCGCTCAGCATGACAATGGCGAGAGGGTCCGCGTCCAAGTGCACTCCGTAATCATCTACATAAGTGATGTCTCCCTTTCAGACTTTCGCGGCCCATCTCGTTCGCTCAGTCTGCTTGTCCGCCCAAACCAAGCATATCGAATTCGAAGTATCAGGCCAGACGCGCTTCGGTTTCGTCGCCGGGCAATGGCTCTCCTTCAAGACCAACAAGCCCGACGGCGAAGAGATCACCCGCGCCTATTCGATTGCGTCTCCGCCCGGAGACGATAACCGCTTCGCTCTCTGTCTCAACCGAGTGCAGGACGGCTTCATGTCGAATTACCTCTGCGACATGAAAGTGGGTGACGAAATCAGTTGCCAGGGACCGTTTGGCGACTTCATCCTGCGACCGCCTTTGCGCGATACCATTTTCATCGCCACCGGCACCGGCATTGCGCCCTTTCGCTCCATGCTGCACTGGCTGCTGGCCGATCCGGTTCGCCATCAGGAGAAGCGGCTCTGGCTGTTGTTTGGCAACCGGACCGAGCAGGACATTTACTACCACGAAGAATTCCTGAAGTTGGCCGCCCAGCATGCCAACTTTCGCTACCTGCCAACCCTCAGCCGTGGGTCTGAAGACTGGTCAGGCCTGCGTGGATACGTCCAGGAGCATGTGGCCGGAATCGTCCAGGGCCGCGTCGATATGCACGCCTACATCTGCGGGCTGGACAAGATGATCAAGGCCAACCGCGAATTGCTGAAGAGCCTGGGCTGGGACCGGAAGTCAATTCTGTACGAGAAGTACGACTAGGGTCCCAAAAACTCCGCGCATCTTCAATCAATCCAGCCGCATCTAAAACTTGACAATGATCCACTCAAGTCTTATTATCTTGGACGTTGCAGTGCTTAATATATTGATTAAAAAGCACTTATAGTATCAAGGAGGGTAAGAACATGGCCAAGATTATCGGTATTGACCTCGGAACCACTAACTCCTGCGTTGCTGTCATGGAGGGTGGCGAACCCAAGGTGATCCCTAATGAAGAAGGAGGGCGGACGACGCCCTCAGTCGTCGGTTTTACCAAGACCGGCGAACGGTTGGTGGGGCAGGTGGCGAAGCGCCAGGCCATCACCAACCCGGAAAACACGGTGTACTCGATCAAGCGGTTCATGGGACGCCGTTTCGACGAAGTGACCGAAGAAATCAAGATGGTGCCTTACAAGGTCGTGCAGTCGGGCGACCACGTGGCGGTGCTGGCGCAAGGCAAGGAGTTCACGCCGCCCCAGATTTCCGCGATGATTCTGCAGAAGCTGAAGAAGGCGGCTGAGGATTATCTCGGCGAAAAAGTCACCGAGGCGGTCATCACCGTCCCCGCGTACTTCAACGATGCCCAGCGGCAGGCAACCAAAGACGCCGGCCAGATTGCCGGCCTCGACGTCAAGCGCATCATCAATGAGCCCACGGCGGCCGCTCTGGCCTACGGTCTCGACAAGAAGAAGGACGAAACCATTGCCGTCTACGATTTCGGCGGCGGTACGTTTGACATCTCGATTCTGGAAGTCGGCGAAGGCGTGATCGAAGTCAAGGCCACCAACGGTGACACTCACTTGGGCGGCGACAACCTCGACCAGCGCATCGTGGACTGGCTCATTGACGAATTCAAGAAGGATGAAGGTCTCGATCTGCGGGGCAAGGGCAACGAGATGGCGCTGCAGCGTCTGCGTGACGCAGCGGAGCGAGCCAAGATCGAACTCTCCACCACCATGGAGACGGAAATCAACCTGCCCTTCATCACCGCCGATGCCGGCGGCCCCAAGCACCTGGTCAAGAAGATGACCCGGGCCAAGCTGGAGTCGATGGTTGAGGACATCATTCAGCGCTCAGTTGGCCCCTGCAAGCAGTGCATGAAAGACGCTGGCGTGGATGCCAGCAAGATCAACGAAGTCGTGCTGGTCGGCGGACAGACCCGTATGCCGCGCATCCAGGCGCTGGTGAAAGACCTGTTCGGCAAGGAAGGCCACAAGGGCGTCAACCCGGATGAAGTCGTCGCCATTGGCGCGGCCATCCAGGGCGGCGTGCTCAAGGGCGAAGTCAAAGACCTGCTCTTGCTGGACGTGACCCCGCTGTCATTGGCGATTGAAACGCTCGGCGGCGTAGCTACGCCGATGATTCCGCGCAACACGACGATTCCGACCAAGAAGACGGAAACGTTCTCCACCGCAGCCGACAGCCAGACTTCGGTTGAAGTGCACGTGCTGCAGGGCGAGCGTCCACTGGCGGCGCAGAACCGCACTCTGGGCAAGTTCCACTTGACCGGGATTCCACCCGCACCGCGTGGCGTTCCTCAGATTGAAGTGACGTTCGACATCGATGCTAACGGCATCCTGAACGTGACCGCGAAGGACACGGCCACGGGCAAGGACCAGAAGATCACGATTACGTCGTCTTCCGGCTTGAGCAAGGACGAAGTCGAGCGCATGGCGAAAGAGGCCGACGCTCACTCCGCCGAGGACAAGGCCAAGCGCGAGGAGATCGACTCCAAGAACCAGCTCGACTCCATGGTGTACAGCGTGGAGAAGATGCTGCGGGAGCAGGGCGACAAGATCTCCGGCTCGGAGCGCGGCGACGTGGAAAACGCGATTGCCGACGCCAAGAAGGCGCTGGAATCGAACGAAAAAGCGGCGATGGACAAGGCGCGCGAGACCTTGACCCAGGCGTCGCACAAGCTGGCGGAACAGATGTACAAGGCGGCCCAGTCGCAAGCCCCGGGCGCGGGTCCGGCTCCAGGCGCAAGCGCAGGTCCGGAGCCCGGCGCCAACGGCGGCCCGAAGAAAGACGAAGGCGTAATCGACGCCGAGTACGTGGACGTGGATGACAAGAAATGAGCTGTCAGCTGTCAGCTATCAGTAAAGGCCGTGTGGGGACGGGTCTCTGACCCGTCCAGGCCGAGCGTAGCTCGGCAGTGTGGCCACGGATTGCGCGGATTTCCGGGATCAACTAATCCGAGGAGATCGGTGAAAATCCGTGGCTGGTTTTTTAGAGGTGACCCAGGGGAGGTGAGCAATGAATTTCCAGGTGAATGGGCAAGAA
>DASQHA010000076.1:0-5950 GCA_035632335.1 Terriglobales bacterium
CACGCCTCTTTATAATAGAAAACGCATCATATAATGCTGCATCGCGCGGTCGCAACCGGGAGAATCCCCGACGAAGCGCACCGCACTGCCTCGCGGCGAGTGGCGTATGCCGAAATGACCGGGTGCTGTGAGTCTGAGCTCGTACCTGCCCGATGAAGAACCCAAGTAGAGCAGAAGTTGATCGAAGCGGAGCCTGTGGTCACCAAACGCTCTCGGCAACCTTGGTCCGCGGTGCGGCCGAAAACTGCGTCTGTGCAATGAAACACGCGAGCAAACCGTAGAAATTGACCGACAGGACCCCCAACGACCGGGCAGTAGAGGGAAGGGCGTGGCCCGAGAACCCGGGTAAGAGTGGTTCTGGCACTGCCATTAATAACCAGCTTGCCAGTAACAGATACCGCGAGTTCGCGCGGGCGTCTGCGAAGCGGGTAACGCAAATGGCGAGTGGCAGCAGCAGCATCACAAACGAATGTTGCCACGTGAGTGGGAAAAGCAGCAGGGCGCCCGTCAGCGTAAGTGCAAATTCGCTGTCGAAATCGGCGGGTTTACGGCTCGCTTGTCTCCAAATCGTCAGGAGAATTGCCGTCGAGCCGATCAGGATCAGGAGCCACGACAGCGAAGGGCTGAAGAGCCGGCTGAAAAACCCAGTTAGCGAAACGTTTTGGGGCAACGTGCTGAAGATTGAAAGATATGGTGCGAGCGCAAGATAATCCTTGTAAGTGCCAACTCCCAGGACGAGTAATGCCACGAGGTTAACTAATACAAACGACGATAGTCCTAAGATAACGGCGCGCCACCTGCGCCGGAAAGCGAAGTACACGAGGAGAACCACTGGGAAAAACTTGATCGCACCTGCCACGCCAATCAAGCAACCGGCCCGCCCGTCCTGTCCTTCTCGCCCGGCGCTCCACGCAATGGTAATGAGCAGGAGGAAGACAAGGCCGAATTGTTCCTGAGTAACGTGAAACCATAAAGGAGGCCAAACCGTGAATGCCACCAGCAGCAACATCCATTGCCAGATTGATGGATCTTGTTTCAACTTCGACCTGAGAATAGTGATTGAAGCGGCCAGCGCGACTAACGTTGCCCAGTTCCAGAGGATGCCGGCGCGTGCGTAGTCTGTCCACGCGAATGGAATTACCAGCAGAACCGATGCCGGAGGATGACCGTTATTCGGGGTTCGTTGAGAAGTTCGTTGGCCCAGGTAGTCATACCGCGCTTGCTGCATCGTCACATAGACTGGCTTGCCTAACAGCAAGTTGCGCGCGGATGAGTAATCTTGAAAGAAATCCGTGGGAGCGTCCTGGGTTGGAGTAAGTAAGCGCACCATGGCAGCGGATAAGGTGAGCGCCACTAACCCCACTGCGGCGATTTCGGCCAGACGCCAATGTTTTCCCCTCAATGTTTCAATCGCAGTGGCCATTATGCACTCTCGTTAGACTTGGCGCGCGGTGCCGCCGGGAACCGCATCTGTGCAATGAAACACGCGAGCAAACCGTAGAAATTGACCGAAAGAATCGACAGAGACTGAATGGTCGAGTGGGTCCCGGTACCCGAAAAGCCTGGCAGAACCGGTTCCGGCACAGCCATCAGAATCCAGCTTCCAATCAGGAGATATCGCCAAACGCCGGCGTCTGAAAACCGGGTAATGCAGACCGCGAGTGGCAATAGAAGGAGGACAAACGAATGGTCCCACGTCAGTGGACAGAGCAAGAGAGTTCCGGTGACCATAAGACCGAACTCGCCGTCGAAATCGGATCGCTTTCGTGACGCTATTCTCCAAATCGTGGCGAGGATCACAACCGAGCTGATCAGGATCAGCGACTGCGACAGCGGCGGGCTAAACAGCCGGCTGAAAAAACCGGTTAGCGAGCTGTTGCGGGCATAGGCGTAAAAGGCGGCGAGTTGTGGGGTGCCGAAGGCAAGGTAGTCCTGGTAAGCCCGGAAGCCCACGACGGGCAACGTCACTGCGTTGACCACAAGGAATGACACGCCTCCAAAGACCACGGCTCGCCAGCGGCGCCGCATGGCAAAATACAGGAGCAAGGCCGCGGGGAAGATCTTGATCGCGGCCGCCAAACCGATAAAGCAGCCGGCCTGGGCATCCAGCTCTCTTCTACCCGCCCGCCATGCCAGCGTGATGAGGAGCAACAGGACAAGGCCAAACTGTCCGTAAAGAATGTGGAGCCACAGCGGGGGCCAGACGGTCAACGCCACCAGCAGCAGCAGCCACTCCTCAACGGACGGCGTGTGGTTCAGTTCCGACACCATGATGACGAGCGATACACCCAGTGCAATCAGCGAGGCCCAGCCCCACAGCATGGTGGCATGCACGTAATCTGTCCGGGCGAAAGGAATGACGAGCAGAACCGATGCCGGCGGGTGACCGTTGTATCCGGCCTTCACCGGCGGCGCCGGTTTCAGGTACTCGCGCAACGACTGCTCGAGCGGGGCGTACAGGGGCTTGCCCGACAACAGGTTTCGGGCCGACGAGTAATCTCGAAAGAAGTCTATCGCCTCATTCCGGCTTGGAGCGACTACTTGCACCATCGCGGCGGATAAAATCAGGGCCACAAATCCAATCGCGGCCACTTCGGCCAGCCGCCGGTGTTTCGCCCCCAGCTGGTCGGCCGAAGCGATCATGGTGCAGGAATCGCGGGGAAGCATGCGAGACGGTGGACCGGCTCGGCGCGTCGTCGGCGCATCGCCCGTGTTGGCCCTCATGGGGCCTCTTCTGCAGCAACGGGCCAGTCGATTTCCCGGGTCGCCTTCCTCTGCAGTCCGCCCCAAACACAGGGGATCAACAGGGTTGCAATTGCACAGATCCAGAGCCAGGCCGGATGTTCGATCAGCGCGGGTGTGGCCAGCCGGATCGACCACAACCAAGCCAAAACGACAGCGAAATTGATGAATGCCTCGGCGTATCGCTTGGTCGCTAGGCGAGCGACGAAGAATGCGAACGGAACCGCAACGATCAGGTCGATTACGTAATGCTCCCCGATCAAAGTAGCGACAGCCGTTCCTGTGACAAAGACCCCGGCTGCCACCCGTAACGTGGCGCGACGGCCGGCGAACAGCAGAGTCAGGATGGCGGTCGACATGTGCAGCGACGGAATGGCATTCGGGGGCGCGGTGACGACCATCAGAGATGGCGTCACATTCGGAAGGGCCACGCGGAAATCGGGGAATGCGAACGCCGGACCGGAGGCCGGAACGACAAGATACAACAGGCTGCCGAGAATGAAATTGACGGTTACGGCCACGCCGAAACCCGGAACTCTCTGCAATCGAGCCAGGATGTACCAAAGAATGATCATCGGACCGGTCGCCCGGTAGATGACGGACAAAGCGACCCGGACTGGCGTACTGAGCAAACGCGTCAAGAAAAAGGCCGGGGAAGTCCCAAGCAGCGCCCGGTCGATGAGGTAGAGATGCCGATCGAATTTCAGGAGACCAGCGTCATCCTCAAGAATCAGCAGATAACCAACGAGTGCGGGGACGGTGAGCAGCATCATCAGCACCCTCACGGGCTCACGATCGTTGGGCCGGCGGAGCGCCCAAATGCAGGTCGCCAGGAGACTGAAAGCCAGAAGGTAGAGTAAGCTTGGGGTCTGGGTCATCGGCGCCCGCCGAGCAGGTAGATCATGCCAACCAGAACTGTTACCGCAGCAACGCGTCTGAGTGCAAGGGGGTACTGCGCAATCCTGCTGCCAGCCTATGAGAATAACCGCTCGCACAGCACGCTGAGCGTTTTGTTAGCACGCTGAGCGTTTTCTTAATGTCTGGCTCTGAGGAGCGCACACAGCGTTTCCCTTGGAGCACATGAAGTGTATACGCCAGTTTACGGTCCCTGAAAAATATGGTGGCAGAGGGCGGGGAGGCCCCGTAACCCATTGAAATGCAGGCTTGATTTTGGACCGCGAGTTGCACTCTTTCTGAACACGGGCAGCCGCGCGGACGTGTCATCAACCTTACGGCTACCGGTGATTGGAAGGCGTTATGAAGGTAGTGGTGCTATGTGGCGGGCTGGGCACCCGCTTGCGTGAAGAGACCGAATTCCGGCCTAAGCCCCTTGTCGAGGTCGGCGGGAAGCCCATCCTTTGGCACATTATGAAGATTTACGCCCACCATGGATTCCGCGATTTCGTGCTTTGCCTCGGCTACCGGGGCAACATGATCAAGGAATATTTCCTAAACTACGAAGCGATGAACAACGATTTCACCATCTGCCTCGGCCAAAAATCGCAGGTGCATTACAACGGCTCGCACACCGAGCAGAATTTCCGGGTGACGCTGGCGGACACGGGCTTGGAATCCATGACGGGCGGCCGCGTGAAGCGGATTGAAAAGTATATCGATGATGACTTGTTCATGCTCAGCTACGGCGACGGAGTTACGGATCTGAACCTGCGCGAGCTACTGTCCTTTCATCTCCAGCATGGACGCCTGGCGACGGTTACCGCGGTGCGCCCGGTCACCCGCTATGGAAGCGTGGCGATTCAAGCGGACGGCTGCGTGAAAAGGTTCCTGGAGAAACCCAGATCCGACGGCTGGGTCAGCGCGGGCTTCTTCATTTTCAATCGCGGCGTGCTCGACTACTTGGGCAGCGACGATTGCATTCTCGAGCACGAGCCGCTGGAAAGGCTGGCCGCCGACGGACAGCTCATGGCTTATCAGCATGACGGCTTCTTCTTCTCCATGGATACATACCGTGAATACCAGTATTTGAATGAGCTGTGGACTAAAGGCGCGGCCCCCTGGAAAGTATGGGAGTGAACGGCAATTTCTGGCTGGATCGGCCCGTCTTGGTTACCGGCGCCAGTGGCTTTCTGGGCAGCTGGCTGACCCGAAGGCTGCGCGATCGCGGTGCCGACGTCATATGCCTGCTGCGCGATTGGGTCCCGCAAAGCGAACTCGTACGCTCGCACATCCTGGAAAATGTCAAGGTGGTCCGCGGTGACATCCGGGACCCGGAACTGCTTGAGCGAACCCTGGGTGAATACCAAGTGGACACGGTCTTTCACCTAGCTGCGCAGACCCAGGTAGTAATTGCCAACCGGAACCCGGTTTCCACGCTCGAAACCAATATCCGAGGCACCTGGAACTTACTGGAGGCATGCCGCCGTTCCCCAACCGTGAAGTCGATCGTGGTAGCCTCATCGGACAAGGCGTACGGATCGCAGGACGAGCTCCCGTATGCGGAAGAGGCGCCTCTGCGCGCGGAGTACCCATACGACGTCTCCAAGTCTTGTGCGGACCTCATCGCGCACACCTACGCGAAGAGTTATCAGCTGCCCGCTGCAGTCACGCGCTGTGGAAATCTGTACGGTGGAGGCGATCTGAACTGGAACCGCATCGTGCCCGGAACGATCCGTTCGATCCTCCGCGGGCAGCGGCCGGTGGTTCGCTCCGACGGGCAGCTTGTCCGCGATTATTTCTACGTCGAAGACGCCGCTGCCGCCTACATGCTCCTCGCCGAAGCGGTCGCCTCCGATCCAACGCTGGGCGGCATGGCGTTCAACTTCTCCAATGAGACTGGGATCAGTGTCCTCGATCTGGTGAAGAAGATCGTCTGCCAGATGGGATCGCCGCTCACACCCGAGGTTCGCAACGACGCAACCAACGAAATTCGGGTTCAATATCTGAGCGCCAAACGGGCGCGGCGCATGTTCAACTGGGCCCCGCTATTCAGCCTGGACGAGGGGTTGAAGCGAACCATCACCTGGTACAAGGAGTTTCTCGCATCGTGACCGGACGAACTCAGGAACTGCGGAGACGAGTCCTCGAGCTGGTGAGCGAATATTACGGTCAGGCTTTTTCCGAACAGCCGTTCGTCCCCGGCAGCACCCCGGTTCCAGTCTCCGGCAGAGTGTTCGACGACCAGGAGCTGCGGGTTCTGGTGGATTCCGCCCTGGAGTTCTGGCTGACTTCGGGTCGGTTCGCGGCGGAA
>DASQHA010000077.1:0-8660 GCA_035632335.1 Terriglobales bacterium
GCACCGCCAGCAACTGGAGCACGAGCTGCGCTCGCGGCTGTTGCGGCTGCGCAAGCGGTTTCTCGAGACCCAGCACGACAGCAAAGCCGTGGCGCAGCTCATGATCGAATCGCTGCCGACGTTTGCCACGCTGTTCCGCCATACGCTGCTGCTCTCGGGCTTCCCGGCCCCCATCAAGAAGCACGAGATCTTTCGCACCGTGGCCGAGCATTTTCAAGTCGGGCCCGGGCCGTTCGAGCCACTGCTCGAAGTCCGCAAGGGGAATCAGAAGCTGCCTGGCGGCGAAGTGCGGGCGTGGTTCGAGGCGTACCTGGCCGGCATCACGAGGATGGCCGAAATTGTGGACCGCATGGACTAAGGGCTGCGCGGCGGCACTTCTGATCGTGGTGGCGGCGGGCTGCCGGAAAGCTTCGCCGCCGGGGAGCAGTGGAGATCAGAAGCCTGCGGGCGCGCTTGGATGCTGGCCGGAAGTCGCCAACACCGGAACGAATCGACTGCTTTCAGAAGAGCCGCGATCAAAAGCTTCGCTCTCTTCATGAACGCTCCGAGGCTGTCCATGTTCAGAGAGGCGGCATGATCGGCTTCGCTTCGCCAGGCTTCGAAGACCCAGATGGCATCGGGCTCGGACGGTGAGACGCTGATGACATAGACATCGCAGCCCGCCAGCGGGGCCAAGAGGCGCGATCCTTCCAACAGAACGCCGGCGAGCACGCCTCGTTGGCCTGCCTTAGCGAGGATCTTTGCCATACATGCCGAACCGGTCCATGGAGCCTCGTGTGTCTCGAAGCCCTGAGCCTCCGCTTACCGCATCAAACGCTGCAAGGCGCCTACTGCCAGCCGCCGCCCAGAGCCTTGTAGAGTTGGACGACGCTGAGCAGCTCGTTCCGCCTGATCTGCATCAGGGTCAGCTCCGCCTGAAACCGATCCCGGTCGGCGTCGAGGGCATTCAGCAGCGTGTCCACCCCGCCCCGATACCGCACATAGGCCAGGCGCGTCCGATCCTGCAGCGCCGCCACCAGTAACTCCTGCTGTTCACGGC
Organism: Terriglobales bacterium; assembly: GCA_035632335.1. Taxonomy (GTDB): domain Bacteria; phylum Acidobacteriota; class Terriglobia; order Terriglobales; family Acidobacteriaceae; genus JAIQFF01. Next base: position 1,040 of record DASQHA010000077.1, read on the forward strand.
TTTCCCTCACCCTCTGATGGGCGATCAAGGCGTTCGAGACCTCGGTGAAGCTGGTCTGAATCGCCTTCTCGTACTGGACCAGCGCGCTTTGCCGCAGCGCCTCTGCCAGCCTGACGCTCGATCGGATGCGGCCTGCGGTAAAGATCGGCTGCGTGACTTGCGGGGTGAAGTTCCACACGCCGCTGGTTCCACCGAACAGAGTCGACAGTTGCGTGCTCTGTCCGCCGAGGAACCCGGTGAGGCTGAGTTGGGGAAAATAAGCGGCCTTCGCCACCCCGATCTCGGCATTGGCTGCGATCAAATTCTGCTCCGCTGCGCGGATATCCGGACGCCGCTCCAGCAGCGCCGAAGGCAAACCCGCGGGCACGCTCGGTGGCAACACCTGCTCGGTCAGGCTTCGCCCGCGGACCACTTCGCCGGGATTCTTCCCAAGCAGCAGGCTGATTTGGTTCTCGGTCTGCTCGATCTCTTGTTGGATAGTGGGAATCGTTTCGGTGGCCGTGTATACCAGTTGCTCAGCCTGGCGCAGGTCGAGAAGCGTGGCGACGCCGCCGCCTTGACGCGACTTGATCACGTTCAGCGATTGCTGGCGCACGGTGAGTGTACGTTTGGAGATTTCCAGTTCGGAGTCCAGCTCGCGCAGGCTGAAGTAGTCGGTTGCCACGTCGCTCACCAGCGTCGTCACCACTGCCTTGCGATTTTCCTCCGCCCCCAGCAGATTGGCGCGTGCCGCTTCCGTGGCGCGCCGCAATCGCCCCCACAGGTCCAGCTCGAACGAGAGTAAGTCAAGCGTGGCGCCTCCGAAGGTGCGAGTTTGTGAGGGTACGAACGATGCCGGCAGCGGCGATTGGCCGTTCCTGGAGACGCGAATCGTTGACAAATCGGCGCTGGCGCCTAGGTTCGGGAATTGGTTGGACCGTGTGATGCCCAGATTAGCGCGCGCCGCCTCAACACGCGCGACCGCGTCCCGGAGGTCATAGTTTTCGGCCAGTGCCGTCCGGATCAGCTCTTGCAGCTTTTCATCCTGGAAGACCTCCCACCACTTGAGATCAGCCAGGGATGCCGCTTCCGGCGCCGGCAGCGGCGCCGGCGCGCGAAACGCTGGAGGCGTTTGCACCACCGGGCGGCGGTAATTCGGCCCGACTGTGCATCCGGCCATTAACCCCGCGGCCAAGACAGTAGCAAGTCCAGTAGCGCCCCATGGCCTCCTCCGACGCGGGACCTGCTCCTGTTTGCTTCCCTCCATCCAGCCGGTAATGCATTTCAGCATGGCCTTCCGGCTCGCGACCTCTTGTTGTTGCTGCGTTTCGAACTTCTCTTTCCGCATACTGCTTGTTCCTTTCACTTCATTACCAGGTTGAAATTCCGGCGGCCGGAATCTATCGACCAGTGGTCAGGACCATGCGGAACCGTGCTTTGCCTTGCATCATGCGAGCGTAAGCATCGGCAGCTTGTTCGAGAGGAGCTGTCTCGATCATCGGGCGGATATTCTCCAGGACGCTGAAGGCAAGCGTGTCCTCTTGATCGATCGCCGTGCCGGTCAGCGAGCCGTAGACCGAGCGCCCTCCAAAGACGAGCGGGAACGCGTTCAATTGAATCGGATCCGACCCTACACCCACAACGACGAGCTTGCCGCGGGCTGCAAGACCGGACACAAGCGGCCCCATACCATCACCGCTTGGGGCTGTTGCGAGAATCGCTCTGGCCCCACCCATACGCTGGAGTACCGCTGCAGCATCGTCAACCGCCGCGTCGATGTAGACGTGCGCGCCCAAATCTTTCGCAAGCTTCTCCTTCCCCCGCCCGCGCCCGATTGCCACAGTATGGAATCCCATGTGCCGTGCAAACTGAATACCAAGATGCCCGAGACCACCGATGCCCTGCACCGCCACAAGATCTCCACCGCGCAAGCCGGCGTTCCGAAGAGCATTGTAGGTCGTGATACCTGCGCAGAGGAGAGGGGCGGCCTCTGCGGAACTGAGCTCGTCAGGAATGGAAGCGACGCCGCGCGCTTCAGCGATCATCATTTCCGCATATCCCCCGTCCACGGTTACTCCCGATACCACCGGGTTCTGACAATTCACAGTGTCTCCGCGTCTGCACGGTTCGCACACGCCGTCTTCGCCGGCGATCAAGCCGACACCAACCCGCTGACCGATTTTCCATCGCGACACTCCGCTGCCCAACGCTTCGACGCGACCAACTACTTCATGCCCAGGAACGCGCGGCAAAGTCAGACCGGGGTAGGTGCCCGTGACTGTGGATGCATCGGTATGACAGATTCCGCATGCTTCTACTCGAATCCGGACCTGACCCGCTCCGGGCTCGGCGACTTGACGCTCCACAACTCGAAGCACGCCTGGCGCCGATACCTCGACCGCTCTGTATGTCTCTCCCATCTGAGTCCTCCTTTCGTATTTCTGGATTTCGATCGCACGATCCACACTGTCTTGGCATAGACCGACCTCTCGGCCCACCGCTGCCACTAGCCCACTCCCACCGTCCGATAGTGCATTTCAGTCCCCCTCCGCCGGGGCGGGCCTCTGCTGTAAGGCCGCTGGCGCGCGTTCCTTGCCGGTGCCGGAGAGCTTCTCCATCACGTAAAAGAACGCCGGAATGAAGAACCTGCCGATAAAGGTGTCCACCACCATGCCTCCGATGACCGCGGTGCCCATGATCTGGCGGGCCACCGAGCCAGCGCCGGACGCCGTCCACAGCGGCACGCAGCCGAGGATGAAGGCGAAAGACGTCATCAGGAGGGGCCGCAGACGGAGCCGAGCCCCTGCGAGCGCCGCGTCAAACAACGGCTGGCCCTTTTCGTATTCGTCTTTGGCGAACTCGACGATCAGAATCGAGTTCTTGGCGGCCAGGCCGATGAGCATCACCAGGCCAATCTGTGAGTACACGTCGTTCTCGATTTGGACCATGTAGCCCGGCAAGAAGGCGCCGAGCACGACCCGGCGGAGCCACAAGAACGCGAATGCGCCGAAGACGACGACCGGCGTGCTCAGCAGCACGCTGAATGGCAGCGACCAGCTTTCATAGAGCGCCGCCAGGATCAGGAAGACAAACAGCAGCGAGAACCCGAAGATCACCCAGGCCGGCACCCCTTCCTGAGCCTTCTTCTCTTGAAACGACATCCCCAGGTAGTTATAGCCCATCTCACGCGGCATCGTCTGCGCAAACACCTCTTCCAGAGCAGCCATCGCCTGTGCGGAGCTGTAGCCCGGAGCGGCGCTGCCGTTGATCTGCGCCGAGCGGTAAAGGTTGTAGCGCATGGTGAACTCCGGCCCGAGCCGCGGTTCGAATTTCGTCAGGGTAGAGAGGGGCACCATCTCCCCGTTTCTGTTCCGCACATAGAACTGCCCGACGTTCTCAGCTCTGGTTCGATAATCGCCTTCTGCCTCGATGTAGACCTGCCATTGCCGGCCAAAACGGTTGAAGTAGTTGATGAACAGCCCGCCCATGAAAGCCTGGATCGTCTTGTAGACATCGTTGATAGCCACGCCCTGTTTAATTACTTTGTCCCGGTCCACTTCGACAAATTGCTGCGGCACGCTCGGAAGGAAGGTCGTGTTCAAGCCGGCGATCTCGGGACGCTTCCGGGCAGCGGCAAGGAATGTGTTCAAGTTGTTTGCCAGAAAGGCGACGTCCTTGCCGGCGCGGTCCTCCAGAACGAAGGTAAATCCGCCGGAAGTGCCAACCCCGGGGATTGCCGGCGGCGAAAAGCTGAACGCTATTCCTTCCGGGAGCGTGCTCAGTTCCCGGTTCAGGCGCTGCTTGATCTCCTGATACTGCTCTGCCCTCGACTTGCGCTCGTCCCATGGCTTTAGAGTCACGAAAAAGAAAGCGTTGTAACTGGTCCGCACGAAGCTGAGCAGGCTGAAGCCGATGACGCTGGTGGTGTACTGGACCCCCGGCGTTTGGGCCATGATCTTCTCGATTCGCTTGCAAACCTCGTCGGTGCGCTGGAGCGAAGCCGCGTTGGGAAGCTGGAGATTGAGAAAGACGTAGCCCTGATCTTCATCGGGCAAGAAGCTCGACGGCACTTTGCTGGCGAAGAAGCCAGCCGCAACGCCGAAGCCCGCCAGCAAAACCAAGGCCACCGCGCTCTTGCGAATCAGGCGGCCGCATGTGCGGACATAACTATTCGTCTCCCGTTCAAGAAAGTGGTTGAACCAATCGAAAAACCTTCCCAGGGGACCCCTCCTCTCCTCCCTAGGCCGAAGCAACAGAGCGGCGAGCGCCGGGCTGAGGGTGAGGGCGTTGAAGGCCGAGAGGATCACCGAAATCGCGATGGTCACGGCGAACTGCTGGTAGAGCCTTCCAGTGATGCCCGGTATGAAGGCGGTGGGCACGAATACCGCCGACAGAACCAGCGCGATGCCGATGACCGGGCCGGAAATCTCTTCCATCGCTTTCACGGCCGCGTCTTTGGGAGCCAGGCCAGCCTCGATGTGGCGCTCCACAGCCTCGACCACGACGATGGCGTCGTCCACCACCAGGCCGATGGCCAGCACCAAACCAAACAGGGAAAGCGTGTTAATGGAGAAACCGAACAGCGGAAAGAACACAAACGTGCCAATGAGCGAAACCGGCACGGCAAGCATCGGAATCAGCGTGGCGCGCCAGCTTTGCAGGAAGAGGTAGACCACGAAAATCACCAGCACGAGCGCGATGAGGAGGGTCAGGACGATCTCCTTGATGCCTTCGGTGACCGCCCGCGTAGTGTCAAGCGATATGACATAGTCCACGTCCTGCGGAAAGCGCTGCTTAGCTTCGGTGAGTAGTTTCTTGACGCCCGCGGCTGCGTCAACCGCATTGGAACCGGGCAACTGGTAAACCGCGACGATGGCGCTCGGCTTCCCATTCAAGCGGCCCGCAACGCTGTAGTCCTGACTGCCAAGCTCGACGCGGGCAACGTCCTTGACCCGCACGGTCCCGCCATCCGGCGTCTCGCGGACTACGATCTGCCCAAATTCCTCTGGCGAGGTCAGGCGGCCTTGCGCGCGGACCGAGTACGTGTATTCCTGTCCGTTCGGCAGGGGCTCGCCTCCAACTTGTCCGGCCGGGTTCACCGTATTCTGCGCCTGGATGGCGCTGACGATTTCAGGGACCGTTATAGCTAGCTTGGCCAGTTGGTCGGGCTTGACCCAAAGCCGCATGGCATATTGGCCGGCGCCGAAGACCTGGACATTGCCGATGCCCGGCACGCGCGTGAGCTGATCGTTGAGGTTGATGTAGGCGTAGTTGGCGAGGAATCGCGCGTCGTAGGTTCCGTTGGGCGAGTACAGGCCGACCAACATGAGCGGAGCGGTCACTGACTTCCGGATCGTGATTCCGTAGTTCGTAACGTCCGCCGGGAGCTGAGAAGCGGCTTGCGTCTCGCGGATCTGGGTGAGGATCTGATCAGTGTTCGGGTCGGTCTTTACGTCGAAGTTCACTACCAGGGTCATTCCCCCGTTGGCCGTGGCGTTCAAGGAATACATGTAGTTCATGTTGTCCACGCCGCTCATTTGCTGTTCGATGGGGGTGGCGACCGATTGCTCGATGGTCTGAGCGTCCGCGCCGACATAGGTAGCCAGCACCTGAACTTCCGGGGGTGCGATGCTGGGAAATTGGGCCACTGGCAAGCTGGTAATGGTGATGGCGCCTACAATCACCAGCAGGATGGAGATCACCATCGCGACGATGGGCCGGTTGATGAAAAACTTGGACATACGCGTTACCTTCCCTTCGTCTCCGTCGTAAAGGGCTTCGGGTTCACCTGCATGCCGGGACGAACCTTCTGCACACCTTCGGCGACAACCCGCTCTCCGGGTTTCAGCCCGTCCTGAATAATCCACAGGGAGCCTACGCGATCGCCAGGCCGGACGGTCCGGATGCTGATCTTGTTCTCGGCGTCCACAACGGCAACCTGATAGCTGCCTTGCAGCTCCGTGACGGCCCGCTGCGGCACAAGCAGGGCGCCGTTCTGCGTTCTGGTCGCTGCCCGGATCTTGGCGTATCCTCCCGGGCGCAAAAGATTTCCCGGGTTGGGAAACACGCCGGCGATCTGGATCGCGCCCGTGTTCTGGTTCACCTGGCGGTCCGCGAAGGAAATCCTTCCTGGGTGCGGATAGGTTGTCCCGTCAGCCAAGATGAGATCGAGCGGCAACTGCCGCCTCTCCGCCTCCACGGTGGCCTGGTTCGGGAACCGTCTGTGGAAGTCCAGGTATTCCCCTTCGCTGGCTGTGAAATACACCTTGATAGGATCGAGTGTTGAGACTGTGGTCACCGGTCCGCTGCTCGGGTTGACCAGCGCGCCAACCTGTTGCTGTGCCAGGCCGGCGACGCCATCGATGGGCGAAGTGAGCCGGGTAAAACCCAGATTGAGCCGGGCTGTTTCGACGGCCGCTTGGGCCGTCTGGGCCGCGGCGGTCGCCGCCTGAATCTGCGCCCTGGCCGTTTCGACGCCGGCCTTGGCCGCCTGAACCTGGGCCTTGGCGGCCAGGTTGTTCTGCACCGCGTTGTCGAGATCCTGCTGGGTGATGGCTTGCTGCTTCAAGAGTGGGACGTAGCGGTCCTCGTCGAGCTGGGTTCTCATCTGATTGGCCTGGGCCTGGGTAACCTGTGCTTCGGTCAGTTGGAGCTGCGCTTTTGCTTGCGCTAATTGTCCGTTGGCTTGTGCGAGCTGCCCCAGGGCCTGATCGAGCGCCGCCTGAAACGGGCGCGGATCAATCTCAAACAGCAACTGGTCCTTCTTGACGGGTGAGCCTTCGGTGTAGTCCTGCTTGAGCAGATAGCCAGACACCTGCGCCTTAATGGCCGCATTCACCATTCCGTCGAGCGTGCCGATCCATTCGCTGTAGATCGGAACGTCTTTCTGCTCGACCTCGACCACCTCGACATCGGGCGGGCGGGCCTGCGCCGCGGTCGGCGTGGCCTTCGAACAGCCGGCGAGAACAAGCAGGGCCGTAGCAGTGAGGCAGAGTGTTGCCCATATCACGAGTTTGTGTTTCAACTGAGTAGTCACTTTCACCTCCGATTTACGCCCGCGGTCAAAGCTGCCGTAATAAAATAGTCTGGCGAAATTCAAGACACAATTGGCAGGCGCGCCTGCTTGAGGTGCATCTACCCGTAAGGGTGTGGAGGCTCAAGTCCTCTCGCCGCACCAATTAGATTCCGGATAAACGCCATAGCCTCAATTCCATCGAGTAATGATCAGTGCTTCGGCCGAATCTTCGCGGTGAACGCTTGCAGTTGGATGCTTCCATTCTGAATAACAAAGGTGTCGCTTGCAAGCTCATAAGAATTGTCTGCAGCCTCTGCAGTCCAGACGAGGTATGCGTAATCTCCTTCGACTAGTCGCTGCTTCGACGCAACGGACGCGCGTGGTTTTGCGAACTCGCTAAACATTTTTTCAAATACGGCTCTGATGGCGCCCAGCCCGCGTAGCGCTCCCTCCGCAGCGAAGAACACCGCGTCGGCTGAGTAATCCGCCAATCGGGGTATCCACTTGACTCAGGTCACCACAACCTGTAGTATGGCGGCCCATGGAGGATTACCCCCGGACCTTGGCGGAGTTGGAGGCCCGCTTCCGTTCGGAGGAAGCCTGTCGGGAGTACCTGTTCCGTCTCCG
>DASQHA010000078.1:0-2259 GCA_035632335.1 Terriglobales bacterium
AATATTGCAGGGCGTGCTGGCGATGCCTGTCCACCCGGAGGTGCCCGAGAACTTGCAGCGCCTGCGCGCCGCGGGCTTCCGAATGGTCACGCTGACCAACTCAAGTCCCTCAGCCGTGAAGGCGCAGCTCCAAAACTCCGGGCTCACGCGGTACTTCGATGAATCTATTTCCGTGGACTCGGTCCGCCGTTACAAGCCTGATTTGGAAGTGTACCGGAGCGCGGCAACGCACCTCGGCGCCCAGCCAGGAGAGCTCCTACTCATCGCCGCGCATCCCTGGGACGTGTTCGGCGCGATGAAGGCAGGATGGCAGGCAGCGTTTGTGGCGCGGCATGGCATTGCGCCGCTCCCGATGGGTCCTAAGCCCAGCATCAACGGCCCGGATATGAAGGCCATCGCGGACGCGATCTTGAAGTAACAAGAATCTTGCTGGAATCGCGAATTAAAGATAAACATCCCGAGAAAAAATGGAGGAGGAAGCCCAATGAAAACGGCTGGTCGAGCAATTGTGGTCGGTGTGGTGGTCTGCGCGTTGGTCGGCGCCGTGGCGCTGATCAATCTCTCGAGCACCAGGAAGGTGAGCGCGGCGCAGAAGCAGGCGGTGGGTCAGTGGGTTGATCCGTCAAACCCGAGCGATGAACTCGTGGATGGACCGTATCGGGTCGATCCAAACTGGCCCAAGCCTTTGGCCACACTTTTTCCGGAGGAGAAGGGCTGGACCTGGGGCGCCGTCCAGGGAATCTTCGCCCAGAACCCGGATCGCATTTTCGTGGCCATGCGCGGCGAGCTTCCCGATTTAACGAACCTGCAGAAGAAATTTGTCGAGATCGAGACCGCTTATGGAATCAAGACGCACCTGGAAATCCCCGGGCGCGGGATGTACGGGCGGAACGCGTCGGTGGGCGATTACGCCAGCCCGGGCGAGGCCACGGACAGCTACAAAGGGATCGAAGGGCATGACTACCAATGGAAACACATCATTACGGTATACGACAGCCAAGGGAACGTGAAAGAGGCGTGGACCCAGTGGGATTCGCTATTCAAGCCGGACAACCCGAATGTCTTGTCCCAGGGCCGAGTTCACAAAATTCTGATCAATCCCTATGACCCGGAAAAGCGAGTGTGGGCCATCGACGACGGCCACGAAGTCATCCGGATCTTCAGCAATGACGGCAAGAAACTGCTGCAGACGATCGGCACGCTGAACACCACGACCGAGAGAAACGCCAAGATGACCGGCAATACCGCGCGCCCGTCGTTCATCCAAAAGACCGGCCCTCCTAGCGAGACTTTCGGCCGCCAGACTGACATCGCCTGGCTGCCCGACGGCACCTTCTTTGTTACCGACGGCTACGAAGAAACGCGCGTCGTGAAATTCGACAAGGACGGCAAGTTCCTGATGGCCTGGGGCGAGAGAGGCGAGGCCGGCGGCAAGGAGAGACGGCCAAACTATTTCAATACCGTGCACGGCATTGCTATCGACAACCAGCGGCGGCTTTACATCAATGACCGAAGCAACCGGCGCATTCAGATCTTCGACGAGAACGGCAAGTTCCTCGATCAGTGGTATCTGGGCGACGGGCCTACAGCGACATATCACATCTACATGACTGCCGACCAACACCTCTGGATGTCGGACGGCCACGGAAACTTCAAATTCTACAAATACGACCTGAACGGAAAGCTGCTGTATACGTGGGGCACCATGACTCCAGAGCCCGGCGGACTATGGGGAACGCACCAGTTCGGCGTGGACCAGGACGGCAATCTCTACACCGCAGAAGTGTGGGGTGGCCGTCCGCAGAAGTTCGTCCCGCGGAAGGGTGCGGACCCTTCGTTGTTGATCGGCCAGCCGATTCGCGCGGCCTGGACCAAGTAAAGCAAGGTGGAACGCTTGTAGGCCGGGAGAAGGCATCTTCTCCCGGCCCTTTTTTTTGAAGTGGGCGACCGCGTGGGCTTCGTCGATGAACGGTGTTACCGGAATGTGGTCCAAATTAGAGCGTAGCTAAGAGCCAGTCACCTATAAAAGGAATTATCTGGACTTCGTGAGGAGTGCGGACCTACAGACTTCGACAATGTCCTGACCTATCTCGCGGCAGGTCAGTCTTCAGCTAGCCACCCCCCCCGGCTAGTGACCTATGTCACGAGCCTCGGTGAGCGGCGGCACTGTGCAAATTTATCGATCCGTGCATGCTCGCCATAAATCCGAAGGAGGCAAATCCGATGAGTACAACGATGATCCAGCCACCCTCCCCGGCG
>DASQHA010000079.1:0-14781 GCA_035632335.1 Terriglobales bacterium
GGAAGCAGCGGGCCGGCGTTCTTCAGATTCGATTCTTCGATGAAGACATATGCGGGCAGCCACAACCCAGCCTGAAGATTCAGGCGCCAGCTGTCGAAATGCAGGTAATAGCTGTAGCGGGAGTGAGGCGAATAGGTCCCATTGAAGCGGACGATATTGTAGTCGCGGTCTTCCACCCAGATCCTGCCCATAAACCGCCCGCCGTCGCCGTCCTTGGGCTGAACGTCGAGCACGATGCAGCGCACTTCTCCGAGAAATTCCTGGCGCACGAATTTGAAGTCGTAGTTCTTCTTCTGAAAATCGCGGTCGAGCATGACCATCTGGGCGAAGCCCAGGGGCAGAAACTTGCGGGAAAATACGCTGGAGAACGGATTCAGGTCCTTGAGCTTGAGGCCGGTCTGCTTTTCGAAGAGCCGGTCTTCGACGCCGTCGCTCAGGTCGAGGCGTCCAATGAAATATTGATCGCTGGTGGGCGCGACGATGGAGTCCTTGTCGGTTTTCAGGTTCTGGATATAGGTTTCGGCAATGGGATGGCGGTGCTTCATCTGCGTGACGAAGGCGCGCTCGCGCTCAATCACGCGGTCCACCACTTCATTGATCGAGACCCGCGGCATCACCGCCAGCGACTCGCTCTTGGTGACTCCGTAGTTGCCGTAAATGGTGACCGAGGTCGCGGTGGCCACCTTTACCGGAAAGCTGGCGCTGGTCGCGCCCGCCGGGACCGTCACGCTGGCCGGCAGCTGCGCCGAACCGGCGGGATCAACCGCCAGCGACACGGTCGCGCCGGTTACAGGCGCGGCCATATTCAGAGTAACCGTGGCCTCGACCGAACGGCCTTCGGTGACGCTCGCCGAACTCAGGTTGATCGACGATAAGAGCAAGGGAGAATCCTGAGCGGAGACGGAGCTGACCACGCTCAGACTCGCCAACAGTGCAAGAATGATGGTTCCAATTACGCGCATAAGATGATTTGACCTCGCTGCCTCGTTGCTTTTCGCCAGCATGTGAATAATCGCCGAGATGCTTCCGATACCAGGAAAGGGCATGTTACCGGCCTGCCTTTCGACCCAACAGATTCCAGTTAAAGGAGAAGTTAGTGAACACCGAGACCCCGCCCGCCGATTGGCCGGACTGGAAACGAGTCTCGTGCAGATACGCCGCGCCGATTTCGGTGTAGACCTGGCCCGACGACAGCACGGCTTTCACTCCGCCGCCGACCGTGGCCTTGTTGTCCCAATCGAAACCCTTGCTGTCCTTGAACACCGTGGCTTCGAGATACGGCACCAGGGTGGCCCGGCTGAATCGTTTCGCCACCACTCCCTGCGTGATATAGCCCAGGCCGAGAATGTTTCCCTTCTCCACCGGCGACAGGTTTCCGGCTTCGATCCAGGTCGAGCCGGGGAAGCGGCTCGATTTCTCCGCCACCGACTGCCAGCCAAACCAGTCCTGCACGAAAAGCGTCAAAGCGCTGCTATCGAAGCTCTTGAAACGGTCTTCGTAAGAGTAGGCTGAGCCCACGCTGATCACGCCCTTGGCGAAATACTTGTTCACTTTCACGCCCAGGCGGGGCTGCACTTTGTTGTTCCATTCGTAGCCTTTGGTGTCGAGTGTCATGCCCAATCCAACGAAGGGGGTGACGGTGAATGATCCCGAGTAGGTGGAAAACACCGCGGCGCCCTGCTCCACGTAGGATTGCAGGTAAAAATTGTTGTGTTCGATCGGGCTCTGATTGCCGATCGAAGTCCATCCCTGCCCCGGCAAACCGACGGAATCGGCCAGGCTGCCCTGCAGCGCGGACACAGCGCCATCCTGAGCGGCGGAAAATGTCGCCAGTACCAGAACGGCGAGCAACGCGAATAACGACTTGATTTTCATAACTCCACTTTTCTTGTCAGTACCGCTTGACCGCAAACCAGCCTCTGACCTGTTTCTTCCGAACCACCACTTTCCAGAAGCTGTACAGGAAAACCGAGCAGTCCACGAAGCGCAACAAGGAATACATCGGCGAATAAAGGAAAACGTCAACCCGGCGATCGCAAACCGCGCAAATCATCGACAGGATGACAAGGACCGCCATGTCCATCCCGACTCCGTAGAAGGCAAGGCGGGGGTAAATGAGCAGCCAGAGCGGGAGCAAAAGGAATATGGTGGCGAAAATGACGCCTTCGCCCATCAGGAGCTTGTATTCCAGGTCGATCTTCGACAGCCCGGTCAGCATGCCGTATTTGCGCCCTACCTGCCAGGCGCCGGTATGCCAGCGATACATCTGCTTGATGTAGTCGCGAAGGGTCCTGGGGTCCTGGGTGGAAACCACGGCGTGCTTCTGGTAAACGATCCGGCCCAGCTTTTTGCGATGCACCTGGATGGTGCAGTCCATGTCTTCGACGATGGTGTCGTTGCTCCAGTCGAGTTGGGCGAACGCGTCCGAGCGGAAAGCCGCGGCGCAACCGGGCGTCACCGTAATCACGCCCATGTTGCTTTGTCCGTCCTTGTAAATGGCGTGCGAAATCCAGTACGCCAGGCAGCGGTAGGCGGTAAGCCAGTTGTGCGGAGTGCTCTTGGCCCGGCCGCACACCACCGCCACTTCGGGTTGTACAAAGCTTTCCCGGATCGACTGAAAATAATTTTCGGAAACCTGGGTATCGGCGTCCATCAAGCAGACGTAGTCGTATCGCCGCACCAGGTCGCAAGCGGAAGCCAGCCGGGCCAGGCTGTGCGCCTTTCCGATATTTTTTTCGTTTCTGGCCACGTTGACGTTAAACGAGCGGGCGATATTCCCGGTGCCGTCGCTGGAGCCGTCGTCGATGACGTAAACATCAGCGGGCAAAAGGCCGGCGCGGAGAATGCTCTGCAACGTTCTCCCGATGCCCACCGCTTCGTCTTTCGCGGGCAACATGACGCAAAGCCTTTTCACAATTCGCCTTTCACGATCAACTCCGATGAATCGAAGACCACTGGGTAAGACCCGTCCCTGTTCCGGCGCAACTCGTGTCCCGCCTGAAAGAGTCGTGCGTGGTTCGGACCCTCCACCGCGACCTTGAGCACAACTCCACGCCGGAACGGCGTTGGCACCTGCCAGGTGAACTTCTTTTCCGCGCCTGCCGGCTGGGGCTGCGCCGCCTCCAGGATTTTCTGGGCCCGGAAGTAGGCGGCAACTTCTCCGAACGGCGCTACCCAGAGTCCGCGGGGTTCGGCGGCTTTCAGGTCGTCCAGAAATTCGACAAACGTGTTGCTCGGGATCGGCTCAAATCCGGTCGAAGGATCGCCGATGCCATGGATCTGAAGAATCGTCCAGGCATGCAGCGCCAGGTCTTTGTCGATCCAGCCCTCGTAGGTGGCAGCGTCATAGCGGGTGTAGCTGGGCTGGCTGGGCAGATCGTACCAATCGGGCTGGCTGTCGGACTTGATGTAAAGCTGACTGCTGTCTCCACGTCCGCCGCGGGCGGCGAAAGCGTAACGCCGCACCCAGTACTGCAGGCCGGGCGAGACTTCGGTGTAGGGATAAGCGAATGTGCTGATGTCGGACTTGAAATTACTGTCCAGAAATTTCTTGGCGTCCTCCACCTGAAGCTCTTCGCTGGCCTTGTTCAGATCGGTCGCGTGCTCGTGCGAGATGGAGTGATTGCCGATTTCGTGGCCTTGCGACTGGACTCTCCGCCAGTCGTCCAGCCGCGTGGTCTTGGAAACGATAAGAAAGAAAGTGGCGCGCAAATGGCGCTGGTTGAGTTCGGGAACCGCGACATCCAGATGCACGGCGCGCGAGTCGTCAAAGGTCAGCGACAGCGCGGCCTCGTGATTGTTCCAGGGCAGGACCTTGAACGTGGGAGTTTGCGCGGAGCAGCAGCCGGCCAGCAAACTTCCGATCACGATGAGATGGACAAATTTTGTCATGGCGCGATTCGAGGAACTTTCATGCATACACAAAGCAACCGCGATGCCAACGCGCGGAAGTTACCCACCCGGCCCGCGCGCGGCCTGGTTCGCGATCGATGGATGGCGCGCAATCGCCGCCAGGGTTTGCAGTTAGCGGGTTCGTCCGCCTGGAAAGCCGCGCCTGTCAAGGCATCCGGGTCACGCGTTTTTTCGGCGCGGAGATTACCCGAACGCGTTACCAAAGTAATCGCGGCGCCCGATCTGCGCGGAATAACATTCATCCGCAGAGGAAAACATCTTCCACTTCGCAGACGGCGCGTGCCGGCCCGCAGACCAGAAAATGAAATGCAGTTCATCTTTGACGGGACGCGAAATTGACCGCAGCACGAAGCCGGCGAGAGAAGCGGTTCGATGGAGACGTGTTTCACCGTGACCTCCCCGGCTCCGTTGCTTCGGAGCCTGCGGGAAATAGTTTGTCCGTAGCGCGCCGGAGCAACTGTCCCGGGGAAGGACAAAGATTTACCGGTTGTGCTTGGGTACCGTGGGCCGAGGAGGAGGTCGGGGATTTAAGTTACGAGGGCCGAGGAGGAGGCTTGGGGTCTAAAAGCCAAGAGCCGAGGGGAACCGGGTTTCATGAACAGGGTCAGGGGGTCAATTAACGGAAAGCTAAAACTAATCTTCTGCCCGGTCAATGGCCCTTTAGTGGTGATTGTCCGAAGTGAGCCTCGAGATCCCAGCCGACTTGTTCTCACAGGGCCGCGGTCGAGCAAACGAGCTCAACGTTCTGCCTCCGCGGATGACGCCGGCCGCGCGTACATGGAAATGATGCCCGTGCTCCAGGCCTTGACCAATCCGTAGCGCGCGCATAACCGGTTCAGGGGATTATCCCCTTGCAGAGTCTCTGTGTTGCCGATGAAGAGCACAAAATCCACATCCTCGATCGGACCCTCCGCCAGAAGGCGTTCCATGGAAAGAGGGCTTATTTCCGTGCCCAGGGGATTCAAGGGCGAAAGGCTGGAGGGCGCGACCTTGAGCGGCATGGTGCCGGTGTAGAGGAAGGGAGAATTCAGCAGCACAGCTTTCGAATGCCGGAAATAGTGGGCGCCCACCCAGCGGTAAGGGCCGAAGGCCAGGCCCGGCGGGAGAAACATGGACGTGTCGTCCATCACAATCGCTCCCTTCGACCCGGCTCTCATCGCGGGCGCTCGATAAAGATCCACGGCGGCCTGGTAGTGCCGGCAAAACTGTATCTGGTAAACCAGGCTGGCAATGCTGATTACGATCGCGCCCGCGAGGATCGCGTCACGACAGCGGCCTCGTTCAAAGGCCGCGTTGCTGGCCAGGGCTGCGAGAGTGAAGAGCAGCGCGAAAATCGGAAAGCGCTGGTCGAAAGACGTGCCTCCGCTAAAAGCCGATGGGGCCACGATGTATAGCAGAGCGCAAGCCGCTCCCGAGACCAGCAGCGTGAGCTGCGCCTGCGACCACACCATCCGGCCACGCCAGGCCAGCACTAGGGCGCGGATGCCCACGGCGAACACAATAAGGCCCAGGGGAAGCGCGTAGTACCAGACCTGGAACGGAGAAATCGGACCAAACAAGATCAGCTTGCGGACTTTGACCAGGCATTCTGCCAGGGTCGAAAAGCTGGATTTGCCGGCGCCGGACACGAACAGAAGAACGTAGAACGCGGGCACGAACGCCAGGAGCAGCGCCACGATCGCGGTCCCGCACTGGCGGATTGCCGCCCATAGCCGCTGACTCCAGGCGCCAGTCTGCTTCTTTGCCGCGGTGATGACCAGCGCCAACAGATGCAGACCCATGACCAGGTACGCCATCAGCAGCGGAACCGGATGGGTCAGCAGCATCAAGACGACCAGCGCCAGAAACCAGCAGCGCCGCCAGCCCTTCAGCTGCATTGGATCACGCAGCCAATAAGCGCAAACGATCAGGGCCAGCGCAAGGCCCAACACGAAGTTGTAGAAGCCCAGATATAAAAACTTATTGAAGACGAAAGGAAATATCAGGACCGCCATCGCGGTCGAGCGCGGATTCAGTACACGCAGAAGGTAGCGGAAACCACCCGCCAGCAGGATCGTGTACAGACAGACAAACACGCGGTCGGCGGCCAGGGGAGTAAGGAATACGTCCAGCGCGATGAATAGATAATAGATAAGGGCGTAGGGCGGCAACCAATGCCTCACCGCGAAATAATGCCCGTAGGCATTTCCGCCGGTCATCAGGTCTTTCAAGACGTCGGCGTAGTACAGGTGCACCGGGGCGTCTTCGCTGGGAAAGACGCCCAGGCTCAGCAAAAACCCGACATAAGAGATCGCCAGGAGCCAGAACATTACCTCGGCCACACGGCCCCAGCGATCGTCTCCGGTCATTCGTTGATCAGCCCTTTCCGCGCGAAGGAGCCCAAACCCAATCACCCCGGTAATTCCCAAAGTGATACAGAGATGGGCTTCTGATGTCGCCGGGCGCCAGTATAGCAGTCGTCAAAATTGAGGGCGCCCCAAGCGCTAGAACGCGAGCCGAAAGAAATAGCACAAGCGTATGAATCGATGAGTTTTATGTGCATTTCTTTGCGCCTCGGAGAGCCCGGATTCAGTGCAAAAATCGGTTGACAAACCGTCCCAAATCGGAAAAACTATACGTGACCTAAGACCACCTACTTTAGTTTGGGTGGGCCCCCAAAGGTCAACCTCTCCCCAGGCAGCCGACTCCGGTCGTAGTGTGCCTCCCCCTTGTAGGCAAATTGCCGGTTGGTAAGGAAAGTAGGTCCGCCGTGTCCCGTCGTGCCTGTTTACACGTCGCTCAGACAACTTTGGTGCTGTGGTTAGCCCTGACAGCGGTTGTTCCTGGAGTGTGGGCCCAGGCGAGTGTTAAGGGGCAATGGAGCACGTTGAATTACCCGATGACCATCAATCCCATTCATGTGGCGTTGATGCACAACGGCAAGATTCTGGTCACTACGGGCTCAGGAAACTGTCCTCCCTCCCAATCGGGATGTCCATCTGGTCCGCCTTACGGTGGCGGAAATCATTCCGGCGCGGTGGTGCTGGATGTGGGCGGATCGTCGATCACTCAACTGTCCATCGGGTATGACATTTTCTGCAATGGCATGACGGCATTGCCCGACGGGCGAATACTCGTCGTGGGGGGCACCATAGCCTACGATCCCTTCGAGGGCAGCCAACAGAGCACCATCTTCGACCCCGCCAGCAACAGTTTCAGCGGCCAGGCAAACATGGCCCATGGACGCTGGTATCCGACCGTGATCATGCTGGGGGATGGGCGGATCATGGCGTTTTCCGGAACCAACGAAAACGGTGGCACCAATAACGCGGTCGAATTCTTTACCGAGGGGTCGGGCTGGAGCGGGCAATACACGGCGCCCTGGACGCCGCCTCTCTATCCCCGACTGCATCTTCTGCCCAACGGCAAGGTATTCGCATCGGCTTCACAACCCAACTCTCATCTCTTCAACCCCGCGAATACCTCGTGGAACCTGAATATTGCCAGCACGAACTACGGCGGCACGCGGATGTATGGCAGCTCGGTTCTGCTCCCGCTGACTCCGGCCAACAACTACGACCCGGTGATCATGATCCTGGGAGGAAACAATCCTTCGACCGCCACCACGGAACTGATTGATATGGGTTCGTCTTCGCCATCCTGGCAGTGGGGCCCCGACATGTCGCAGCCGCGCATCGAGATGGATGCGGTCATCCTGCCCACGGGACAGGTCCTGGCGCTGGGAGGATCGGCCAGCGATGAGGATGCCACGACCGCCAGCCTGCATGCTGATCTGTACGATCCCTCGAGCAACAGCTTTTCGTCCGCCGGATCGAATGTTTACCCCCGCCTGTACCACACGGTCTCGTTGCTTCTGCCCGATGCCACGGTGTGGCTTGCCGGCAGCAACCCGTCGCGCGGAAACTATGAAACGCACATGGAGATCTACAAGCCGGCGTACCTGTTTAACTCGGACGGCAGTCTCGCCACCCGGCCCAGCATCTCCAGTGCGCCCGGCAACATCAGCTGGGGCGCGGGGTTCACGGTTTCTACTCCCGATGCCGGAAATATTTCTCAAGCCGTTCTGGTTCGCCCGGGTTCTTCCACCCACGGTTTTGATTTTGACCAGCGCCTGGTAGGCATGTCATTCACGGCGGGATCGGGGAGCTTGACGGTGACCGCTCCGCCCAACAGTAATATCGCGCCGCCGGGTTACTACATGCTGTTCCTGATCAACAATAATGGCGTGCCGTCGGTGGCAAGTTTTGTGCTGTTGAACGGATCGGGCGGGGGAAATCCCGCGCCCACGGTGAGCTCGGTGTCGCCCAGCTCGGGGCCGGCCGGCGGTGGAACCGGAGTGACCATTACGGGCGCGAATTTCCTGTCCGGAGCCACGGTGACCTTCGGCGGGTCGGCCGCGACCAACGTCTCGGTCGTGAGCAGCACTTCGATCACGGCGAAGACTCCCAGCCATGGCGGCGGCGCGGTGAATGTGGTGGTGAAAAACTCCGATGGCCAGACCGGCACGCTGAACAGCGGCTACAGTTACGCCAACCCGGCGCCGACCGTGACTTCCGTATCGCCCAGCTCAGGCTCTTCTGGCGGAGCTACCGGGGTCACGATCACAGGCACGAATTTCCTGTCTGGAGCCACGGTGAGTTTTGGCGGAAACGCGGCCACCAACGTTTCAGTCGTGAGCGGCACTTCGATCACGGCGAGGACTCCCACTCACGCCACCGGCGCGGTGAACGTCGTGGTCACCAACTCCGATGGCCAGAGCGGCACGTTGAGCAACGGCTACACCTATGTCAATACCGCGCCCACGGTGGCCTCGATTACGCCCGCCAGCGGTCCGATTGCCGGTGGAACGGCGGTGACCATCACGGGAACCAACTTTGTCTCCGGAGCCACCGTGGGCTTTGGCGGAACGGCGGCGACAGGAGTGACGGTGGTAAGCAGCACGTCAATCACCGCGACGGCTCCGGCCCACGCCGCGGGTGCGGTGGACCTGGTGGTAACCAATCCCAATGGGCAGAACGGCACCTTGTCTAACGGCTACAACTACAACGCGCCGGCAGATTTCACGATCGCGGCCACGGCCCTCTCGCCTTCGATGGTTGCACCCGGGGGATCGGCTACTTCCAACATTGCGGTCACCGCGATGAATGGTTTTTCGGGCACGGTGACTCTGTCCTGCAGCAGCATCTCGCCAGTGGTATCGCCGGCGCCGACCTGCACGTTCTCCCCGCCTTCGATCACGGGTTCCGGGAAGTCCACGCTCACGGTCCGCACGACGGCGGGAACGAAGGCATCGCTCGCGCCGGGATCAAAAGGCATCTTCTATGGGATGTGGCTGCCGATCATCGGCCTGGTGGGGCTGGGAGCGGGCCTTACCTCGCGCCAGAAGCGGTCGTGTCTGCTGGCCTGTTTCCTGTTTGTGGGCATGGCGTTGCTGACGTCCTGCGGCGGTGGCAGTTCGTCGTTCTCAAATAACGGCAACGGCCTTCCCGGCACGCCGGCCAACTCGTACACCGTCACCATTTCCGCCACCGGACCGGTGACCCATACCGCGTCGCTTTCGGTGACCGTGAACTAGGGTTGCCGGATCAGGCGGCCTCGAGAGTTCGACGCGGCTCAAAGCCGGCGATTTGGCGTACCCTCGCCCCCGGCCCCAACCCGCGCAGATGATACAATTCCGCCTGTCTGACCACTCAAAATGGAGGGCCCGGCGCATGCCTGCCTGCTCCGAAAAGAAGGCAGGACCCCGGCCTGTGCTTCACGCCTTTTGACTTGTCCGGACCAACGTCCGCGGCGAAATGCCGGCAGCGGGCTCCATCCGAAACGCATGTTGTCTGACCCGACCGACGTTCGATCACCGACCTTCAGCATCATCATTCCCGCATACAACGAGGCCGCGCGGGTCGGCGCCACGGTGCAGAAAGTGCTCGCCTACGCCGCCCAACGGGGCTGGGATGCCGAGATCATCGTGGTGAATGACGGCTCCAGCGACCGCACTGCGGAAATTGTCCGCGGCCTGGCGGAAAACCATCCCCAGCTGCGTCTGCTGGAAAATCCCGGCAACCGCGGCAAGGGTTACAGCGTCCGCAACGGGATGCTGCAGGGGCGCGGTGAACGGCTGCTGTTCAGCGATGCCGACCTTTCTTCTCCCATTCAGGAAGCGGAAAAGCTGTTTGCCGCCCTGGCCGGCGGGGCGGACGTGGCCATCGGCTCGCGCTGGTTGCGCCGCGAACTCCAGACCCAGCCACAACCGCTCTATCGCCAGATTTTCGGGCGCGTTTTCAACCTCCTGCTGCGCCTCACCCTCGGTTTAAGTTTCAAAGATACCCAGTGCGGCTTCAAGGCCTTCACCCGTCATGCCGCGCAGACAATCTTCCCGCTGCAAAAAATTGAACGTTGGGGATTCGATCCGGAACTGCTTTACCTGGCGCGGAAGCAGGGTCTTAAGGTGGTGGAAGTTCCGGTGGAATGGGCCCACCGCGAGGGCACGCGCATCAGTCCTTTGCGCGACGGAACCCGTATGTTCATCGAGATGCTGAGGATCCGCTGGAACGGGTTTACCGGGAAATATGACCGTAAAGGGGAATAGCGTTTCGGTCAGGCGCCGGCGGCGGATGCCCGCTGCGCTTCCGGCTGAGCCGCCGACCACTTCTCCAGCTGCTCGCTGAAGGCGGCCGACATGTTGGCAAAGCGAATGCCCATGCGGCCCTGCACGTCTCTCCAGATCAACTCCACGGCCGAGGCCAGATTGTCCTTCTCCCCGGGCAGCGAAAACTCGATGCTTTGAATCGAGGCCGAGGGTATTTCCTGACCCACGTACAAAGCGGCGCCGCCGGCGCTGAGGTTGGTAATGAAAGCCAGAGTTTCATCCAGGCCGGCTCCCCGCAGGGTGGCGGGGATACGGATGGAAGCTCGCCGCGACTCGCGCGCGTCCTCACCTTCGTTCCTCAGTCCGAGCGCCGACTTGATTCCGGTGCGCAGGCGATCAGCAGACAGCGGGCGATAGAGCACCATGTGACTGCGAGCGCCATCCGCCAGCGCGATGCTGCTGGGCGAAATCGCCAGGACGATGCCGATCGACTGTTCACAAGAGGGCAGAGATTTTGCCGCCGACAATACCGCCACGGCGCCACGGGCATCCGCGTTATCCACGATGATGGCGTCGAACTGGGTACTGGTCAGCCTCTGTACGGCTTCATCGGCCGTGCTCGAATGGGCGACTTCGATATCCAGAGATTTCAGGACTTCGGCGGCCAGGTCAACAATTTCCTGGTCCCGGGAAAACAGCAATGCATGCAAAGCCATGGTCGCCGGACTTTATAACTTTCACCGATGAATCGCAAGTTACTGAGGTGGAGGGTAAGGTTACCCGGCGGAGAGCGTGGTTTGCGCCGGACCCGGCGCGATGGTTGCAGCGCCCTGCGTCAGGGTTGCAGGGTCTTGCACGGTTGGAACCGCGGGGCCCGGCGGACCGAGTCTTTGTTCATTTACTGCAAGTTCTTTCGCAGAGGCCGCCCGGCCGGCTTTCTGGTTCCCTGTATCCCCTGAAATCCGCGCCCATTGCGGCTTTTGGAGGTGGTGCTCGACTTGCAACAGTCTTGCCGGATAGGTGCACCGTTGCGCAGCAACACGGCGGAATACTCAGTACAGAGCCAGCTTCTGGGCCATTTTGGGCTGCGGGAGAACGCGTTTGGGGTCACCCCGGACCCGCGTTTCCTGTTTCCCAGCCACACCCATCGCGAAGCGCTGGCCTCCCTGGTCAACGGGATCGACTGTGATTTCGGGTTCCAGATACTGGTGGCGCAGCCCGGCATGGGCAAGACCACTCTGCTGTTCAATTTCCTGGAGAGATTTCGCGGCCGCGCGCATACCGCCTTCCTGTTTCAACCGCAAGCCAACCCCGCCGAGCTGCTGCAATCGGTGCTTCACGAGCTGGGAACGATTTCCGAAGAGACTTCGATTCGCAAATTGTCGGAGCAGCTCAATCAGGTGCTCACCCGGGCGGCCGGGGAACGCAAGCGCGTAATCGTGGTATTGGATGAAGCGCAAAATTTGGACTTTGCCGTACTCGAAGCGCTGCGGCAGCTCTCTAATTTCGAAACCGCGTCCAGCAAGCTCATGCAGATTGTTCTGGCCGGGCAGCCGCAGCTGGCCAAGCGCCTGGCGTTGCCCGAACAGGAGCAGCTGATGCAGCGCATCTCCGCCTTCGGGCGGCTGAGCCCGCTGGCGCTGAATGAGGCCCAGGCCTACATCAACCATCGTCTGGCGACGGCGGGATATCAGGGAGCGCCGCTCTTCACGCCCGGCGCAGTCCGGAAGATCTGGGACCAGAGCCGGGGCGTTCCCCGCAACATCAATACGCTGTGCTTCAACGCCATGCTCTTAGGCTTTGCCGGGCACGAGAGATCGATCGGGGAACATCTGGTTGAGGAAGCGTCCCGAGACCTGGACTTGAACAGCGTGCTGGCCGACGTGTACCAGATGACGCCGTCGGGCAGCAGCCGCAAAGTACAAGCGATCCAGGAGATGGCGCCTCCCGGATCCGCCGGTGGAGGAGCGGGAACAACCCCGGCGCCGGTCGTGACCGCGGCCAATATCTCGAAGGACTCAGGGGTCATTGCGATCGCTGAACCGCCGGAGAAGATCGCACCGGCGGCGGAGAAATCGGCGTCGTTGGCCGTAGTTTCACCCGCCGCTCCGCGGCCACAGCCGGTGGAGGTGAAAGCCACCGTTGCCGCCCCGGCGAGTCCCGGCAAAGCGGCGCGATCCGGCGTCCCGGCAGTGGTGCAAAGCGTCCCGGCAGCAAAGAACCCTGCCCCGCCGAGGGTCGCGGAACCGGCTCGACTGGCAGCGGCCGCAGCCTCGGTCGAGAGAAAGACGCCGGACGAGAAGCGCTCTGAGAGCCGCGCCTGGTGGGCCAGGGCCTTGGCCTTGACCGCTGTCACCGGGATTCTGGCTTTCGTGCTCGGCCAGGAATTTTCCGCGCAGCGTCCCGGGCAGGTCGAGGCCAACGGCGCCGGCGGTTCAAGCATCGGGCAAAGCAGTTCAGGCTCGGGTGATTCGGCGTTCACCCAGGTGTCAGCCTCGTCGACGGACACCCCCGGCGCGCCATCCAAAAACCCGGTCGTCGAATCCCGGTCGGCCCGCAACGCGGATTTAAACCAGGCGAATGACGTGACCGTGCGGAAGTTTCCCGCCGATTCAGATGCCGCGTCCGACAGCGACGGCAAAACCCAGAAGCTGGACACTATTTTCTTCGACCAGGACAGCGCCGTCATCGGCTCGCAATACGGTCCCTTCCTGCACCGGATCGCCGACGCCCTGGAAAAACATCCCGGAGCCAGCGCGATTCTCGAGGGACACACCGACAATACCGGCGAGGAAAGCTATAACCTGGAACTCTCCAGCCGCCGCGCCATGGAAGTCAGGAATGCGCTGGTCGACGTCCTGCACGTCTCGGCCTCGCGGCTGAGCACCATAGGGGCGGGGACGTCCGGGCCGGTCCAGCCTAATACCAGTGCCGCTGGACGCGCCTACAATCGCCGGGTGGAAGTTCGCCTCGTGCATCTCGACGAATAAGTCCCGCCTCTGAACCCGCCAATGGAAGACGGCCCCCACCACAAGACTCAATCCTAGAAATCAGCAGGCCAGTGTGGCAGTGGTGGCGTTTGAAAACCCCCATGTTTTGCTGCTGGCAGCAAGCAGATTCCGCGCCGATAATCCTGGCTTCGGAATGACAAAGGGCAGGTTTATTTTTCGCAAACAGCATGCCTACCCTCGGCTCGCCGCGATCGGCATGCATGGGGTTTTGCGTGATATAACAGCTCAAGGTTGACTTCAGACTTCTAAGGCTTCGCCGCGACCATGAAAGTGTCGGTCATCATGCCGGTCTACAACGAGCGCAATTCCCTGCGCGCGGTGGTCGAGCGTGTTCTGGCCGTCCCTCAGGAACTGGAATTGATCTGCGTGGACGATGGTTCGAGTGACGGCTCGCGGGAAATACTCGCCCAATTGCAGAGTCAGCATGCCAACCTTCGGGTGTTTCTACAGCCGAAGAACATGGGAAAAGGCGCGGCCTTGCGGCGCGGAATCCAGGAAGCCACCGGAGATTTTGTCCTGATTCAGGATGCCGACCTGGAATACGACCCGGCGGATTATCCCAACCTGCTCGATCCGCTGATCCAGGGCAAAGCCGACGTGGTTTACGGCTCTCGTTTTCTAGGCAGCGGACCGCATCGCGTCCTCTACTTCTGGCATTCGGTGGGCAACCGGCTGCTTACCTTGCTCTCGAACTGCCTGACCAACATCAACCTCTCCGATATGGAAACCTGTTACAAGGTGTTCCGCCGGGAGATCGTCCAGTCCATCCCGATCGAAGAAAACCGCTTCGGTTTTGAGCCGGAAATCACGGTCAAGTTAGCCAAACGCCGGTTGCGGATCTATGAAGTCGGCATCAGTTACTGGGGCCGCACATATGAAGAAGGCAAGAAGATCGGCTGGAAAGACGGCGTCTGGTGCCTCTGGTGCCTGCTGAAATACTCGATCAAGGAACGGCCTGTCCCGCTGGCGCGCTCGATTGCTTCCGAACATCCCGCCCTGGCCCCCCGGCAAGATGAATTGGATTCCAGGGCAGAAAACTGACGTGATTGCCATTCAGCAGCCGGAGCGAGGAAGGACCCCCTGGTTCAAGATGCAGGGCGTTAAAACCGTCGGGTGGCATGTTCTGTACGCACGCACAACGCAAAGGTGTGAACAGGGCAGGCAATTGCCAGAACTACAGCGGTGATGACGAGGCGAACGAAATCAACAGGAACGACTGCGGCGATCATTTGGGCTCCAGAATAAATGCCTGATTCAGCAGAGCCTGATTGA
>DASQHA010000080.1:0-4299 GCA_035632335.1 Terriglobales bacterium
CTCTCGGCTGCCCGGCGGAGCGAAGCTCCGCGATTGTGGTACCGGCAACGGCTGTCGAGCTGACCTCGACCGCGACAAGCCGAGGGTGGCAGTCCTCACATAGGCCCGTGCCAATGCTGCACGAGCGGGGGCGCTCGCGCCTACATTTGGATCTTTCGCAGCACTCTAAGGAGAAACTCAATGCAGAAGTTTTATACGGTAGTCGCTTGTTTGCTCTTACTCAGCGGGATCGCTCTCGCCCAAGCCGCAAAACCAGAGCCTCAGACCGTAAGCCAGGTCCTGGCCCATTCCGTCACGAACGTGGAACATGAGTTCGTCCCGGCAGCCGAAGCCATGCCCGAGGACAAGTATGCCTTCGCCCCGACGACCGGTGAGTTCAAGGGCGTCCGCACCTTCGCCCAGCAGGTTAAGCACGTGGCCGCCGTCAACTACATACTGGGCAGCGGCATCATGGGCGAGAAGTCCCCGGTGGATACCGGCGGCGAGAATGGCCCAGACTCGATCAAGAGCAAAGCAGACATCATCAAATACTTGAAGGATTCCTTCGCATACCTTCATAAAGCGGCGGAAAGCGTTAACGAGACCAACCTCGTCGCTCCCGTGAAGAACCCCTTCGGCGAAGGCACAGCGACCCGCCTCGCCCTGGCCACCGGGGCAGTTGGGCACTGTTTCGATCACTACGGACAGATGGTCGAATATCTCCGTTTGAACGGCATTATTCCGCCCGCCAGCCGCTAGAAAAGGCGTGTCGGTTGGGGAGTCAGGGCCTTCCTGACCCTCAACCGACCCCAAATTCCCCATATGGCACGAGAGTGCCATTTACACTTTCGGGCGCCGACCTTAGTTTACTGCCTTCCCCTGATTCTGTAGAGAAGCGTGCCGGACAAGTATTGGTACTTCCACAGGATGCTACCGTGAGCGCCCGTGTCATTGGGCGGAGCGGACGGGAAAAGAGTCCAGGAGTGGTGGAAATGAAAACCAGCAAACATCGTCGGATCACGCCGTCTTTATCGAGCGCTGCCCTCGGGCGCGATGCGCGGCGCGAGATCGAACATTTCAAGAGAGCTCTCAACTCATATGCGGATCGCTTTGCCAGCGAACCCCATCTGAGCTTTGAACAGTATTTCTTCCGCCTCGCGGCCAGCAGCCGGCAGGCGGAGGGAGAAGAGCGCCGCCGCGGTTAAGAGCGTCGCCGGACCCAGGCTTGGCCCTGGCCGGCTCCTTGTTTGGTAATTGCCGTTGCAAGTAGTTCCGCTTTGAGTCCCGCGGCTTGAAGCTGCCTCCGCACTTGTGCCTTGGCGCGTTCTGCGCCGGCCTTTTCATCGAGAAAAATCAGCACCGAAGGTCCGGCTCCGCTCAGGACCGCACCCAGGATTGCGGACGTGCCTGCCGCCAGCTTCTGTAGCGCCGGCAACAACGGACACAATGCCGCGCGATAAGGCTGATGCATGCGGTCATCGAGCGCGGACGCGAGCAGATCGCGGCGGCCCTGCACGAAAGCCGCCAGCAACAACATGGAATTCTGGACGTTGGCTACGGCATCGGCACGGGAATAATCCGTCGGCAGCACGCGGCGGGCTTCCTCGGTGGCCAGGGCTTCGTCCGGAACCGCCAGCAGCAGCGGCCACTTCCCTTTCGGAATCACGCTGGCGACTTGAGCCTCGTTCCCAGCCGACACTTTCGCCACTGCGAGGCCGCCCATCCAGCAGGCGGCCGCATTGTCGGGATGATGTTCCCGCCGCGACGCTTCGCCGACGATCCGGCCGTCCGTCCAGCGCAGCCTGCCGAAATGTACCGCCAGCGCAATTCCGGCTAGGCGGGCGGCGGCGGACGAACCGCATCCCTTGCCGATCGGAATCTGGTTGTCGATCTCAAGCGCGAGCGGTTGAAGCGGTTTGCCCGTTTCTTGCAGCACTTCCCGATAAGTCGTCAGGATGAGATGGTTTTCGACCCGGCCGCAAATTTCGGGGTCGCGACCTCGTGCCTTGATGGAGAATTTGTCGGCGGTCGTGGCGCGGATTTTCAGGAACAATCCGAAGGCCAGCGCGGCTGCATCAAACGCCGGGCCCAGATTGGCAGACGTGGCCGGCAGCACAAGCTGGAGTGAGTGGCTGACGCGATTTTTCTTTGCGGTTTTCATTCGTCGGGATTTTGTAAGCCTACCTGCACCGAGGCTTCATGCTGAGCCTGCGAAGCATCTGGCGTGATGCGTATGGCCGGCATTCGTGCCGCTGCGCGCCAGGTCCTTCGGGAGTCCTCAGGATGACTCCGAAGCTGAGAAATAGCCATCGTGGCCAGAAATCACTTCCTCGGATCGTTCAGCTCCGCGTACTCCAGCACTTTCACGACAGCATTCGCGCTGGCATCGAGCACCATGGGAGCGCGTTGTCGCGGGACCAGAACTTCGGCTGCTTCTTCTTCGTGCTCGGTGCCAGCGAACAGGTCTCCGCGATGGAACTTGAGGGTGAAGTCCGGATCCTTGAGCAGGTTGCCGGTGAGGATCAGCACCACGGATTCGTTCTTCTTCACGAATCCCAGTTTGACCAGCTTCTTCAACCCGGCAAGCGTGACCGCCGAGGCGGGTTCGCAGCCGATGCCATCCGCGCCGATTTCCGCCTTGGCCAATGCCATCTCGACCTCGCTCACCTGCTCCACCGCGCCGCCGGTGGCTTCGAGCACACGCACCGCCTTTTTCCACGACGCCGGACTTCCAATCTTGATGGCAGTTGCCAAAGTCTCCGCATGGACCGGGATGAGCTTCTTGCCTCCGGTCTCGCGCATGGTTCGCACCAGGGCGTTGGCGCCCTCGGCCTGGATCACTGAGAGCTTGGGCAGCCGCGTGATCAGGCCAAGTTCCTTCATCTCGAGGAGTGCCTTCCCGATCGCCGAAGAGTTCCCCAGGTTCCCGCCCGGGACAATGATGTGGTCCGGCGGTTCCCAGTCCAACCGCTCCAGCAACTCGACCGCGGCGGTTTTCTGACCTTCGAGACGGTACGGGTTCACCGAGTTCAACAGATAAACCGGCATGCGCTCGACCACTTCATCCAGTACCCGCATGCAGCCATCGAAGTCGGTCTTCAACTGGCAGGTCACGGCGCCATAGTCCAGCGCCTGCGAAAGTTTTCCCCAGGTGATCTGGCCTTGCGGAATCAGCACCAGGCTGCGCATTCCAGCGCGCGCGGCATAAGCCGCCATGGACGCGGAAGTGTTGCCGGTGGACGCGCAAGCCACCCAGCGAAAGCCTCCCTGCCGGGCGAAGGACGCGGCGGCGGTCATGCCCGTGTCCTTGAATGACCCGGTAGGATTCATGCCCTGATGTTTGGCGAAGAGCCGCTCCACTCCAGCGGCGCGCCCGCAGGATGGCAGAGCATACAGCGGCGTGTTCCCTTCCCGCAGGGTGATGACCTGGTTCCAATCGTGTAACGCCGGAAGGATTTCGCGGAAGCGCCAAACGCCGCTTTCATCCAGGGGTTTGGAGGACGTCCGGCGCTCGAGCCAGAGTCTCCTGAGACTGGCGGCGTCGTGGCCTCCGGCACGCATTCCGGCGCTGGTCCTCCATCCGGGAAAATCCACTTCCAGCAGATCGCCGCACTGCGCGCAGCGCACGCTTTTGGCCCCGTCTTTGCCCACAGCTCCGCACGCAATGCAGCGCAATTGCGAAACGCCCGGTTCCAATTGGGATGCCAATGAAGCCTGGTCAGTCATTCAGTTATCAGCATACGGGATGGATGAATCACTTGTCTCCGCGGAGGTATTGATCAGTCTTGTTAATCCAGTCAGCGCGCGGCGGATTGAATATGTCGAGATCCACCGTGTCCGCCATGGCTTCCGCTTTGTGCGGCATGTGTGGAGGGATGGTCAGGACCTCGCCCGCATTCACCACGATCTCCCGGCCGTCCACCCAGAACTTTAACGCGCCTTCCAGAATATATGTGAACTGCTCGTTGTGATGACTGTGCCAGGGGATGATGCAGCCCTTCTTCATCAGGACACGCGCCACCATGATGCCCTGGCCGACCACAAACTGGCGCTGCAGCAGCTCGTTCAAGTCCTCCAGCTCGACGGTGTGCCATGGAACGTGCTTCAGTTCCATCTTGCGGGCACGGCCCTTCGGCGGACGCCCGGCGCTCTTGGAACTGGCGGTCTTGCGTCCTCCCGGCTTCACGTGCTTGCGCTGCTTCGCGGCAGGCTTCTTCTTCGATTTTGCCATGTCAGGACACCTTTCCCATGAAATGATAAAAGTCTGCGGCCACAATCGTAACAGCTGCGCTGCGGGTGTGGGGCGGACACTCTTGTCCG
>DASQHA010000081.1:0-5942 GCA_035632335.1 Terriglobales bacterium
GGGCACCCGTGCAGATATCAATTGCACTCTGGAACGAGTGTACCAGCCGCCCAGCCAGCGCGCCGACTCATCGCCCGAACGGAAGCTCCTGCACAGAAAAGAAAAGCCGCCGGGATAGTCCGGCGGCTTGAGGAGATTCAAAGCGGATGGAGTCAGGCTTTGACTGAATAAGTGCGCTCCCCATCCGGCGACTTGGTGGACTGGATGGCCACTCCCTTCTTCTTGCCCAACAGCGAAAGGAAGCCGCGGACGGAATGCGGTTGCCAGGAGGTCGCCTTCCGCAGTTCCTTCAACGTGGCTCCGCCGGGCCGCTTCAGTAGGTCCAGGATCTTGGCGGTCTTGCTACCCGGGCGTGCGTCGCCGGCTTTTCGGCGCGCCTTGGCGCCCTTCTTGGCAGGCCGGGGCCTGCGTGCCGACTTGGCCTTGGAGGCCGCCACGTGGCCCTTGCCCGCGGCAATTGTGGCCTTTTGGGGCGGTTTAGGCTTTTGGGGCGGACTCTGGGGTTGAACGTTGCCCTGCTCTTCAACAGTCGAGGTTGTCATTTCGTGCTCCTTGTTCGGTGATTACCGAGGTCATGACATGACTCCTCCACTCGGCTGCAAAAGCAAGCGAATTGAACAGGAATTGTGACGGGCGAAGGAAGCGCGATCCTCCGCCGGGGAAGGCGAATCGGATACCGGGCTACCGCTGCGTCGCTCCAGCACGACCCATGATGGGCCAGGCGTCGACGATGGATTCGCCACGCGACACGTAGATGCGATCATACACATTTACGCTGGTATCCAGGTTCGAGGGGTAGATCTCGATGCGGTCCCCCAGCCTGATATCGCGGTCTCCATCGTTCCACAGCAGCATGCCGTACTCGGCGCCGCCGCTTTCGATGCGCACGCCGGGGCGGTCCTTCACCTCATCCGTGGTGCGGAGCATGGCTTTGTTGCCGTAATCCACCGCACACTGGTTCGGACGCGTTTTGCTGATGACGGTGGTCATCACGCTCAGAGCCGGTTCAAAATCGCTATAGACGTGCTCGTCGTCCCTGCCGCCGATCTTGCGGTAAAGCGTATCCATGAAAATGTAGGATCCGGCCTGGAGTTCCGTAAGGTGGTTCTGGGTATCGATGTTGTAAGTGCCGGTGCTGCCACCGGTGATAATCTGGACCGGCAGCCCGGATTTTTGACAAAGTTCGACCGTTTCGAGCATGGCCGCCATGTCTTCGGTGGATTTCTTTTTGCGTGCCTCCCAGCCGTGCGTGTGCGAAGCGCCGCCCGAGTACCCCATGACGCCGACCAGCTTGAGGTGCTTCGACTGATCCACTTTCTGCGCTAGGCGCAGAGCGGTTTCGCCGGGCTGGCAACCCTGCCGCTCCAGACCGGCGAACACGTCGACCACGGTATTCATTTTGGCGTGAGCAGCGGCCAAGGCCTCCTCCAGCGCGTCGGCCGTAATGGGGTCATCCAGCACACCGGCGAATGTCGGGTCCCGGCGCGCCAGGACCGCCGTGCGGGCTATCTGGCTGCGGCCCGCTGGCTGGCAGGTGTGGAGCACGTTGTGAATGCCTGAGCCGAGCATCAGCTCGCATTCGGCGGTGGTGGCGCAACACACGCCCAGTGCGCCTAGTGCGATCTGCCGCTTGCTGATTTCGGGACACTTGTGAATTTTGACGTGCGCGCGCAGTTTCAGCCCCGTGGCCTTGCTATGCGCCGCCATCTTTTCGAGGTTCTGTTGAAACAGCGCCTCGTCCAGGATGAGGGCTGGTGTCCCCAGGTCCTCTTTGGTGAGGCCGTGGAAGTCGCGGCGCGCGATGCGCGCTTCGACCTCTGAATAGTTGAATTCGCTTTTGGCCGCGCGAACACCATAAGGCAATAATGTCCCGGCAACGCCGGCCTTGAAAAACTGTCTCCGCGAAGTCATGCCGAACCTCCTGGTGCTTGTCCGAAAAGTATACACCCGCTCATCACCGGATGCCTCACGGCGGTCAGCCCAACGGCGATCGACGCGTACTTGGATTAGTTTTGAGCGATTCTCACAAAAGGTCACTTATCCAGACTGAAAACAACAATGGCGCTGCCCGCGGCGATTGCCACGAATTGCCTACCCTCCCTCATGTAGGTAATGGGGGCGGCCCAGATCGCTCCACCCGTCTGCAACCACCATAACGGTTTGCCCACTGCTGCATCCAACGCGAAGAAGTTGCCCTCCATGTCACCGGAAAAGACGAGACCTCCAGCAGTGGAGAGTATACCCGACCACGGTGGTGTCGTGAACCGAAACTCCCACTTCATCTCCCCGGTCAGAGCGTCGAGTGCCCGCAGCGCGCCCCAGGGCTCCACACCGGGCAGTGACTGCCGACTCGCCCCCAGGAACTGCCTGCCCGGCACGTAGGGTGCTTCCGTTAAATAGTACTTGGCGCCCTTCTCGCGAGCGTTCTGGTAAAACAAGCCGGTTTGCGGATTGTAGGATGGGCTATACCAGTTTGCCGCACCATCATCATCGGGATAGACGGTCGCGCCTTCCGGGCTCGGCGCGCTCGCTGGGTTGGAGATCGGGCGGCCATGCTCGTCGAGGCCTTTCGCCCAGGTCTGGGTGGCGAACTGCTTGGCGTGCAGGAATTCGCCGGTGAGCCGGTCGAGGATGTAGTAAAAGCCATTGCGATTGCCGAACAGCACCAGCTTGCGCGGCTTGCCACGGAACTCGGCATCCACCAACACGGGGATCTCGTTGGCATCGATGTCGTTCACGTCGTGCGGCGTGAACTGAAAATGCCATTTCAGCCTCCCCGTGTCGGCGTCGAGCGCGATCAGGCAGTCCGAATATAGGTTATCTCCCTTACGTAGATCGCCTGCGTAATTCGGGCCCGGATTTCCCGTCCCCCAATACAGTAAGTTGACTTCGGGATCGTAGGATCCAGTGAGCCAGGTCGGAGCGCCGCCGTGTTTCCAGCTATCTCCCGACCAGGTCTCATTGCCCGGCTCGCCCGGACCCGGTACCGTCCAGAAACGCCAGGCACGCTTACCGGTCTTCGCGTCGTAGGCGTCGAGAAATCCGCGGATGCCGTATTCGGCGCCGGCGATGCCGATGATGACTTTGCCCTTCACCACTAATGGGGCGAGCGTGATGGAGTTTGCGGTCTTGTAGTCGGCAACCTCCACGTCCCAGCGTACGCGCCCGCTCTTCATGTCGAGTGCAAGCAAGTGCGCGTCCAGGGTACCTACAAACAACTGGTCGTCAAGGGCCGCGACGCCACGATTCACCCGGCCGCAACAGACGGGAACGGGCGGAATGCTGCGTCGATGGCTCCAGATGGGTCGGCCGGTCCGGAGATCCAGCGCCGTCACGTCACTCGGAGGCTCGGTGATATACATGATGCCGTCGAACACCAAAGGAGACGTTTCGACCTTGTGGTGCGCGTGCATCTGGTACATCCAGGCCACTTTGAGCTGGTGCACATTCTGGCGTGTGATCTGATCGAGCGTGGAGTACCGATACGCCTGGTAGTTCCCCGAGTAAGTCAGCCAGTTCTCGGGCTGGGCAGCTGACTTCAGAATCCGTTCGTATGGTACCTGAGCCATTAAGGAGGCCGAAAGTGCCAGGATCAGGGCGAGCCGGTTCATTGCTCACGTCCCAGGGAATTCAGATAGGCGATCAGATCCTCCACCTCGCCGGGAGTAAATACTCCCCGGTAACTAGGCATCGGCGATTTACCCGGTTGTTTATTCACCTGCACCAGCTCACTTCTAAAGAAGGACCAGAACTGGTCGGATAAGTCGCGAATCTGGATGGAGAACGTATCTTCTCGCAGACGGACACCCGTGACGTGCCGGCCGTCGCGAGTGACCAGTTGCACCTGCATAAACCCGTCGGGCACCGCGGCTTCTGGCTCGAGCAGTGACTCACGCAGATACGAGACGCTACGGCGCGCGCCGATATCGGTCAAGTCCGGGCCAAGCGCCCCGCCTCGCCCGTTCACCGTGTGGCATTGCGGGCAGCCGCCTTTGCCGGCATAATACTCTTCGCCGCGGCCCGGGTCGCCCTCGATTGTCTGGCGAGCAACGCGACCCAAGGTTCGGACGAAGGCCACCACCTGCCAGATCTCTCGCGGCGTGTACCATTGACCCGGCATTTCCGTATCAGGGATTCCCTTTTCAATCACCTCGAACATCGCTCGATCATCGGCGGCGTGGACTAGACGCGGACGCGCGAGAGTAGCGCCGCGTCCTCCTTCACCGCGCTGGCCGTGGCAGTAGGCGCATTGCGTGCGAAAGATGCGCTCACCCGCTACCAGATCTTCCGGCATCGTGGGAGGCTGTTTGCCAGGCTCGACGCGATCCTGGGCCAAAATCACCAAGCAAAAAAATGCTATAGAACCGCTTTTCCTGATCATTTCTCTCCTTTAGCGGTGTTGGTTGCCGCTTCGGACGCGAGAGCCATCTCCTCTTAATACGAGACCAGCCGGGGCGATCGAAGTCACCTGTGTTTTCAGGTGTTGCCGTCCTCGCCGGCGTCTCGTTCCGGTACCAGAGGCGTTGTGACGCGCATCCTGGCAACGCACCTACTCCCAAACAATGTGATTCTCTTCGCACCAGTTGAGTGCAATCTGCCTCAGGGCCTCCGCGCGGAATGCAAACCAGGCTGATTCGATGCGATGCCGCCGAAGGGTCTTCTTGAAATTTCGAAATGCCCCGGCGCCGTGGATGGCGTGCAGAAGATCTTCCCGAATCCTGTCGGACTCCACCGAGTGCGAGAAATCCTGCATGATCGCCCACTCGTGAACCGCAAACTTCGTGGGAAGCTTCTGAAACTGGTCGGTAGAAACAATTCGCTTCGCAATCTCCAATTCCCGTTTCTGCCATGTAGGAAGATCAAGCTCCTCGTCGTCGCCGGCCTCTTCTGCGTCACGCAGAAGAATGTGGGAGACGGTTTCCACCTGACCGGTATCGCGATCCAGGAACGAGGAGGACTCGTCGAACTGCATTTCCAGAGCGTCGACGATGTCGTTTAGGCGAACAGTCGCGGGCATGACTTGCACCATCATACTGCTCTGGGTTTCCGTCAGAAGGTGGACAAAACGCCCATATCACTGCGTTAACAAATCAGTGCGGCCGATTTCGTTCGGGCACCCGAACGATTTTCTTTCCCCTCGGCCGTTAACAGCGGTTCGCTGCGTCGGCGCACGTTGCGCGCCTAACGAAGTCCCCCGACACGCTTGGCCAGAACGAGCACAAGTTGTTTGCAATCAGTGTCCGACGCTTCAAATGTCGTTCCCACAACCGGAGTTCGCAACAAGACGAGTATCACTATTAGATCGTCGGCTGCAGGTGGACTCGTTAACTAGCGGGTGGCTTTTCAAAATCGTTTGGGGACCCGAACATTTCTGGCCACCCTCCCGTTAACAAGGCGCGGACCTCCGCTCGCGGATCGCGCACCACTTGAACCTGCGGCGGAAAAGAAACCCTGAAAGCATACCATTGTTGTCGAGGCCATACCGGGCGGCGATTACTTCGTGTCCCTCCGCCTGTGGTGGTGGGATCACGTTATTGAAACCCGAGCCATCGGCCCAATTCCGAAGCGACGCGGGTGCTCCTTCCGTCCGGCCGGCGCTCCAACAAAGCGGAAGGCAAACCGGTGGGCACCTCGGGCGGCAGTTCCTGCTCGGTCAGGAGATCCAACAGCAGCACGGGCACCCGCAACAGTCTTGCTCGAAGCCTTCCCTGCGGTGCACTTATGGTTGCAGGTACCAGGGCCGCCGCCGCTCGCGCTTCGCCGCGCGCGGATCAATTCAGTAACCAGCTCTGCAAAGAGGCTACGGATGTGAAAGCGCCGAAAGGCGTAAATCGCAAGCCAAGGACGGCGACGCCAAAAGCTGACCCCAGACTATCCGTCATTTGGAAATAGACCGTGCCCTTTTGGTTAGCAGTAAAGGGCCAACGCTGGGAGAAGATGAA
>DASQHA010000082.1:0-4740 GCA_035632335.1 Terriglobales bacterium
GGATCGAGGTCGGTCGTTTCCTCCAGTAAAGGCCTGTCCAAGTCACGCCAGCGCCAGAGTAAGTTGTTGGGATTCGGGCAGCAGTGGCGGTGTGTCGAATGGGTCGTCCAGCCAGTGCTGCAAATCGCGGTAGGTAAACAGGTTTAACCGCAACATGGAGGCCAGATTGGACAGGGACCACTTGGCCTTCGACAGGTGGTGCAGCCATTTCAGCAGCAGGATCGCGATCAAGGCTGTCCAAATCTGGATGCGCAGTGCGTTTTCGCTGGTGCCAACGAAGCTCTTCACTTTGAGGTTCTGCTTGAGCGCCTTGAAAAACAGTTCAATTTCCCAACGGTCCTTGTAGATGGCGGCAATGGTCGTGGCGCCAAACGCAATCAGATTCGTCAGCAACACGATTTCCCGTTCGTTTACCGGGTCCCAGACCACTACGCGTCGCAGCAGGCAGGGGCAATCTTTTTGGGCTTGGACGCCAGTGAGCCGGATCAGTTGGTCCGACCGAATATTGCGGTCCTGGGGAACCGCAAGTTCCTCCACCACTTCGTACGCCGCATTTTCCTTCAGCCGTGTGACAAAGTAGATTTCATCGGTGGTCCACTTGAAGAACAGCCCATAGTCGTTATACCCACGATCCATCGCTACGATGGAGCCGGGGTTGAGAGTGAAGGCGTTGGCCATCTTGACGTCACTGCGTTTGGCTTCGGTGATCAGCACGAATTGCGGCAGGTAGTCGTCGTGGTCCAGCAGGACGTGCGCCTTGACGCCACCTTTGGCCCGGCGAAATTTGGCCCATGGGAACAGCTTCAGGCACAGCGAAATCGTGGTCGAGTCGAGGGACAGCAGCTTGTTCTTGAAGCGGAACTTCTGCTTGCGCTGCCCCAGTCCCTCTTCTTCACGGAACCGGTTGAGCGCGGTGTAGAACAGATCCCCGTACAACTGGGCGGGCCGGTGTTCATTGGCATACGAGAGGGTGGATTTATTGGGAGCCTTGGCGATGCCGAGATGCACCAGTTTGCCCAGGCAGCAGCCCAAGCCGTTGCAAATCTCGCGCAGCGAATCGGCATGGGCCAGTTGGCAGAACAGCATCGAGACCAACTGCGTCCAGCAGCCAAAGCCTTTGGCACACCGTTCCGCGTCGTTTTTCTTGACGAGCGCTCCGAACTCAGTCCGGGGAAAATGCTGGAGCAGTTGATTGAAGAGACTCGCGACTTGTACGATTGGATTGCCCTCCTGTGGCAGCGTTTGGCGAGGCTCCCAGCTAGGAATGCTCGCCAACGTCAATTATAGGAGGGCTCTCCTCTTATTTCAGACTGCAAGAACCTGTTTTGGACAAGAGTGATTTCAATCCGCATGTTGATACTAAAGGCTTTGCACTCTCAACGCCACATAACTATCAACGCCACATAATTTGGGCATTGAGACGGTTTGCCCGGATTTGTTTGAGAGTAGGCATATGCGGATTCCGGGGGATGTCGATCAGCGTTCCGATCTGATGTCGATCACGATTCCGAAGTGATGCCGATCAGCGTTCCGAACTGATGCCGATCAGTTTTTACGGTTGTAGTTCGGAACGGTGATCGGCATCAGATTGGAACGGCAGCGCAGGGCAGCCGTGGCGACTCATAGGCTCCACTGGTAAGTGGAGAAACTCAGTTGCCACAGATGAGGCTGACCATGCGCAAGTTGAAAGAAGTTCTGCGGCTCCATTCCTTCGGATTGAGCCAGCATCAGATCGCCCACAGTTGTTCCATCTCGCAAAGTACGGTCCATGAGTACGTGTCCGCCGCGCAAGCGGCGGGATTGAAGTGGCCGTTGCTGGAGGGGTGGAATGACCAGCAGATTGAGCAAACACTGTTTCCACAACGCCCCGCGCCGGCCTTCTGGCGCAAGCATCCGGAGCCGGACTGGCCCCGAATCCACCAGGAGCTGCAGACCCACAAGAACCTGACGCTGCAACTGGTCTGGCAGGAAGATCGTGAGAGCGACCCAGACGGCTATGGTTACAGCCGGTTCTGCGAGCTCTACCGGCGGTGGCTGAAGAAGCTGGACCTGGTGTTGCGGCAGGAGCACCGTGCCGGCGAGAAGATGTTCGTGGACTACGCCGGGGACACCATTCCGATTTACGACCCGCAGACCGGGGGAGTTCAGCCGGCAGCCGTGTTCGTGGCGGTGATGGGTGCCAGCAGCTACACCTTTTCCGAGGCTACGTTCGGGCAAGATCTCCGGAACTGGATCGGTTCGCATATCCGGGGTTTTGAGTTTTTTGGAGGGGTGCCGGAAGTCGCCGTGATCGATAACTTGAAAGCCGGCGTCACGCATGCCAGTTTTTACGAGCCCGATCTGAATCCGACATATCAGGAGATGGGAGAGCACTACCATATCGCGATCATCCCGGCGCGGCCCTATCGAGCCAGGGATAAGGCCAAGGCAGAAGTCGGGGTGCAAGTAGTCCAGCGCTGGATTGTGGCGGCATTACGGAAACGTAAGTTCTTTTCCCTCGATGAGGCCAACCGGGCCATTGCCGAACTGCTCACGGTTCTCAACCAACGGCCGTTTCGCAAGCGCGAGGGCAGCCGCGCCACGCTGTTCGCACAACTGGATGAACCGGCTCTGAAGCCTTTGCCGGCCACGCGCTACGAGTTCAGTCAATGGGAGACGGCCCGCGTCAACCTCGACTATCACATCGAGGTCGAGCGGCATTTCTACAGCGTGCCGTATGCCCTGGTGCACCAGAAGGTGGATGTGCGCTTGACGGCGGAGGCGGTAGAGGTTCTGCACCGCGGGGTGCGGGTGGCTTCCCATGTCCGCTCCTACGAGCCGGCGAAAGCCACTACACTGACCGAGCATCGGCCCAAGTCGCACCAGAAGTACCTGGGGCGCACGCCCTCGCGGCTGATCGAAGACGCCCAGCAGACCGGACCCTGCACCGGTCAACTGGTGGAAGCGATCCTGCAAGCCAAGCGCCATCCGGAGATGGGATTCCGGTCGTGTCTGGGGATTCTGCGGTTGGCCAAGACTTATCCCGCCGAGCGCATGGAAGCGGCCGCCCGGCGCTGCCTGCGGGCGCGCGCCTACAACTACCAGAGCATGGACTCGATCCTGAAGAACCAGCTCGACCGGTTGCCACTGCCTGGCGATCCGCCCGCCCAGACGGCCGTGGAGCACGACAACATCCGCGGTGCCGATTACTTTGATTCCCCACCGGAGGGCGACCCTCCGGTGATTCCGTAGACCACAAGGAGGACTATGCTCAACCAACCAACGATAGAGAAGTTATACGCCATGCGCATGCGCGGCATGGCCGAGGCTTTTACCCAACAACAGGAAGATCCGCAATCTACGCAACTCAGCTTCGAGGAGCGCTTCGCGCTGCTGGTGGACCGGCAGTGGAACTGGCGGCAGAACCGGGCCTTGGAGCGGCGGCTCAGAGATGGCCGGCTGCAAGGTCCGGCCTGCGTCGAGGATATCGATTTCCGAGCGGCGCGTGGTTTGGACAAGCAGGTGATCCGGCCGCTGATTCAAGACTCCGACTGGGTACGCCGCCACCAACACATTTTTCTGATCGGCCCCACCGGGATTGGGAAAACGTTCTTGGCAAGGGCCTTCGGACAGAAGGCCTGCCGGGATGGGTTCACTGCTTATTTCGCCACCGCCGCGCAGTTGTTTCGGGACCTCGAATTGGGTCGGGCCGACGGCAGCTATGGCAAGAGGCTCCGAGCCCTGGGACAGGTGGACGTGTTGATCGTCGACGACTGGGCGATGGCGCCACTGGGGGAGATGGAACGCCGTGCATTTCTGGAGATCTGCGATGAGCGCTACCTGACCAAGTCAACCCTACTGACCAGCCAACTGCCGGTGGCAAAGTGGCACGCACAGATCGGTGATCCGACGGTGGCGGACAGCATTTTAGACCGGCTGGTGCACGGGGCGCACCGGATCGAGCTACAGGGGGATTCGATCCGCAAGCTCAAAGGAGGCCGTGGCGGCAAAAATGGCGAGTAGGGGTCGGGGCGCCGGTTGTTTTTGGCCGCTAACTCCAGTCGCCCTACGGGCTCCTTCCGTCAGCGGCCAAAAACACGAACAGCCACAAGAAGAGGGATTGTGATGTATCCGGACAAAGAAAACAAGCAAAACTCTTGACGGATGTCGATCACTGTTTCACACTGAGAGAGCCCTGCGTCGCTTCGCTCCGATCTGATCGGCATCAGATTGGAATGACTGATCGACATCATCGGAATGCGCAAACATGGGGGTAGTACCAGTTGAATGGTAGCGCAACGGGAGACAAAAATGAATGCTGCGACGTGGAACCACATCGACCGGACGAATGGCGCTAAACTTCATTCAGACAGCCGGTCCTTCCCGTCCAGCCGGTTTGATCCCAAATATCGGAGGTCGTATGCGCCGCTTCTTTTGCATTTCGATATGGACCTTCTTGACATGCCTGGGAACGTTGTTCGCACAAGGCCTTACTTTGGCCGGGACGGGCTACTCCTATCCCTCAGTTATTCGGATTGCACCGGGCGAGATTCGGGTCCTGTTCCTGACGGGGCTGAAAACGGTCGTGGCATCTCAGGTAGTTAAGGCGAGTGGGTTGCCACTGCCTACCACACTGGCGGGGATCTCTGTAACTTTGAACCAATCTGGACAGCAACCATTGCCGGTTCCATTGCTTTCGATTGTCCAGTGGTCCAGTTGTTCGGATGCCGGTAGCCCTATATTGTCATCAGCGCCTACCGG
>DASQHA010000083.1:0-16377 GCA_035632335.1 Terriglobales bacterium
GAGCCGTAGCCTTCGGGTCCCCCACCGCTCTCCAGTCCCTGAAACTGGACCTGCGGCGACCCGGTTTTCGGACCGGCGGCGTGCAGCAGTTCGCGCAACCGAACGCCCGTCCAGCGGGCGTTGCCCATGGCGCCATTGCCCAACTGACCTCCGGGAACGCGCGGCTGCAGGCGGCTCCGGCTGTTGCCTGAGCACTGGTTCACGGCGGCAATGCTTTCGGCCGGAAATTTGCGGACCAGATCGGCCAGGCTGTACGAAATCGGGTGGGCAACGTTGCCCTCGATATGCAGCCGCCAACTTTTCAAATCGACAGCGTTAGGAATGCCTTCCAGGTGCCAGCGAACATAGAACGCGTGATTGGGAGTGAAGGCCGTCTGGAAGTACGACCGCGGCGTTTCCAGCTGAACCCCACGGTCGGTGAGCAGAAGCAGAGACGCTTTCTGCGGCTCCGAGACCCAGGGTCCCACTGAATTCCAGTAGGGACTTGCCCCAGGACCAGTAAATGCAGGCAAGCCAGCGGCTTCCTGTCCGGCCGCCGAGCGCGGCGCCACATCCCCGAGCGCCAGGGTCCCTCCTGCTGCGCCTAAAAG
Organism: Terriglobales bacterium; assembly: GCA_035632335.1. Taxonomy (GTDB): domain Bacteria; phylum Acidobacteriota; class Terriglobia; order Terriglobales; family Acidobacteriaceae; genus JAIQFF01. The sequence goes on from DASQHA010000083.1 coordinate 591, forward strand.
CCTGAGTAGAGAGCGACGAGAAAAAAGAAAACGATTTGCTGGGGTACGGATATCCATCGAAGAACCCCATCATGAAGTTGGTAGTCGGTAGATCGAGCGAATTATACAAGCCCGCTGTCGGATGGTGCCCGGGGACGGAATCGAACCGTCACGACTCTTTCGAGTCTCGGGATTTTAAGTCCCGTGCGTCTGCCAGTTTCGCCACCCGGGCGGGCCAAGGAAGTGATTGAAAATACTATAACAGTTGCCTGTTGCGGGTCCGTGTTGGCGGCCGCGCTCTAATCGGAAGGAGTAAACGAAAATGACGACACGAAGAGGTACGTGGGCTTCTCGGGAGTGGCGACTCCGCCAAACGAAGTGGCGTTTGTGCCCCAGAGATTGATCAGCACGGCCGCGGGCGCGGAGGGAACGTGTTCGGTATGCGTCGAAACCAGCGTCCCGTCAAGGTAGAACTCGATCTTCCCCGGATTCCAGGCAAACTTGTAGTCGTGAAAGCCATCCTGGGCGCCGGGAACCGCGGTAGAACTGCTCTGGCTGTGCGCAGTCGTCGAATAATTGGTCATTTCAAGCGTCGAGGGAGACTGTCCCTGATACTCGAAATCAATTTCCGTCTCGCTGTCATTGATAAAAGTAAATACATCGGTGACCGTGCCTGAGACCGCCGAGCCGGCGCCGTCGGGTGTGGCCGAGGTCGATGCGGCCCGCGCCCTCCACACGTAAGTTCCGTACCCGAATAGTTTTCGCGAGCGGATCTCCGCTCCGGTTGAGATGGCCAGGCCGCCGGCCAGGCTCTGCGTCAGCTTGAGCCGCAGCATGCCGGTCGAAAGGTCGACGTGATCAGCGCTGAGGGTGCCCGTGTTCACTCCGGCGATGTTCCCGGGAGCCTTTCCGGTGTCGATGAACCATTTGGTTTTGTCCAGCGATCCGCCGGAAAAAGTTTCCTGGAAGGTAGGGGCGGCGACTCCCTCATGGTTGCCAATTGGAACCGGGCTCTGCGCCAGCGTGGCCGCGCCGAGAAATAATACAAGAGGAAGAACGTGTCGCAACATCTTCGTCATAGGAAAGCCTGGGAACCAGGGGTGGCTCAAATTCGAAGCCATCCCTTTACAACGGCGTCTTGCTGGGGGACTTCAGTCCTGGCGCCGCATCGGCGCAAAAGCCGGGGCGAGCCGTGTCTGCTTCACGCCGGATCCTTCACGGCCTGAAGGCCGTGCAGGATGACGCCTTGATAAGAGGGAAATTCGAACCGAGCCATTTACCGGGAAACCAATTACAGATTTGGCGGATACAAAACAAAACGTCCCAGACTCGGTTGAGTCGTGGGACGCTCGTCGAACAAGCCCTCCCCCGAAAGATTGTTCAATAACATCGTACCGGCAGATGGGCGGCGCGGGAATAGCCCGAATGGGCTACCGGCGCCTCTCTACCGGTCTCTTTGGTAACCAATTCGGTGGTTACTTCAATGAAATAACTCTCCTGGTAACGTTGTAGCCCTCGATTCGCAAGGCCGGCGCAGGGGCGGACCGGGCCAACCTGGCGCTATCGAAACGCGCCACGATCGTCCGAGTCTCGTGCGGGAAGACTGTGATGTAGTTGTCGTCGTATGTAATTGGAAGAATCTCGTTCCCGTCCGCTCCCTGGGTCACTTCCGCCCGCACAAAGAAGGCCACCCGGTTGGCGGGATTCGCCAGCGTTATGGTCACCTGTTTTTGGCCGTTTGCGTCGGAGATTTCGGCCGATACGTCCAGGTCGCTACGGGGCATGGTGTTCAGCGGTGACAGGTCCGCCCATTGGGACAGGTTGGTCTTGAACTGTTCGTCGTTCTTCGGGCTGCCCAGGTCGTCGTCGGTGGAGGATTCCCAATACACATTCTCCGCCAGCACTTGATCGGTTGCAGTCATCAGCACGGCGCGCACCAGGTGGGTGGAGGCAAGGTTCGGAACCCGGGGCACGGTCATAGCTTCACTCGAGGTATGCGGAGCGATGCTGAAGCCGCTGATCTCGGTGAAGTACTGCCGTTTCCCCTCGAGGCTGAAGAATTCCACCGCTACTTTCAGATGGCGGCGCGCCTCGGGAGTCTGGTTGACCACGTACACCCTGGCCTTACTGCGGTCTCCGGTGGCGTAGTAGTCCCAAACCACGTTGACCGGGCGTAGACCTTTTTTGGCGCCGAAGTATCCTCCCCCTGGCTTGAAGTAGTCATCAAACAAATGTCCGAAAAATGATGGCCAGGGATTATTCATCATCCAGTGGATCATCATCTTGCGATCGGCCCAGTGGCTGGCATAGGTCTCATACTGCGCGCGCACGTCCTCGTAGTGGGCGAGCTGCGCCTTGCGGGAGAATTCCTCGGCGCTGGTGGAGGGCCCATACCGTTTGTCGATCACACGCTGGACATTTGCCAGCGTGTTGTTGCCCTCGTTGGCGCCGGAGTGAAAGTACCAGTACTCGTTGATCGGCCATAATTTGTCGGCCGGAATAAATTTCTTCAGGCTTTCGAGCGGGGGAATGGTCTCGTTGTCCCCCTCTTCCGCCGACGAGCCTCGCGCCGGGCCGTACTGATCGCTGAACCAGTAATAAGGTGGGCGCCATACGTACGGACCCGCCATGTGGATGCCGCTCCAGGCACGGTTCACGTGCGAGACGGTATCGACCACCGCATTCTGCCAATGTTCCTCTTGCAAAATCTCGTGATAGTCGTTCAACACCGGGTCAGGCGGCAACCCGTCGCTTCCATTGGCCCAGATCACCACCGAAGGATGTGATCGCAGCTCACGAATGCGCGCCCGCAGGCTGGCCCGTGCCACCCATTGGTCCTCGGCATTCCACAGGTCCCAATGTTCCCACTGCGCGCAGCACATGAATCCCAGCATGACCGGCATGCCTTCGTGGTCCGCCCGTTCGATCATGGTGTCGTCGGCAATCTTCAATTCCCAGCGCAGCAGGTTCAGGCCGAGATCCTTGGCGTAGCGCATGATGTTCGCGTCCCGCTCCAGGTCGTTCCGGAAGAGCAGGTCGGGCGAGTACACGCCGCCGCGGATCAGGTAATCGCGGCCATTGATCTTCAGGTAGAAGTTGCCGCCGGTGCCGATGCCGGGAAAGCTGTTGTCCGAATCGCGGGCCTGCGTAATCTTGCGAATGCCGAAATCGATCGCCTGGGAATCCGACTTCTCAGACTTGTCCTCCGCTTTGAAGTCGAGTTTGAGATGGTAGAGCTTCGCCTCTCCCCACTGGTAAGGCCACCACAGATCGGGATCCTGTACGGTAAGCTGAGCGTATTCTGCCGGCGTGAACGCGACCTCTTCAGTCTGGTTTCGCAACAACCGGACATTCTGATGGAACTTGATCGTTTCCTTCCCGGGACGTGAAATCTCTCCGTCCAAGGTGCCCGACACTGGTTGAGCGGTGTGGTTGCTCAGGTCACAGTATACGGTCAGAGCGGCCGGGCTGGTGGCTGGAAGAGGGAGATCGGTGGCTACGTAGGGATTTCGTATGGTCACCGCGCCCGTGCTGCTGAGAAACACCCGCTTCCATATGCCCGCGTTCCGGTCGGGGACGAAGGGGATATCCAGATGCTTCTGGGGATCGTGGTAGCCCAGGTATTTCCAGTTGATCCAGTCCAGCCAGCTATCGCCCAGTTCGATTCCGTTCTCTCCCTCGAGGCTTTGCTCGGGAGTAACTTTCACCGCCAGGACATTGGGCCCGCCGGGCACGATGAATTCGGTCACATTGAGTTCGAACTCGTCGTACATGCCGACCACCGTCGCGCGATTCGCCACCTGGTGTCCGTTCAGCCAGATATCGGCCCGGTAATTGATCCCTTTGAAGATCAGAGAGTAGACGTCACGGCCGGGTGGGGCGGTGAAGGAGGTTCGATACCACCAGTCCTGCTTCCAGAGATCTCCCGGAGTCGCAAGGTTCATGCCGAAGTACAGGTCTCTGTAGACGCCGTTTTCCTGCAAGATTTGCAAAACAGTCGCGGGCATGTGCTGCGCCGCGTACCAGTGGGAAGCATCAAAGGCGGGTTGTGACACCAGTGAATCGTCGACGCTGACGTTCTTCGCGGACGTCATTTTCCATCCGCTGCCCAGTTCCGTGAGGTTGGGAGATTGTTGGGCGACCGATGTTGTCGAAAGAACGACCGCGAACAACAGAGACACTGCCACGGTCAGGCGCGCCAGATGGCATCTCATGAGCAGACCACCATTCTATAAAACGCCGTCTTCTAGAACGACAATTTCAGCGCCAGCTGGATCTGGCGCGGGTCGCGGGCCCCGGTCAGGAATCCGAACTGCGGCGTGCCAAACGTAGTCGTGTTGATCGAGTTCTGCGGCCCCGACTTGGCAAACTGAAGGTTGGGATGATTGAACACGTTGAAGAATTCGGCACGAAATTCCAGCTTGGTGCGCTCGGTGATGGGGAAGTTTTTGAACAGCGAGAAATCCCAGGTCTGGTAGCCCGGTCCCTGCACGCTGTTGCGGCTGACATTACCGAACGATCCTGATGGGGGATCGGCAAACGCGCAGGTGTTGAAGAAGGTATTGGGCACACAAGGTGTGGCGCGTGGATCGCCGATCAGGTCGGGCCGCTGCTGGCCGTCTGAGTTCGCGACGCCGTTATCGTCCAGGATAGTGAACCAGTTGCCGCTTGAGACCGAAGTGATCCCGCCAATCTGCCACCCGCCGACGACCTGGTTAAGCACGCCGCTGGCATCGCCCAGCATGCGCTTGTCGTGGCCGATCGGCAACTCGTAGAGGTAGCTGAAGACAAAGCGATGGCGGACGTCGAAATCCGAGTTGCCATATTCCTGCGAAGGATCTTTGAAATAGCGGAAGTCGCCGCCGTTTTGCGCCCCCAGGTCGGCGTTCGACGCAATGTCCAGCGCGTGCGCCCAGGTGTAAGACGCCAGGAAGGTGAGTCCGTGAGAGAAACGCTTCTCGACCCGGGTCTGCAGCGAGTTGTAATTGGAGAATCCCGCCGAACGGAACCAGCCGATGAAGCCATCAAGCTGGGGCAGGGGACGCCGGGGCGCAAAAGGCAGATTAGGATCCGCGTTCGGCGCAGCCTGATTGCCGTTCAAATAAATGTATTGCTTCAAGCCACGCGATCCCGCATAAGTGACTTCAAACACCGTGTTCGATGGTAACTCATACTGCGTCGACAGGTGCCACTGTTGCATGTAGGGCGTGACCAGCTTGGGGTCGAGCGAAAAGAAAAGCGGCGGCGGCTCGGGGTCGGTCAGAGAGTTTGCCGGGAAGCCGCTCGAAAGCGTCGGGATGCCCGGCAGGGAACAGTCCACCGTTGCCGGATTGGCTGAAGCCGCGCCGCAGGGCTGGTTGAAATTCTTGCTGACGAAGAACGGCGGATTGAATCCCATGCTCGGATTGGAATACGGCCCCGCCTCGTCGCCGCCATAGAAGATGCCATAACCCGCGCGCACAACCACCTTCTCACTCAATTTGTAGGCCAGGCCGATGCGAGGAGCAAAATTGTTGATGTCAGGCGAGATCAGGCCCGGAGTCGCCGTGGCTTGCACCGGAACGATCGCGGCCAGCTGCGGCGTCAGTTGCGCGGTCACTCCCTTGGGCACGATCAAGGCCCCGGTTGAAAGATCAAAAGTGCCGAGCTCGTTGTTCCGCTCCTTGATGGTGGTAAACAGTTCGTAGCGCACACCCAGGTTCAGAGTGAGTTTCGGGGTGACCTTCCAGTCGTCCTGCGCGTAGAAGGCGTACACCTGATGGTGATAGTCGATGTTGTGCAGATTGTTGATGCTGCCGCCATCGCTCAATCCCACCAGAAAAGATGCGAATCCCGACCCGCCGCTGAAGGGAACCGCGGGGTTGTCGGTGAATCCAGGTCCGAAGTCGAGTGTGCCGCGAGGCGCGGCCGGCTGAAAAATCGTGAACTCTTCAGAACGGATGTCGGTACCGAATTTCAATGAGTGACTGCCCCGCACCCAGGTCAGGTTTTCCGAAAGGCCGTAAGTGTTCTGCACTTCGTGCGAGGGCAGAAATGTGGGGCTGCCAATCTGGTTGATGTCGTTAAACGTCAGTTGCGGCAAACCGCCGTTTCCGGGCACGTTGGGAATGCCGGGGAAGCCGCCGGGAAAATTCAGCAGTTCTTCACTGGTCTTGTCGGCGTTGATCTGCTGGCGCTGCGAGTTGACCCGGTTGTAGCCCAGCCGGAATTCGTTGGTCAGGTTGCTGCGGAACAGGTGGGTCCAGCTGGTGGCGAAGCTGCGATAGGCATTGTCTTCCACGCCGCTGAAGAACCCGCCGCCATCGCCTCCCGTGTTGTCGAAGGGCCCGGGAATCAGGCTGGGCTGGTCTTCATAGCTGAAGCGAAAGAAGGCATAGTCTTTTTCGGTGTATTTCTGGTCAATGCGAACGTCGAAATTGTTGCGGGTTTCGCTGCGTACCGGGTTCGAAAGAAAGTTGAACCCGTTTCCGTTGACGTTGGGGGAGGGGTAAAGTTTTGCAATTGCCAGCGAGAGCGGATCCAGCTGTCCCATCGGAATGATGTTCGTAGGGTTGCCGGCGCCATCATATCCTCCAAACGGGACCCCGCACAGCCCGCTGGCATACAGGCCGCTGGCCTGAGTTTGGCGCGCGTTAAAGATTTCCCCGGCATAGGTGGGATGCCCGGCGCAGTCCAGCGCGGGAATCATGGTCACCTGGTCGGCGGCCAGAGCCTGTTGCGGGCTGGTTAAATCCAGTTGTGAGGAAAAATTCCCCCCTTTCTGGTCTTTGGTAGGAACAAAGGAAGTCAGGGTCTGCGCCTGCCGGATCCGCAATCCTTCGTAGTCGGCGAAGAAGAACGTGCGGTTGCGCACAATCGGTCCGCCAATCGTGAACCCAAACTGGTTTTGCTTGTAAGGCGCAATCGGACTATTGGGATCGTCAAAGAAATTCTTGGCATCCAGTTTCTCGTTGCGCAGGAATTCGTACGCGCTGCCATGAAACTGGTTGGTGCCGGACTTGATCGTGGCATTGATGATGGCGCCATTTCCCCGGCCGAATTCGGCGCTATAAGCGTTGGTCTGGACCTTGAATTCCTCGATCGCCTCCACGGAAGGTTGAATCACGTAATTCGTTTCATTCAACAAATCAGGCAGGTTGGAGTTGTTGTCCACGCCATCCAGCAGAAAATTATTCTGCAGCGACCGCGCTCCATTGGCGGAAAACCCGAACCCGCCTTCGTCCCGGGCGCCGGGCTCGCTGGGGGACGTCCCCGCGGTCAATAGCGCCAGCTGGGCGAAGTTGCGGCCGTTGAGCGGGAGGTTCGCCATGCGCTTGTTGTCCACGACCTGGCCCAGTTCGGATGTCTCCGTCTCCAGCAGGGGCGTGGCGGCGGTCACTTCGACGGATTCCGAGATCTGGCCGACCTGCAGCGTGATACTCAGAGCGATCCGCTGCTGCACATCCAGGTCCACCGGTGGCGTGACCGCCTTCTTGAACCCGGGATGCTCCACCGCGACCGTATAACGACCCACGCGAAGCGGGCCGGCCACGAACTCACCCGAGTCGTTGGTGGTGGTCTCCAGCTGAATGTTCCGCTCGACGTCGGTCACGACGACCTTGGCGCTGGCCACAATCGCGCCCGTCTGGTCTTTGACGGTTCCCACAATGTTGCCCGTGTCTTTCTGCGCCCAAACGGAGGCCGAAGAAGCAATGCAGACCAGGGCAAGAAGAAAAACTCGAACTCGGAAATCGGCCAGGTTCAGCATGGCAATCCTCCTTGGAACTCGATCCCTCACCTCCGCCGCCGCGTAAAGCGGTTTCACCGGGGCTGTGGGATGACCTGTGGTGAATGGTTACGAACGCTTACTTTTACTTTCGATCTGTGTTCATTGTCAAGCGAAAAGTCCGGTTCTTGCCCCCGCAAAACACAAATGCGGAGAATTCAAAGCTTTGCTGCAAGCCGTGAAATCAGAATGCCGACAGCCTGAACTCGCCTCCGCAGCGGCTAGCGAACGCGGGACGGGCGGAGACACGCCCGGCGGAGCAAGAAAGGAAAGCAATCGAAAGGCCGCCTTCTCACGAGGGAGCAGGCTGAGGCTGTTGCGCCGCCTCGTCATCCAGAACCACAACCCGGCTCAAATGGCGCGGGTGGTCGGGGTCCAGGCCTTTTTTCAATCCGGTATAGAGGCCAGTGAGCTGGCCGGCAAAAACATACGGTGCGAGCCGCGCCAGTTCAGGCAGTTCGAAATCAAACTCAATCAGCAGATCGGACGCGGCCCGCGCCCGCGGATCGGCCCGGTTGGTCACCGTCAGCGTCGTGCCTCCCAGCCCCTTGATCTCCTGCAGGACTTCACACTCGGCCTCGTAACCCTTTTCGGAGAGCAGGAATATTATCAGCGTCTCCGGTCCCACGATCGCCTTGGGTCCATGACGAAATTCCAAAGTGTGAAAATTCTGTGCGTACGACACTGACATCTCATTGACCTTGAGCGCAGTCTCGCAGGCCAGACCGTAGAAAGGGCCCTGGCCCAGGCAGACGTAGTCGGCGTACGGCCGCACCCCAGCAAATTCCCGCACTCGCGGATGCAGGCTGTCCATGGCCTTCTGCGCCAGTCCGGGCAAGTCGCTGAGCGATTTCAAGAGGGAGGAATCTTCGGCCTGACAGGCCGCCAGATATTGCAGGCCGATCAGCATGGACGTAAACGAGCGTGTCATTACCGTGCTCTGCTCATCGCAGGGCAGCAGCGGCAGGGTAGCAGTGGCGACCTGCTCGAGCGGTTGATCCGGCGTGCCGGTCACAGCCAGAACGCGGATGTTCTTTTCGCGCTCGAGCAATTGCGCCGCCCGCACTGCTTCTGAGGTACGGCCGGAGCGGGAAATAACCACGGCTGCAATATTTCCCGAGCCCGCCAGCACAATTTCGGGAAACAGTAATAACTCGGAAGCTGGAATCGCCCGGGCCCGCATCCGCGTAATACTGCTCCAGGCCGCCGCCGCCGAGAGCGCAATGTAGTAGCTCGATCCGCATCCCACGAACAACCATTCGCTTGCGGACCGGAAAGGCTGCCGTAGGTCCGCCAGCGATCCTTCGCGCTGCAATGCATCCACACAGCGGCCCCAGAACTGAGGCTGTGACAGAATTTCAGCCAGGGAATGGGAACCTGGAACCGGGGCCGGCGTGGATGCCTCAAACTTTCGCCGCTCAGACAAGCATCACCTCGACCCCGATCTTCCTTAACGCCTTCAGGTCGGACTTGGGAACTCCGTGGTCCGTGATGATTTCGTGCAAAGCCGAGGGTGGAATGATCAGAGACAAACTCCTGCGCCCAAACTTGCTCGAATCGCACACCGCTACCGTGCGCTTCGCAACTTCAACCATGACCCGGTTCACTTTGGCTTCGAGAAGATTGGGCGTGCTCAGCCCGTAGTGGACATCGAAACCGTCCACTCCCAGAAACAGAATATCGGCATTCAAACGGCGCAGGGTCTCCTCCGCGATCGGACCTACCAGCGAAAATGAATTCTTGCGCAGCGTTCCACCGGTGAGGATCACTTCGACCGGGGCCCCGGTGAGTTCGGCCGCGATATTCAGCGCATTGGTGATAATCGTAATGTTATGAAAGTTTCGCAACGCCCGCGCGATGGCGGTGGTGGTGGTGCCGGAATCGAGAATCACCACCTGGCCTTCCTTGACCTCGGCCGCCGCCGAGGCCGCGATGCGCAGCTTCTCCCTGCGGTGCAGCTTTTCTTTTTCCCGCAGGGAAGGGTCTTCGAGCGCGCCCTCGCGGGCTGGCAGCGCGCCGCCGTGGGTGCGATGCACCAGTCCATGGGCATGCAGGATTTCCAGGTCCTTGCGGATCGTGACCTGGGAAGTGTCGAATTTCCGCGCCATGTCCGTGACCAGCACACGGCCGTCCCGCTGCAGAATCTCGATCATGGCCCGTCTGCGTTCTTCGTTGAGCACGTTTGTCCCGAAAAGCGGAGCTTGTGATTGCGCTTTCTTTTTATATCGTTTGCTTTCGGTTGTCCAGTCGAAAAGGAGGACCCCGGCCAAAGGCAGCGAAAATCGGTGGGGCTGGAATGTCTTTGCGATTCTGAGGCGGGCGGGAATTCGATGCCGGGTTTGCCCGGCGGAACGAGGTGAAATGCGTGCCGGGGATGGCGTCTCTAGCTCAAAGGAACTTCAAAACTTCCTTTTTCATGCTTTCGAGCTTGGCCAGGGCCAGCGTAATTTCCCGCCGTTCAGCGGAACCATCAGAGCCCTGCTCGAGGACGTCGCGGCGAGTAAGGATGGCAGCCTCGGCAACCTCGATGCGCTTGAACAGCCTCTCGTGGTCGCCTTCCCGCAGTGCAGCTTCATACTCCACCCGCCATTGCGGAACGCGGCGACCTGGGACCGAAGAAGAGAACTGGGAAGCCATCGGTGATCTCCTGAATGGTGTATGACCGGCTGCAGTCCGGTATCGTAAAAAGGGCAATCCGAGGTTGTCTGCCCGCTGCCGTACACGGATTCGCGTGGCAAAAAAATTCGAGCTGAAGCGGCCGTCGCGAACGAACTGTTCCCCTGGCGTTGATTTGGCGGATTCAAGCCGCTAGAATGACCGGGCTGCAAAGCGCTGCGGCCGACCTGCCGTCGCGACCGACTACGGAAGGATTGAGGGGATGAAACTACAGGCCGGGAAACTGCCACTTGATATTCTGGCGCTTGTTGCCAGTCTGCTTGTTATTGCCGCCTTGGTACTGAGCGCAAGCCCGGCGGCCAGCGAGGGTACGGCAAACGGCGCCAATGTATTTAAAGCCAAGTGCGTCAGCTGCCACGGGCCCGACGGCAGCGGCACCGCCGTGGGCAAAAGCTTGCAGGTGGCCGATCTGCGCTCACCCGAGGTCCAGAGCAGATCGGACGCTGAACTCATCCAGGTCATCTCCGACGGAAAAGGCAATATGCCGGGCTTCAAAGGCAACATTTCGGACGACGAAATCCGCGCTGTCCTGGCCCATGTCCGCACTCTCGCGGCAAAAGGCGAATCCGCCCCCAAGAAGAAATAGGACAACCCGCCGCCCGGCCGTTCCGGGTCAAGCTATTCCCGCCGCCGGCGGCTGATGCCGCGCGCTATATACTTTCAGCTCGAAAGCGATTGAGGAGTTCTCATGAAACGAACCCTTATTGTTGCCGGGTTGTGCGCCGGGCTGTGGCTGGCGGCCCCGTTCCGAACGGTGGCGCAGGATGCGTCGAAGATTATTGCGATGGAGAACCTGTGGAACCGGGCCGAGCTGAACAATGATGCGCCGGCTGTACGACTTCTGCTGGCGGACGATTTCGTCATGACCGTGGCCGAGGGCACGGTCTACAACAAGGCGGAAATTGTCGCCTCGGTGGCCGACAAGTCCTACCGTCCCGAGGCGCTGCAATCCACCGACATGGTGGTCCACTACTTCGGAAACACGGCCGTGGTGACGGGCGCTTATTACGAAAAGGGAGTCGACAAAGGCAAACCGTGGGTGCGCCGCGGCCGCTTCACCGATACCTGGATGAACCTGAATGGCAGGTGGCAATGCATCGCCAGCCACTTCAGCGTCAAACCCAAATGAACCGAGTGGTCGCGGGCGATTCGCCCGCAGCGGGGTTACTCAAGCGCGAAATGAAGGCCAGATGCCAAAGTCCGCTCGATACTGGATAGACAAACTGAACCTGATCCCGCATCCCGAGGGCGGATACTATCGCGAAACCTACCGTTCGGAGCTTTCAATTGTCAGGGAAGCTTTGCCGCCCCAATTCACAGGCCCGCGGCTGGTCTCGACCGCGATCTACTTCCTGTTGCAGGACGGGAATTTCTCGGCCTTCCACCGTCTGCGATCGGATGAGCTTTGGCACTTTTATGCCGGCAGCGCGATCAGCGTGCATGTGATTGACCCTGACGGCGCCTATTCGGAGATTCAGTTAGGCAACAATCCCGACGCCGGTGAGGTGCTGCAGGCGGCTGTCAAGGCGGGCCACTGGTTTGCTTCCCGCGTGCGCGATCCCAAGACCTTCGCCCTGGCGGGCTGCACGGTCGCTCCGGGTTTCGATTTCGCGGACTTTGAGATGGGAAAGCGGGCAGAACTGGCCAGGCTTTATCCGCAGCATCGAAAGCTCATCGAATCGTTGACCCGAGACTGAGACCGAAAGCCGCGTGGACGCCCGTCCTCCATCGATCTCAGGAGGGCATAGAACCGAAATCTATTCGGGCCAGATCTCGGAAGCGGTGCGTGACAGAATCTGTTGCCGGGTTTCTTCGCGCAGCGGCAAGGCCATGAAATCGTCCAGGTTTTTCTTGATGTCCGGTACGCCCGGGCCAGGCCAATCGGTGCCGAACAGGGTCTTACTGGCGATTTCTTCCAGGCGCGGGAAATATTGGAGCAGTGCCTTAGGCGGGATGCCGCTGATGTCCAGATAGACATTAGAATGCCGCCGCAAAAGAAAGAATGCGGTGTCCATCCAGAGTGGCCGGCCGCCATGCGCCATCAGTATCTTCAGCCTGGGGAAATCGACAGCCACGTCATCGATATAAATGGGGTCGCCGTACTTATTGCGGGCGCCGTGAAAAATTGAGGTGCCGGTGTGGAACATCACCGGGACGCCGTTGGCCTCCGCTGCCCTATAAATGATCTCCAACTCCTTCACTCCGTGAAGATAGTCATTAGGAAACAGCAACTGATGAGGCGGATGAATCTTGATCATGCGGATCTTCAAGCGCAGAATCTGCTCGACGTCTGCCATGATGTTGGGTGAATGCCGGGGATGGAGGCCGCCGCAAGCAATCAGACGGCCGGGGTCATTCTTAGCGTAGTCGGACACCCACTGGTTAACTTCCGGACTGAATCCAATTACTTCCGGAGCCACGTAATTGATGAGTACGGCGCGCCCGATCCCAGCCGCGTCCAGATGCTTCAGAAAAGCCTTGGGGGAGTGGCAGAACTCCACGATCTCGTCAAAGTCAGGGCGCTTGTTTCTTATGAGCGCCAGCGCCTCTGGCTTGAACATCTCGAGCGGCTGAATATGGATGTGGCAGTCCGTAATCATGGCATCGCAACCGCCTGAGGGGTGAGGTAGAACCTTATCCAACGCAGGTTATAATTTGCAACTCAAAACTTCGACGGACACGCGATGCCGGCGGGCGCCAAGCCAAAGGAGCGAAGATGCAAGGCACCATGATGAGTTACCCGCTCACGCTGGTCCATCTGCTGGAGCGCGCCGGAAAGATTTTCCCCGAATCTGAAATTGTCTCGCGGCTGCCCGACCACTCCCTGCATCGCTACACCTACGCGGCCTTGTACCGCCGGGCGCGGGCCTTGTCCGGGGCGCTTCAGCACGCGAGCTTGCAGCGCGGAGACCGGGTGGCCACCCTGATGTGGAACCACTATGCCCACGTGGAGGCATACTTCGGGATTCCCGCCGCCGGGGGAGTTACCCACACGCTGAACCTGCGACTCGCGCCGCAAGACATCGCTTACATCGCAAACCACGCACGCGACCGCTTTCTAATCGTCGACGACATTCTTCTTCCACTTTACGAAAAGATCAAAGCCTCAACCCGTTTCGAGCGCGTCATGGTGGTTCCGCTCTGCGGAAAGCCCGTCCCCGCCGGATACGAGAATTACGAAGACTTTCTGCAGTCTGCTCCGGGAGAGTTTTGCTATCCGGAACTCGACGAAAACGAGGCTGCCTCGATGTGCTACACCTCGGGCACCACGGGATGTCCGAAGGGCGTCGTTTACACCCACCGTTCGATGGTGCTGCACACCATGCTGCTGACCATGGTCGATAACTTTGCCATCTCGCACCATGACGTGCTTCTCCCCGCGGTCGCCATGTTTCACGTCAATGGCTGGGGACTGCCTTTTGCCGCGGCCATGACCGGCTGCAAACTGATTCTGCCCGGCCCTTATCTTGACGCCGCCAGCCTCCTGGAGCTATGCGAGAAAGAAAAAGTCACGGTCGCCGCCGGCGTGCCCACGGTATGGTTTGGAGTTGTGGATTGCCTGGAAAAAACCGCTGCCCGCTGGAAACCGGATTCGCTGCGCCTGCTGATTGGCGGCGCCGCGCCTCCTTTGACCCTGATCCAGAGACTGGCGAAGTTCGGCATCGACGTCACCCAGGGTTGGGGTCTCACCGAAAGCAGTCCTGAAGCCACCACCAATCAATTGAAGTCCCACATGCGGGATTGGTCGCAGGAAGAACGATGCCAGATGAAAGCCAAGGCCGGTATTGCCGTGCCCTTCGTCGATGTGAGAGTGGTGAACGACGATGGCGAAGTTCCCCGTGACGGTCAAGCCATGGGCGAAGTGCAACTGCGGGGTCCCTGGGTTGCGGCCAGCTACCACGAGTTGCCGGACGAGAAAGACAAGTGGACGAAAGACGGTTGGTTTCGCACCGGGGATGTGGGGACGGTCGACGCGCACGGATATCTGAAGATCGCCGATCGCAGCAAAGACATGATCAAATCCGGCGGTGAGTGGATCAGTTCAGTGGACCTGGAGAATGCGTTGATGTCCCATCCTGACGTGCGTGAAGCTGCCGTCATCGCGGTACCTCATCCCCGGTGGCAGGAACGCCCGCTGGCAGCGGTCGTGGTGCGAAGCGGCGCCAGCCTCACCGGTCAGCAGCTGCGTGAATTCCTCGCCGACAAGTTTGCCAAGTGGCAATTGCCGGACGCCTTTGTTTTCCTGGATGAACTTCCGCACACCTCGACGGGAAAATTACTGAAGATGGAACTCCGCCGGCGCTACCAGGACTGGCAGTGGGGAAGCGAGAGCTGAGCGAGCGATGGAACCTGTCGTCCTTCGCGCCGTCCCCGCCCCGGTCTGAACCACAGGCCGTACACTTTCGTGCAAGCCCCCTGGTCACTCCCAAGGTTCCGGAGCGTTGACTTTCCCCGGCGCTCTGGCACAATTCGCGTAAGCCCAAAAAATACGTCTCGATTGGGAAAGGGAAGCCCGTGGACACGCTCAACCGTCTGATCGCCGGAGTACTCTGCCTTCTGCTCTCTCCGTTGCCCGCGGTTTGTGCGCCGCCGGCCGGAGGACAACGCGCGGGCCAGATCAACGCCTTAATTCCTGCCGCCACCAGGAACGACCAACCCGCCAAGGCGAAAGATGAACTCGACTGGAACGACCTGCTAAAGACAGCGGCCAGTGGCCGGTTGCGGGCCGGCCTGGATGATGGATCCATCCTTAGCGTCGGCTCGAACAGTGAACTGCGCGTGTTGCAGCATGATGCTGCCTCGCAGCAGACCTCGTTGGAGATGGATGCCGGCCGCCTGCGCAGCAAAGTGGTAAAGATCACCCAGCCCAACGGCAAATTTGAAGTGCACACGCCCAACGCGGTGATCGGCGTGATCGGCACGGATTTCTACGTCGAGTACAGCGCCAACAAGACCACGGTGATTTGCTACACCGGGGTTGTAAGCGTCACGCCTCTGGGGGGGGCGCACGCTGCGAATAATCCCTCGAACGCCAGCAATGCCGTGACTCTGACGGCTGGTCAGATGGTCGAAATCACCTCCGAGATTCCTCCGGGCGGCTACCAATCGCAACCGACTCCAAGTGATGTGCAGCACGCGAGCATGAGTTCAACCGACGTTCCTGACCTGCCTCCGCCCGCAGTGGCCGGAGTGAGCAGTCCCTGGCACTGGGTCCTGCTGATGGGCGCCTTCGCCGGCGCAGCTGTGGGCCTGACCTTCGCCGTGGACCGTGGAACGACCACGGGACGACCGACGCCGACCAAGGGCTGCCCTCCGGGCACGCCGCCAGGACAGTGTAATTTTTAAGATCTTAACGTGGTGAACCTT
>DASQHA010000084.1:0-5581 GCA_035632335.1 Terriglobales bacterium
GCTCAGGCCCTGGAAATCTTCATCACCTACGGTCTGGCCCAGTTGGAGGCCGGTGGCGGCCACGATCTGGGCCGAGGTATAGCGAGTCGAGCCGGTGACCCGGATGGAAATCAGTTTGGAGGGTGGAGCAGGCTTGCGGGCTTGGGCCGGGAGGAGGGAAGCGGAGGCCAGCAGAAAGGTCAGGAGAAATCTTTTCACTGCTGGGATTCTAACCGATCACGAAACCCGCAGGAGTTGGTTCCGCGATTTGGCTGGCAGTGTCAGTCTCAAAGAACTAGCCGAGCCTTGCTCGGCCTGGACGGGCGGGGGCACCCGTCCCCGCATGGCCGGTGATGGTGCTTCCGGTGCTAGCGGGTTGCTACGGCCACCGGGTCTACTTTTTTTATTTTTACCGTGGTGTCAATGAAAGCCAGGGCGGCGCGGCTCAGGGCCTTGTCTTTGCGGAACACCAGCGCCAGGTCGCGGCGAATTGGAGTTTCCGCCATGGGGATCGCGACCAGGACCTTGGCCTGGACGTCCTCCTGCACATTGGAGCGGGCGATGAAGCCCACGCCTACGTCGGCGGCGATGAAGCGCTTCAGCAGCTCGCTGGAATCGAGTTCCATGGCGTACTGCGGCTTCAGCTTGTTTTCGTGGAAGAGCTCCTCCAGGGCGTCGCGGGTATGCCCGGCTTTGGGCATGACCAGGGGGAACTTCGCGACCTCGCAGATGGGGGCAGATTTCAGCTTAGCCAGCGGATGCCGGGGAGGGGCGATGACCACGAGTTCGTCGCGATGGATGAGAACGACGGTCAGGCGCGAATCGGCAACGGGCAGGGAGACGAAGCCGAAGTCGACGGAGTTATCGATGACCGAGTCGAGGATCTTGCCGTAGTCGGCGCGCGTGATGTTGACCGCGACGTCGGGATACTGCCTTTTGAACTCGGCGAAGACTTCGGGGAGGATGTGCAGGCAGGTGCCTTCGTTGGCGCCTACGATGATCTCTCCGCGGGGCACGCGTTCGGTCTCGGCAATCGCGGTCAGGACCGCCTTGCGCGCCTCGAGAATTTCTTCAGCATATTTCTGGAACAGCTTGCCGGAGGCAGTGATGGAGACTTTCCCTCCGGAACGGTCGAGCAGCTTGGCGCCGACTTCCTCCTCCAGGGCGCGAATCTGCGAGGAGATGGCGGGCTGGGTACGAAAACGCTTCTCCGCCGCCCGGGAGAACGAACTGTGGCGGGCGACCTGGATAAACGTTTCTAGCTGTTCGAAATCCATAGGGGTGCAAGACTAGCAATTGGCACTTGGCACTTGGCAATTGGCCAAATCCGTTGTCTTCGGTCGGGAAGAACTACTGGCACCCGGGTTGGCTAAATGCCAATTGCCAATTGCTAAGTGCTGGCGCGTTGGGCATAAAGCTTCGTTATCCGGGGCATAAAAACAATATATTTCCTTGCACAGGCTACCGGCCGTTAAAGTTACCTGCGGCTGACACTGCGAGATTGTAGCAGGCAGGCTCTCTTCGCTTGAAACACGGGGGGTTAAAGGCTCCCGGCCCAGCAACGTGGCGGCTGGAGAACGGTTGGCGATGAGACTGGGGCGGCGGAAGTCGCGGGCGAGTCGCCCGCGGCCACAACAGCATTGTTCACACCAGGATTGTCCGCGGGACACTGGCCACACAACATTGATCGCACCACGTCAATGAAATCAGGAACCAGATCTGAAAGGAACGACCCATGGCTGACCCGAAAACCGTTCTCGAGTTTGTGAAGAAGAACGGGGTCAAGATGTTAGATCTGCGGTTTACCGATCTGCCGGGACTGCAGCACCATGTTTCCTATCCCATTGACCAGTTGAACGAGGCTTCGTTCGATGAAGGGTATGGCATGGACGGGTCGTCGATCCGGGGCTGGGCGGCGATCCACGAGAGCGACATGCTGCTGATTCCGGACCCCAACAGCTTCATTCTCGATCCTTTCACTGAGGTGGCGACGCTGGTGATGGTGTGTGATGTCGTAGACCCGGTCACGAAGCAGCGCTATGACCGCGATCCGCGCTACATCGCGAAGAAGGCCGAAATGTATTTGAGCTCGACCGGACTGGCGGACACCGCCTATTTCGGGGCCGAGGCTGAGTTTTTCATCTTCGATAATGTCCGCTTCGATCAACGCGAGCAGCACGGCTTTTACTTTATCGACGCAGAAGAAGGCCGGTGGAATTCGGGGCGGGTGGAGAACAACCAGGGATACCGGCCGCGCTACAAGGAAGGCTATTTCCCCGTGCCTCCGACCGACCATTACCAGGACTTGCGCACTGAGATGGTCATGACCATGCAAAACTGCGACCTGGAGGTGGAGTGCCACCATCATGAAGTGGCGACCGGGGGACAGACCGAGATCGACCTCAAATTCGATTCGCTGGTGCGCTCGGCGGACCACATGATGCTCTACAAGTACATCGTCAAGAATGTGGCCAACCAGTACGGCAAGACGGTGACTTTCATGCCCAAGCCGATCTACGGCGACAACGGCAGCGGCATGCACACCCATCAATCGTTGTGGAAGGGAGGCAAGCCGCTGTTTGCCGGCGACGGCTATGCCGGGATCTCGCAGATGGCGCTGTGGTACATCGGAGGGCTGATCAAGCACGGGCCGGCGCTGGCGGCGATCATTGCGCCAACCACCAATTCCTATAAACGTTTGGTGCCGGGATTCGAAGCGCCGGTGAACCTGGCGTACTCGCGGCGGAACCGGTCGGCGGCGTGCAGGATTCCGATGTATTCGGCTTCGCCCAAAGCCAAGCGGGTGGAGTTCCGTCCGCCCGACCCGAGCTGCAATCCGTACATGGCGTTTGCCGCGATGATGATGGCGGGCCTCGACGGAATCGAGAACAAGATGGATCCGGGGCAGCCGCTGGACAAGGACATTTACGACCTGGGGCCGGAAGAGTTGGCCAAGGTGCCGTCGATGCCGGGTTCACTCGAGGATGCGCTCGATGCGCTGGAGCGGGACCACGCATTTTTGCTCAAGGGCGATGTGTTTACCGAAGAGCTGTTGAGCACGTATGTCGAATACAAGCGAACGAAGGAAGTGGATGCGGTGCGGTTGCGTCCGCATCCATATGAGTTCGCGCTGTACTACGACATATAGGTTCTGGATTGCGTGCCGAGCGCGGGACGCCGGCGCTACAAAAGTGAAGCTGCCAACAAAAAAGGCCCGGCTGATGCCGGGCTTTTGGTTTCTTGCAGTGTCTAGACGGGGCTGCTGACGGCTGTTCTGTCGGTGCGCGCGGGAATACGCTCTACTTCCAGGTTCCGGGCGCACTTTACTTCCTGAGCGTCCGGCAGACCGAGGACGATGGCTCCCAGGGTGGAATTGGATTTCTCCAGCACCATGAGCAGATATTTTTGCGCTACCGCGCGATCTGAAGGATGAATCAGATTCCACCAGCGCCGGATGGACTCCTGAACCTCTACTGGGTTCTTGTCACCTTCGACCATGGCGTCAACCAGCTTGTAAACCTTGCTCTTGACCGCTTGGTAGGAGATAGAGACCTCCTGTGGCATTGTTTTCACCCCCCGATGGAAGTGCTGTAGCAATACGCGGGCCAAACGTATGCTCAAGCTAAATCAGGACTTAGGCGGATGATAGATTCTAGTTGTTGGAGGAATAGAAAAATTTGATATGAATTTACGTAGACAAAATTGGCTTGCACATGGTGGTTACCGCTGCACAGTTGTCCAGTCTGGATTGTCTATTTCTGGCTCAACTGTTTCTCTACCGCAGAGACTACTTCTTTGGAGTCGGGAGTGACCGCGGAGTCGAAGCGCTGCACGACGTTTCCCTTGCGATCAACCAGGAATTTCGTGAAGTTCCACTTGATATCGCCGGCGATGGCCGGGCCGGTCTGGCGAGTGAGGTATTTATAGAGCGGCGTCTGATCGTCACCTTTAACCGATACTTTGCCATACATGGGAAAGGTCACGTTGTACTTTCGGGAACAGAAAGTTTTGATCTCCTGGTTGCTGCCCGGTTCCTGGGCGCCAAAATTATTGGCGGGGAAGCCTACGATGACGAAGCCCTGGTCCTTGTATTTCTCGTATAAGGACTCGAGCGCGCTGTACTGGGGAGTGAACCCGCAGCGGCTGGCGACATTGACCACCAGGACCACCTTGCCCTTGAATTCCGCCAGCGGGATGGGCTTTCCATCGATTGACGGCAGTGTGAAGTCGTAGATACTCGCAGCCCGGGCGGATCCAGCCATAATCATCACCAATCCCAGTAGCAGAGATGATCGGACACTTCGGCGGGGCACTGCCTTCATGGTGGTCTCCCTGGTGCTGCTGAACGTCCGGAGGTTCGAGAATACCGGAGGCCGGTGAGGTGGCGCAACCGGGTGATGGAGGGCATTCGGCGCGTATTAACAGCCGCCGCAGCACGGGCGGGCGGGGACGCCCGTTCTCCATCAAGAGATCCTGAGAATTTCGCAGGGGGAGGGCGAATGCGGCGCCTGCGTGGTCCGCCGATGGTTTCCCCGCAGGCGAGTCGCTCGCGACCACACGAACCTACAAAGCGCGGTCCTGCGGTTGGGCTGGCGGAGTACAATGTGGCGCCCGCATGGGCCGCGGGTGGTTCGCCGCGCGGGCCAGTCGCCCGCGACCACACAAGCCCATTTTCGTCGAGTACTGCACCAACATTTCTTGCGGAGGCCTCATGAAGCAGGCACTGCTGTGGATGTTCCTATGTCTGACGCTGTCGGGAGTACTTTCAGCACAAACCGAAGGGGCGCAGCCGGCTGTCAGCCATGACAGCTCGGAGCGGATGTTTCTTCCCCGCGATACGTTCTGGGGGTACGGACAGTTTGACCTGGCGCCTCCGCATAACGAGATCGATCCGAATATTTGCCGGGCGGACGCGGGAATTTCGGGCGGAGTGAACGATCCCTGCAACGCCTTCGCGCGCTACATGATTTCCGGATATGTGGAAGCGCATCCCTTTGGGCGCGGAGAGTTCCGCAGGTTCTTTCTGTTCGGAGAGCCCCGATTTCTGTTTGGCAAAAATCTTCCGCAGACGCTTTATACCTGGTCGATGGATGCGATCGGGCTGGAGAACTCGTGGGGCGGGGGGCTTTACCTGGGCAAAGGATTCGAAATGCGGGTAACGCAGCATTTTCTGTTTACCCGGTTTGGAGCCCGCGACCGCAACCTGGGCCCGGCCGACCTGGGGCCGAACGGGCCGTGGGGCCGGTACAACACGGTCGGGGTGCGGAAATATTTCGGGACCCGGAGGTATTGAGGGTATGCTGGCATTCCGAGCCGAGAGTCTTGCCTCCATCGAAACTGCCAACTGAGCCGGCGGGGGACCGTGCCCCGGGGGAAGATAGCCGGGCTTTGCCCGGCCCAGGCGGGTCAGAGAGCCGCCCCCACGCGGACCGTGCCGCCCTCCTGCCGTTTCGCAATCCTGACGCCGGCAAGAGCAATCTGGAGCGAGTTGGGGCGCGGCTTTCGCCTGGGCTGGCTGCGACCCTCCCTGGGTTGCTGGCGGAAGCGCCTGATCCGGATCGCGCATTAGTCCTGTTTGAGCGACTGATCGAGGCCCCCGAGA